>NZ_VRSV01000002.1:1053905-1405207 GCF_008017415.1 Microbacterium hatanonis | reverse complement strand
TCGGCGGCGACGTAGTACGCGTCCTTCGTACCGTTGATCACGCCGAGCGACTCGCCGGTCGAGGCCCGGAAGACCTCCACGCCGCGCGCGGGAACGGCCACGTAGACGTAGTCGTTCGCCGGGTCGACGTCGATCGAGCGCTGCGACTCGATGATCGGGTACGGACCCCGCACGACCTGGCCGAACGTGGCATCCGCGATCGACACCACGACCCAGTTCTTGTTCTGCTGACCCACGTACAGCAGCTGCTTCTCCTCATCGATGCCGAGATCTCGGATGTTCTCCGGCAGGGTCATCGATCGCCGCACCTGATCGCTGTCGGGGTCGATCTCGAAGATCTGGCGCGAGTTCTGGTCGCCCAGGTAGAGCACGTCGCGCGTCTGGTCGTACGCCACGCCCGCCGGCAGAGCGGCTTTGTGCGCCGCATCCGTCGAGCTGTTCGGCATCACGGAGTCGAGGTCGGTGAGTCTCTCGTACGCGAAGGTCTCGGCCTCGGGCTCTGCGATCCGCGTGCTCTCGGTGACCGCGAACGGCACCAATTCCTCGCCCGGAGGGTTGAGGCGGAAGTCGCGGTTGGCGACGAAGACCCGCTGGCCCTCCTCGTCCACGACGATGCCGTAGCCGTCCTTGCCGAACTCCGGACCGACCTTGTCGACCAGCGACGCACCGCTGTTGAGCGCGTGCACCGAGAAGCCGCCGCGATCGGCCGACGTGCCCGTGTACCCGACGTAGAGCAGCCCGTGCTCGCTGTCGATGTCGACCTGACGGGCTCCCGCGCGCACCTCCTTCTCCCAGAGGAGAGCGAAGCCGTCGTTCGCCGCGAACGCCTGGAGGTCGGGCGTACCCGCGACCCCCTGGAACTTCGTGGTGACGATCGTGCCCGTCTTCGGGTCGGCGGCGACGTAGTACGCGTCCTTCGTACCGTTGATCACGCCGAGCGACTCGCCGGTCGAGGCCCGGAAGACCTCCACGCCGCGCGCGGGAACGGCCACGTAGACGTAGTCGTTCGCCGGGTCGACGTCGATCGAGCGCTGCGACTCGATGATCGGGTACGGGCCCCGCACGACCTGCCCGAACGACTCATCGGCGATGGAGACGACGACCCAGTTCTTGTTCTGCTGTCCGACGTAGAGGAGCTTGTTCTCCTCGTCGATACCGAGATCACGGATGTTCTCCGGCAGGGTCATCTCGCGGAGCACCGCGTCGGTGTCGGGGTCGATCTCGAAGATCTTCCGCCCGTTCTGGTCGCCGAGGTAGAGCACGTCGCGCTTCTGGTCGTAGGCGGCACCCGCGGGCAGCGCGGCCGTGTGCGCAGCATCCGCCGTGCCGTTGGGCATGACCGCGTCAAGCTGGGCGGTCTGCTCGTAGTCGAACTCGCCCGCGGGCACCTCGGGGTCGGTCGGATCCGTCGGATCGGTCGGGTTCGGGTTCTCGCAGCCGAGGCACGGGGAAGGCGTACCGGGGTCGATGACCTGCGGCTCGACGCCGTCGACGACGAGCTTCGAGTCTCCGCTCTTGGTGATCGTGAACCCGTCGAAGAACTTCCCGTCGGCCGTGCGCGACTCGAAGCGCATCGTTCCGCCGCTGACGTCGATCATCTGGTAGGTCTGCAGGCCGGTCTCCAGGCGCCGCAGGTGTCCTTCGTTCTCGTTCCAGTGACGAGGACCGGCGTTGTAGAACTTCGATCCCACGCTCGACGTGACGTAGACGGGGCCTGTCGAGCTCAACTCGGGGTCTGCCCCCGCGGGGAGGTTCTGCTCGTTCGCGAGCAGGTTGCCGCGACCGTAGGCGTGGTCGTGGCCCGTGAGCACCAGGTCGACGTTGTTGCGCTCGAAGATCGGGCCCCACTCCTGACGGATGCCGAGGTTGTTGCGCCCCTCGTCGAGCGAGTACACGGGGTGGTGGAAGTAGACGACGGTCCACTGCTGGGTGCTCTCATCGAGCACCTTCTGCAGCCAGTCGCCCTGGATCTTCAGCCCCTCGGTGGAGACGACATTGCTGTTCAAGGAGATGAATCGCACGCCCTCGTGGTCGGTGTAGTACACCGTTCCGTCGAGTTCGTCGTAGACCGTTCCTTCGCCCTGCGGACCGTTGTCGGGGTAGGCGTACATGCTGTCCCATTGCGGCGACAGCCGACCCTCGTACTCGTGGTTGCCCGGCGTCGTGAGGAGATCCTGTGTGCCGAGCCCGTAGGAGAACGCCTCGTACAGTTCGCCCCACTGATCGTCGGCCTCGGCATCGTTCACCAGGTCGCCGACCTGCAGCACGAGGTCGGCGTTCGGCCGGTCGCGGAAGGCGTTGCGGACGACCCGGGAGGCGTCGCTGAGGATGCCGTTCTGCACGTCGCCGAAGTACAGGAACGAGAACGTGTCGGCGTCGTCGGCGGCCGAGGTGTCGAAGTCCTGCCACTCGCTGAAGTTCGTGCCGTCACCGACGCGGTACATGTAGGTGGTGCCCGGGCGCAGGCCAGAAAGGGTGGCGGTGTGCACGACGTTCGTGTAGCCGAACTTCGTGACCTGCTCGACGCGCTGCTGCGCGTCGAGCGCCACGATCCCGCCCGGGTAGGGCTCGGCCGTCATCGTGCGGTACTCGACGACGCCCTGCCGCACCCCGGTCGACGATCGCCACGACACGACCTGCTGCGTCGTGGGATCGGCGCCGGGGAGCAGGGTGATGCGGTCGGGCACGATGTGCGGGGCGTAGCGCTCCGCAGCGGGGACGGATGCTGCGGACGCGGGCGCCGTGGCGACGAGAACGCCGCTCGCAGCGATGACGCCGAAGGCGACGCCGGCGGCCAGGACGCGGCCGGCTGTGCGGAAGCGAGCCATGATCAGGAGGCCTTTCGGTTGCGGAGGACGGAACGGCCGACGACGATGCCGCCGCCGATGGCGAGCGCGCCGCCGAGGACCATCAAGCCGACGGGGAGCGCTGCCCCCGTGGCGGGGAGGGCCGCCGCGGCCCCGGTCGCCGCCTGCGTGACGGTGATCGCCGCGCTCGCGGTGCGGCCGGAGTCGAGACCGGTCAGCACGATCGTGTGCTCGCCGGGCTCGGTGCCCGCCGGGATCGTCACCTCTGCGGCGATCGCCCCGGTCGCGTCGGCGGTGCTCAGCGCGAGCGTGACCGGCGTCGAGTGCAGCTCGATCGCCACGCGCTCGCCCGGGGTGAAGCCGGTGCCCGAGACGGAGAGCGAACCGCCCGGCGCCACCACGCTGTCGCCGACCATCATCGCCGTCGCGGTGCCGCCGCCACCCGGGGTGGGTGCGGGGGTCGGCGTCGTGGTGGGCTGAGTCGACGGCGTCGGAACCGTGGTCGGCTCGGGGGTGCTAGTCGGCTCCGGCGTCGCGGTCGGCTCCGGCGTCGAGGTGGGCTCCGGGGTCGAGGTCGGTTGCGGCGTGGAGGTCGGTTGCGGCGTGGAGGTCGGCTCCGGCGTCGAGGTCGGCTCCGGGGTCGGCTCGGGGGTCGGCTCGGGGGTCGGCTCCGGGTCAGGGGTGCCGGGAGCAGCGACGCCGTCGCGGGTCGACCCCGGCCCACCCGTCCAGGCGGTGTCATCGGTGGTCACGAGCTTGGTGCCCGCAGCATCCTTCTTGATCGTGAAAGCGTCGAACAGAGCACCGTCGACCGTGCGCGCCTCGACGTGCATGCGGCCGTCCGAGGTCACATCGACCGTCTGGAACAACTGCACATCACGGCCGACGACACGGAGGTTCGCGCCGTTCGCGGTCCAGTTGTTCGCGCCCGCCGGGTCGGGGACGTACATCTTCGGCCCGGCCACGCTCACGAGATAGACGGGACCCGTGTGGCTCTTGGCGGGGTCGGCACCCTCGGGCAGATTCTGCTCGTTCGCGACGAGGTTGCCTCGGCCGTAGGCGTGGTCATGACCCTGCACGACCAGGTCGACGTCGTACTTCTCGAAGAGCGGCTGCCAGGCGTTGCGGAGCACCGCGTTGTCACGGCCGCTCGTGACCGAGTAGATCGGGTGGTGGAACGTCACGACCGTCCACCGGTTCGGGTTGTCGGCCAGCACCGCGTCGAGCCACGCTGTCTGCGCGTCGCGCGCGGCGGTGGCACCGGCCTGCGTCGAGTCGAGGGTGATGAACCGCACGCCCTGGTAGTCGACGTAGTAGACGGTCTCGCTCAGGGTCGGCTGCGACGCGGGCCCGTTCAACGGGTACTCGAACTGTGCGCGCCAGTTGCGCGAGAGCACGTCGGACGGCCAGTACTCGTGGTTGCCGGTCGCGGCCAGCACGTTGAGGTACTGGTTCGAGAAGGCCGCGGCCTCGTGCCACTCGCCCCACTCGGCGTCGCTGTTGTCGGTGTCGATGAGGTCGCCGGCGTGGACGACGGCCCGCGCGTACGGCCGGGCCTCGAAGGCTGCTCGGAAGGTGCGCGAGGTGTAGGCCTTGTTGTCGTTCTGCGCGTCGCCCTGCACGAGGAAGCTGAAGTCGCCGGGGGTCTCGCTCGCGGTGGTGAACTCGAGCCACTCCCCCCATGTCTCCCCGTCGCCGACGCGATAGATGTACGTGGTCTCGGCCGCGAGTCCCGCGATCGTCGCGGTGTGGTGCGCGACCTGGTAACCGAGGTCGGCGTCGTACCGGACGGTCGACGCCGCGTCGATCGACTGCACGTCCGTGGGTGTGCTGGGTCCGCTCAGGGCCCATTCGACGCGAGGCGTGGTGACCGCGTCGGAGGTGCGCCAGGTCACCGACTGGCTCGTCGTCGGCGTCGCCGTCGGGGTGAGGATCACGCGGTCGGGCACCGCGGTGGGCGCGTGGACGGTCTTGGGGTCGACGGCGGGTGGCGCGAGGCCTCCCCCGGCGGCGACGGCGACGCCGCCTCCGAAACTTGTCAGTCCGATCACGACGGCCAGGCAGCCGGCCGTGATCATTGCGGGACGCGCGAATCGAGGCACGCGGAACACCTCTCGAATGGGCCGGATCAAGACCGGCAGGAGAGCGCACGGAGGCGCCGGCCCGCTCGGGTAGCGGGTTCACCCCGATTGTGGCGGGGAGCGAGAGCCCGCCCGCGGCGGATCGGGGAGATCCGGCACCCGTTCCGACAACATTCATCTGCATCGAAGATCGTTGGTCTCGGGGCAGTCTCGCCGCCCCGCGTGAAGCCCCCGTCGTTCGCCGGTGCGACACCCGCCGTTCATCCGGGGCTGACTCGTCGAGGCATCTGCTGGGACTCTTCTATGGGATCACGACGATCGCCCTCGGAGGAGGCGGAAGGCGAGTAGCCTCACCCCAAGCCCCAGCCCCCGGCTGAACCCCGCAGACTGCTCGCCCCGAGCCCCATGCTCGGCACGACGTGGGATTCTCGCTGCAGCCTTCCCCTGGGAGAAACCGTGACCGACAACCTGCATCTCGCCGAGCAGAATTCGGCGCTCATCGCGACCGCCCTGGACGGTGAGTCCGTGGCCATGCCGGTCGTCGGCCACGTCGAGGACGACGAGAATCCCGTGCGGATGCTCGCCGTCGCCCTCCACCACGCTCAGACGGCCATCAGCGCTCTCACCGATGAGGTTCGCGACCTCCGGGACGAGGTCGACCGCCTCGGCGGGGACCCCTCGAGGATCACGACGGCCGACCTGCACCGACTAGGACTCGACACGCCCTGAGGCGGTTCCCCTACGCCGCGGTCTCCCCCGCAGCATCCTCGAGGTCTTCGATCTCCTTCTCCCACGCGTCACGCGCCAGGCGGTACCAGAGGTAGAACGCGAAGCCCGCGAACACGGCCCACTCGGCCGCGTAGAAGATGTTGAGCCAGTTGACGTTGGAGCCCTCGGCGGGCGCGGGCGACGAGATCGCCTCGAGCCCGCCCATCGGCTCGGCCGCCGTCAGGTAGGGGCGGTAGACCTCGAGGTCGGCCGTGTCGTGCCACCGCGACAGCAGGGCGGCGGGCGACATCCTCGGGATCTCCTGCGGGTCGGTCTTGGCGGGAACGGCCGCACCCTCGTCCGAGATGATGCGCCCCGTCAGATCCACGAGTGCCGGGGATGCCGCGGCCTGCGCCGACAGGTCGGATGCGGCGGCCTCGGCCTGGGCCTTGTCGCTCGTCCATCCGACCGCGACGGCCAGGGACACCGGCGACGGCGAGTCGGTGACGCGCAGCTGACCGGTGACCCAGTACCCCTCGACTCCGTCGTTGAAGCGGGACGAGACGACGATGAAGTCGTCGGGAACCCACGTGCCCGAGACGTCGACCCGCTGCCCCACGAGGGGCTCTTCGAGGTAGTCGCCCGGCGCGACGACATCATCGAGCGGCCGCACGACCTCGGTCGACCCCGGCGGGGGCGGCGACGTGTCGATGGCTCGGCTGAGCTGCCACTGGCCCAGCCAGGCGAAGACGCCGGCCACGACGAGGCAGACGGCGAGCACGCCGATCCACCGCGGCCGGAGCATGACCTCGCGCAGCGTCGGGGCGTAGGCCTTGACGGAGTCGATCAGCGACGCGGTGATGGATGCGTCGTCACGCGGTGCGCTCGGAGTCGTGTCGGTCATCAGTGGCCGTAGGGCGCGACGACGACCTCCACGCGCTGGAACTCCTTGAGGTCGGAGTACCCCGTGGTCGCCATGGACTTGCGAAGCGCTCCGATGAGGTTCGCCGTGCCGTCGGCCACCGGCGCCGGTCCGTAGAGCACTTCCTCCAGAGGACCGACCTGCGACACGCGCACACGGCGCCCGCGCGGGAGCTGGGGGTGATGCGCCTCGGGGCCCCAGTGGTAGCCGTGTCCCGGAGCGTCGGTCGCTCGCGCGAGCGCGACGCCGAGCATGACGGCGTCGGCACCCATCGCGAGCGCCTTGACGATGTCGCCCGAGGTGCCGACTCCCCCGTCGGCGATGACGTGCACGTAGCGTCCGCCCGACTCGTCGAGGTAGTCGCGGCGAGCGCCGGCGACGTCGGCGACGGCAGTCGCCATCGGCGCGTGCAGCCCCAGGGTGGCGCGCGTCGTCGATGCCGCGCCTCCGCCGAAGCCCACCAGCACGCCCGCGGCGCCCGTGCGCATGAGGTGCAGGGCGGCCGTGTAGGTCGCCGCACCGCCGACGATGACGGGAACGTCGAGGTCGTAGATGAACTTCTTGAGGTTCAGCGGCTGGTCGACCGATGACACGTGCTCGGCCGAGACCGTGGTGCCGCGGATGACGAAGAGATCGACGCCGGCGGCGACGACGGTCTCGTAGAGGTCCTGCGTGCGCTGCGGGGTGAGCGAACCCGCGACGGTGACGCCGGCGGCGCGGATCTCGGCGAGGCGATCGCGCACGAGCTCCGGCTTGATGGGCTCGGCGTAGAGCTCCTGCATGCGGCGGGTGGCCTCGCCGTCGCCGAGCGACGCGATCTCGGCCAGCAGCGGCTCGGGGTCGTCGTACCGCGTCCACAGCCCCTCGAGGTCGAGCACGCCGAGGCCGCCGAGCTGACCGAGCATGATCGCGGTGCGCGGGCTGACGACGGAGTCCATCGGCGCGCCGAGCACGGGGATCGAGAACTGGAACGCGTCGATCGTCCACGCCGTCGAGACGTCTTCGGGGTTGCGCGTGCGCCGCGACGGCACGACCGCGATGTCGTCGAACGTGTAGGCGCGGCGAGCGCGCTTGGCGCGGCCGAGATCGATCTCCATACTCACCCTCCCAGCCTACCCGCGCCGCCTGGCATCCCCCCGGGCCCCGCCGAAACACCGCAATCGGCCGAGACCCACCGCCAGGCGGCGCGTCGGGGCCGATTCGGGTGTCTCGCGCGGAGTCAGGATGCGGCGGAGTCGCGCGGGAGACCGCGCTGCAGCAGCCGGGTGACGACCGGATCGAGGAAGAAGAGCACGAACGCGATCGACCCCGCGACGGTGGACAGTGCGATGACGGCGACGGAGATGATCGCGGCGCTCAGCCCGGCCCGCCCGATCGCGGCGGCCTGGACGTCGGTGAGGTCCGGCAGCATTCGTTCCCTGTGGCGACAGGCCCACATCCACTGCAGCCAGCTGATCACGACGGCGAAGAAGAACGTCACGGGCATCACGACCCGGCCGATGAGGAACGCCGAGTACTCCGTGGTGAGCCCCGTCACGAACGGGATGAGCACGATGAACAGCAGCCGGGCGTTGTTGAGCCAGACGATCACGCCGTCGACGCGGGCGACGTTCTCGAACTGCTGCGTGTGTGTCATCCACAGCAGGCACAGCAGCACGAAGCTCAGCACGAAGTTGAGGAACAGCCCGCTCATGTCGCGCAGGCCGGCGAGCAGGTCGCCGTCCGACGCCACCGTCCCGATCGAGTGCGACGTCAGATCGAGCACGAGCAGGGTCGCCGCGATGGCGAACACCCCGTCGGTGAAAGCCTCGAGCCGACCCGTCGATTGGGTGGCATCCGGATGCGTACGCCGCGCGAACATCCGCACAGCGTAGCGCCGCTACTTCTTGTAGTTGGGCGCCTCGACGACGATCTGCACGTCATGCGGGTGCGACTCCTTCAGACCTGCCGCGGTGATGCGGACGAACTTCCCCTTGGCCTTCAGCTCGTCGATCGTGCGGGCGCCGACGTAGAACATCGACTGCCGCAGGCCTCCGACGAGCTGATAGGCGACCGCGGCGACGGGGCCGCGGTACGCGACCTGCCCCTCGATGCCTTCGGGGATGAGCTTGTCGTCGCTGGGGACGTCGGCCTGGAAGTACCGGTCCTTCGAGTACGACGTCTTCTTGCCGCGCGTCTGCATGGCTCCGAGGGAGCCCATCCCGCGGTACTGCTTGAACTGCTTCCCGCCCTGGAAGACGATCTCGCCGGGCGACTCGTCGGTTCCGGCGAGGAGCGAGCCCAGCATCACGGTGTCGGCACCGGCGACGAGGGCCTTGGCGATGTCGCCCGAGTACTGCAGACCACCGTCGGCGATCACCGGCACGCCCGCCTCACGGGCAGCGAGGGATGCTTCGTAGACGGCGGTGACCTGCGGAA
Organism: Microbacterium hatanonis; assembly: GCF_008017415.1. NCBI lineage: Bacteria > Bacillati > Actinomycetota > Actinomycetes > Micrococcales > Microbacteriaceae > Microbacterium > Microbacterium hatanonis. The sequence continues at coordinate 1,396,271 of NZ_VRSV01000002.1, read as the reverse complement.
CGCCGACACCGGCGACCACGCGGGTGGTGCAGATGGAGCCCGGTCCGACGCCCACCTTCACCGCGTCCACGCCCGCGTCGACGAGCGCCTGCGCACCCTCCCGGGTGGCGACGTTGCCGCCGATGACGTCGATGTGGTCGAACGTCGGGTCGGCTTTGAGCCGGCGGACCAGATCGATCACGCCGGCCGACTGGCCGTTGGCGGTGTCGACGACGAGCGCATCGACGCCCGCGTCGCGGAGGGCCTCGGCGCGCTCCCACGCGTCGCCGAAGAAGCCGATCGCCGCGCCGACGCGGAGACGGCCGTGCTCGTCCTTGGTGGCGAGGGGGTACTTCTCGCTCTTGTCGAAGTCTTTGATCGTGATGAGTCCGGCGAGCTTGCCGTCGTCGTCGACGAGCGGGAGCTTCTCGACGCGGTGCTTCGCGAACGTCGCGATGACCTCGTTCGCACTGATGCCGACGGGGCCGGTGATGAGGCCCTCGGTCGTCATGACGTCCTTGACGAGCGTGGTCTGGCGCTCGAAGCCCGAGACGAAGCGCATGTCGCGGTTGGTGACGATCCCGACGAGGCGGCCGTCGTCGTCGACGACGGGCAGACCGGAGATGCGGTACTTCGCGCAGAGGTCGTTGACCTCCTCGATCGTGGCGTCGGCGGTCGTGGTGATCGGGTCGGAGATCATGCCCGACTCGCTGCGCTTGACGCGGTCGACGTGCGCCGCCTGGTCTTCGATCGAGAGGTTGCGGTGGATGATGCCCAAACCGCCCTCGCGCGCGATCGCGATGGCGAGACGCGCCTCGGTTACGGTGTCCATCGCGCTCGAGAGCAGCGGTGTCGCCACCGTGATGCGCCGCGACACCCGCGAAGAGGTGTCGGCCTCGCTGGGGATCACGTCCGTGTGTCCCGGAAGGAGGAGGACGTCGTCGTAGGTGAGACCTACGAATCCGAAGGGGTCGTTGTGCTCCATGGTTCTCGTTCTCCTGCGCGCGCGGCGCGTTGCTCGAAAGGACGACGACGGCCGGTGCGCTTCACACGCGCCGGTATCGATTCTAAACGCGCGGCCTACGTGTTCATTCCCGGAAATACCCCGGCACGACCGTGACCGACCTAGTATTCCCCTCAGCGTTCGTGCGATCTTCGGGTTTCGCTGTGAAACACCGACGACACATTACGCTCGTAACGTCTTCATCATTGCCGATGCGACTCGATGTCGGCGCCCCCGACTGGAGGATCCGTGAGACCCACCACCACCGCGCCACCACGAGTTCGCGCGGGAGTCATCCCAGCAGTCATCGCACTGATGCTGACTCTGCTCGGGCTTTTCGCCGGTGTGACGCCGGCGCACGCGGCCGAGGACGACCCCTACCGCATCAGCGGCAACGTTCAGCTCGACGGGGCGCCCCTGGAGGGCGTCGTGCTCGTCGTGACGGGCCCCGGCGGCGAGCAGGAGGTCGAGACCGACGCGGAAGGCCAATGGCGCGTCGGCGTACCCGAGCGGGGCGAGGAGTACGTCGTCACGCTCGACGAGACGACCCTCCCCGACGGCATCGCGGTGGTCGATCCCGAGGACGACAGCCCGAACGTCAAGGAAGCGGAGATGGGGGCCGGCGGTCGCGTCAGCGTCAACTTCTTCATCGGCGAGGGAGAGCGCAGCGTCACCGGCTTCGCGGATCAGCTCGTGCAGCGCGTCGTCCAGGGCCTCAGCTTCGGCCTCATGCTGGCCCTCGCGGCGGTCGGGCTCTCCCTGGTGTTCGGCACGACGGGCATCTCGAACTTCGCCCACGGCGAGATGGTCACCTTCGGCGCCGTCATCGCCCTGTTCCTCGTGGGGCCCGCGACACTCGCGCTCCCCGTATGGCTGGGCTTCCCCCTCGCCGTCATCCTCGGCGGCGCGTTGGGACTCATCCTCGACATGATCCTGTGGCGACCACTCCGGCGAAAGCGGGTCGGAGCCGTCCAGCTGATGATCGTCAGCATCGGCCTCTCGTTGGCCATGCGGTACGTCTTCCAGTACTTCATCGGCGGCGGCACGAGCCAGCTGCCGTACGCGTCCGAGCCGAAGATCCCGCTGTTCGGGGTCGTGCAGCTGAGCGTGATCGACATGGTCTCCATCGCCATCTCGATCGTCGTCATCGTCGCGTTCGCCCTCTGGCTCACGTTCTCGCGACTCGGGAAGGCCACTCGTGCCATCTCCGACAACCCGTCGCTCGCCTCGGCATCGGGCATCGACGTGGACTACGTCGTGCGGGTCGTCTGGGTCGTCGCGGGGGGCCTCGCGGCCCTCTCCGGTGTGCTCTACGCCTATTACCGCCCGGGCATCAAGTGGGACATGGGTGCGCAGGTGCTGCTGCTCATGTTCGCGGCCGTCACCCTCGGCGGGCTCGGTACCGCGCTCGGCGCGCTCGTCGGCTCGATCATCGTCGGCCTCCTCGTCGAGGTCTCGACCCTGTTCGGCGTCCCCTCGGATCTGAAGTACGCCACGGCGCTGGTCGTCCTCATCGTGATCCTGCTGTTCCGCCCGCAGGGCATCCTCGGCCGCCGCGAAAGAATAGGTTAGGCGCGAATCATGGACTGGCTCCAGATCCTCTCGAACACCGCATCCTCGATCCTCAGCCCGGCCACGCTCGGCTATGCGCTCGCAGCTCTCGGCCTGGCCGTGCACTTCGGCTACGGCGGCCTCATCAACATGGGTATCGCCGGCTTCATGGCGATCGGCGCCTACGGGTACGCCATCTCCGTCCTGAGCTTCGGACTCCCGTGGTGGCTCGCAGCCCTCATCGGACTCGTCGCCTCCGCCGTGTTCGCCCTCATCCTCGGCATACCCACGCTGAGATTGCGCGGCGACTATCTCGCGATCGTCACCATCGCCGCCGCGGAGGTCGTGCGTCTGCTGTTCCTCACGACGGCTTTCGAAGACGTCACCGGTTCGGCGGACGGCCTGAGCGGCTACCACCAGAGCTTCCGGTCGTCGAACCCGATCCCGGCCGGCACCTACGGCTTCGGTCCGTTCACCTACAACGAGACCGACTGGTGGGTGCGCATCACGGGCCTCGTCACCCTCGCCATCGCAGCCCTCGTCGTGTGGATGGTCACCCGGAGCCCCTGGGGTCGCGTGCTCAAGGGCATCCGCGAGGATGAGGACGCCGTGCGCTCGCTCGGCAAGAACGTCTTCTCCTACAAGCTGCAGGCGCTCGTGCTCGGCGGGGTCCTCGCCGCGGCGGGCGGCATCGTCTACGCGCTGCCCTCGGCCGTGAGCCCCGGTGTCTACGTCACGTCGCTGACCTTCTTCGTCTGGACCGCGCTCCTCCTCGGCGGCGCGGCGACGGTCTTCGGACCACTCCTGGGATCGCTGATCTTCTGGGTGCTGCAGACCTTCCTCTCGAACGTCCTCCCCGCTCTCGTGGGCGCGGGCATCCTCCCGTTCATGTCGGAGATCCAGGCGGGAACGGTGCGCTTCATCCTCGTGGGTGTGGCGCTCATGCTGCTCGTGATCTTCATGCCGCAGGGAATCCTCGGCAACAAGAAGGAGCTGACCTTTGTCAAATAGCGCCTCCCCCAGCGACGCTCCGCTCGAGCCCGCCCCCCTCACCGCGCCCACTCCGCGCGCGAAGGCCACCGGCCTGCACGTCGGAGAGGCCGTCCCGGGCGTCAAGAAGGTCGACCCGATCATCGTGGCCGACGGGATCACCCGGTCGTTCGGGGGTGTGACCGCGGTCGACGTCGAGCACCTCGAGGTCCCCCGCGGCGCCATCACCGCCCTCATCGGCCCGAACGGTGCGGGGAAGACCACCCTCTTCAACCTCCTGACCGGCTTCGACAAGCCCAACAGCGGGTCGTGGACGTTCGAGGGCAAGTCGCTCTCGGGGATCCCCGCCTACCGGGTGTCGCGGATGGGCCTCGTACGCACCTTCCAGCTCACCAAAGCGCTCGGGCTGCTCACCGTGATCGACAACATGAAGCTCGGCGCACGCAAGCAGCGCGGCGAGAACTTCTGGCAGGGGCTCATCCCCGCGATCTGGCGCAAGCAGGACGACGAGATCGAAGAGCGGGCCATGAAGCTCCTCGCGAAGTTCAAGCTCGACGCCAAGGCCGACGACTTCGCCGCATCCCTCTCGGGCGGGCAGCGCAAGCTCCTCGAGATGGCGCGGTCGCTCATGACCGATCCGACCCTGGTCATGCTCGACGAGCCGATGGCCGGCGTGAACCCCGCCCTGACGCAGTCGCTCCTCGACCACATCCTCGACCTGAAAGACCTCGGCATGACCGTGCTCTTCGTCGAGCACGACATGCACATGGTCCGCCACATCGCGGACTGGGTCGTCGTGATGGCGGAGGGTCGCATCGTCGCCGAGGGAGATCCGCTCTCGGTGATGAAGAACCCCGCCGTGATCGACGCCTACCTCGGCGCCCACCAGGACCTCGACCTGGGTGTCGTCACGGGCCGTGTCGCGGTCGTCGATGCCGACCCGACCACCGACGCCGAAGCATCCGTCGACGCCGACGCGACGGTCCTCGTCGAAGAAGGCGTGGCCGAAGACGAAGGGAACCGCGCATGAGCGCCACCGCCACCGCCACGCCCGTCGTGGCCGTCGACAACGTCCACGCCGGATACCTGCCCGGGGTGAACATCCTCAACGGCTGCTCGCTCGTCGCCGAGCAGGGCGAGCTCATCGGCATCATCGGGCCGAACGGCGCGGGCAAGTCGACGCTGCTGAAGGCCATCTTCGGACAGGTGAACGTCCGCGGCGGCACCATCTCGCTCCAGGGCGACGACATCACGGGGCTGAAGGCCGACAAGCTGGTGCGTCGCGGCGTGGGATTCATCCCCCAGACCAACAACGTCTTCCCCAGCCTCACGATCGAAGAGAACCTGCAGATGGGGCTCTACCAGAACCCCAAGATCTACAAGGAGCGGCTCGAGTTCGTCACCGGCATCTTCGCCGAGCTGGGCAAGCGTCTGAAGCAGCGCGCGGGGTCGCTCTCGGGCGGCGAGCGCCAGATGGTGGCCATGAGCCGCGCGCTGATGATGGACCCGAAGGTACTGCTCCTCGACGAGCCGTCGGCGGGTCTCTCCCCCGTCCGCCAGGACGAGGCGTTCATCCGCGTCTCCGAGATCAACAAGGCCGGCGTGACCTGCATCATGGTCGAGCAGAACGCCCGCCGATGCCTGCAGATCTGCGACCGCGGCTACGTGCTCGACCAGGGCCGTGATGCCTACACCGGCACGGGTCGCGAGCTGCTGAACGACCCGAAGGTCACCGAGCTCTACCTCGGCACGCTCGGCGTCTAGCCGTCACGAACCTGCCATCCGGCCCGACAGGGTTCGGATGGCAGTTTCATGCGCGTGCCGCCGCGCCCCGGGGAGGTGCGTGTCGCCTGTCCGCTGCCCTCTGAGCCTGAGTTCGTGCGGGTGCAGGCAGCGCGGTCAGGGCAGAGCGCGGCGTACTCGCCGGGTAGAGCCGCACGCACGGGGAAGGGCCCCGGTCCGAAGACCGGGGCCCTTCCTTTCGAGCGGATGCTGAGGATCAGCCCTCGTATGCGACGTAGTTGTTGTCTTCGCCGAACTCGTAGATGCCGATCGACGCCTCGGTCGGGTCGCCGACCTCGTCGAACGTGATCGGACCCGAGATGCCGTCGTAGTCGGCCGTGCCACCGTCGAGGATGATCGCGGCGCAGTCGGCGTACGACTCGCACTTCGTGCCGTCACCCGAACCGCCGGAGACCTCCTGCAGCTTCGCCGCGATGGCCTCGGAGTCGGTCGAACCGGCCGCGAGGGATGCGAGAGCGAGCAGCACGGTGGCGTCGAACGACTCCGCCGCGTAGCTGTAGTCCTCGAGCGCGGGGCGCCCCTCGGCGGCCTGGAACTCGTCGAGCGCCGACGTGAAGTCGCCGATCGAGTCGATCGACAGACCCGGCAGCGTGCCCTTGGCACCCGTGAGGGAGCCGGCGGGGAACGCCTCGCCGAAGTTCTTCAGGTTGCCGTCGACGAAGTAGAGACCGTCGGAGGGGAACTGACCGAACAGGCTCGGCAGGATCGTCGAGACCTCGTCGAAGGTGATCAGAGCGATCGCATCGGGCGCGGCCGCGAGGACCTCGCTGATCTGCGAGTCGAACGTGGTGTCACCCGTGTTGTAGGTCGACTCCGCGACGACCTCGCCGCCGGCGGCCTCGAAGGCCTCGGAGACGTACTTGGCGAGACCGGTGCCGTACGAGTCGTTCAGAACGATGAGGCCGAGCGTCTGAGCGCCGCCCTCGGCGATGAGGTTACCCAGCACCTCGCCCTGCAGGACGTCCGACGGGGCGGTGCGGAAGTACAGCCCCTTGTCGTCGTAGGTCGTGAACGCGTCCGAGGTGTTAGCCGGGGAGAACTGGATGACGCCTGCACCGACGACCTGGTCGATGAACTGCAGCGACGTTCCCGAGGACGCCGCTCCGATGATCGCCGAGACGTCCTCGCCCAGGAGGCGCGGGATCGTGGTCTCGTAGGCCTTGTTGTCGGTGTCACCGGAGTCGCCGTAGACGGTCTCCAGCGTGAGACCCGTCGTAGCGGTCTCGGCGTTGATGAGGGACTCCGCGTAGGCGACGCCAGCCTCTTCGGGCGGGCCGAGGAAGGCCAGGTTGCCGGTCTGCGGAAGCGCGGTGCCGATCTTCAGCGTCAGGTCTCCACCAACCTCTGCGTTGGGCGACGACGACTCCGCGGTTCCGCCGCCACCGGCACAGCCGGCCAGGACGAGCGCACTGACACCGACCAGGGCGATGCCGCCCAGGACCTTGCCGGCACGCGAACGTGAAATGACGCTCATGTTGCTCCTTGCTGTGAATGATTGCGGGCGCGATTCGGGGACCGGCCCAGTGCCCTAAACCTATTCGGCCGTTCGTCTCGGCAGTGTTGCCGTTCGTTAACGATGTGTAACGCGACCTAATCGTTATGCGCCGACCCTCGCGAAACGTCGAAAGTGCCCGTTTCGGCCGGGCGAGACCCCGATTTCGGGCTCTCCGGGCGGAATCGGGCACATTCGACGGACGCTGCGCGCGGCGCCGCGGCGGAGATCAGGTCAGCTCGGCGACATCCGAGACGGCGGCCCGGCCGCGCCGCGCGGCGATGAGCGAGTCCACGGTCAGGACGGCCAGCGCCACCCACACCAGCGCGAACCCGACCCACCGCTCGAACGGCATGGGCTCGCCGAGCAGCCAGGCCCCGGTGACGAACTGCAGCACGGGCGCGACGAACTGCAGGAGCCCGACCAGGGTGAGGGGCGCGCGCCGGGTGCCCGCCGCGAAGAAGAGGAGAGGGGTCGCGGTGAACACGCCCGCCATGAGCAGAAGCGCCGCATGGCCGGCACCGGCGGTGAAGAGGGTGAGCCCGCTCGTGGCCGCGACGACGCACAGCTGGATGATCGCGATGGGGAACAGCCAGAAGGATTCGAGCGTGAGGCCGCTGACGGCGTCGACGGCCGGTCCGATCTTCTTCTTCACGAGGCCGTAGAGCCCGAAGGAGCAGGCCAGCGACAGCGCGATCCAGGGGAACGTGCCGTAGCCCACGACGATGACGAGCACCGCCACCACGGCGATGCCGATGGCGATCCACTGCGTGATGCGCAGTCGCTCCCGCAGAACGAGGACCCCGAGCAGCACCGTGACGATCGGATTGATGAAGTATCCGAGGCTCGTCTCGATGACGTGACCGCTCAGCGTGCCGAGGAGGAACACCTGCCAGTTGACGTAGATGAGTGCTCCGGCGAGGGCGGTCAGCCCGAGGAGTCGGGGCTGCCGGACGATCCGCCAGAGCGCAGACCAGCCGCGGACGACGAAGAGCAGGATGGCGCAGAACGCCAGGGAGAGCACGATCCGCCAGGCGACGACCTCCCAGGCGCCGGTGGGCGCGAGGGTCAGGAAGTAGAGAGGCAGGAATCCCCAGAGGAGGTAGGCGACGAAGGCGTAGACGCCGCCGATCGCGATCTCACGGGAGGGGGTCCGCGTCGCGGTCAGGGAAGCACCGGCACGGTCGTTCACGCTGCCAGCCTAGGCCCGCGGCGGGGTCAATCCGATCGACCGTCGGCGCCGAAACAATCACGACGGTTCCTTCGTACGCGCCCCTTGCAACGGAGGAACCGCCCCACACGGCACGTGCGTGTGTTCGTCGCGCGCAGAAAGGCCCGGATGCCGAAGCATCCGGGCCTTTCCCGACTCACGAGGAGACGATCAGCGGACGACGACCGCCAGGACGTCGCGCGCCGAGAGCACGAGGTAGTCGTCGGCGCCGAACTTCACTTCGGTGCCGCCGTACTTGCTGTAGATGACGCGGTCGCCGACGGCGACGTCGATCGGAACACGGTTGCCGTTGTCGTCGATGCGGCCGGGGCCGACAGCCACGACCTCGCCCTCCTGGGGCTTCTCCTTGGCGGTGTCGGGGATGACGAGACCACTCGCCGTGGTCTGCTCAGCCTCGACCTGCTGGATGACGATGCGGTCTTCGAGCGGCTTGATGGAAACCGACACGGTCTACCTCTTCTTTCTTGACGCTTCGGTACGGAAGACTCATTAGCACCCACACGGGGAGAGTGCTAAACCCGAGTCTAGGGAAGTGCTGGCACTCTCGCAACGCGAGTGCCAGTGCGCGTCCTGATGTGACCGCGTATTGCATATCGTGCGCCCCGAGCGCTACCCCCCTTTTCTCCTCCGCGGGCGTGTGTAATCATGTCCAAACGACGTCGGAGTCGTAAGGGGCACGATCCGGCACTGGAAGAGAACCCGAAGCTATGGTGCTTCGGTTTCTTGGCGAGGCGTTAGCGCGCGCTCGTCGAGGGGGAATTCGGTTACATGCGTGCTCCATATTTTCTTGCGATCGATGTGGGAATGACTCGGACGGCTGCGGCTGTCTCGCAGCATTCCGGGGGAATGACGACAGTCACTTCGGTGCCCTTGGGAAGGCACTCCGACCATGCGTCGACGGCGGTGTTCGTCGGCGAGAGCGGCCTGCTCTTCGGCGATGCCGCGGAGCGCCGTGGGCTGACACAGCCCGACAGACTCATCCGCGAGTTCAAGAGGCGCGTCGGCGACGACGTGCCCGTCGTCGCGGGCGATCAGAGCTTCACCGCCGAGCAGCTCTACGCGCACGTGGTGACCTGGGTCACCGAGACGGTGATCGAGCGCGAAGGCCGTTCACCGTCGGCGATCAGCGTGACCGTTCCCGCCGCCTGGGGCGAGTACCGCTCCGAGCGCGTCGGCGCCGCCATCGCCCACGAGGGCTGGCGAGATGTGAACCTCATTCCCGAGCCGGAGGCTGCGGCGCGTCACTACGACCACGTCAATCCGCTCGAGACCGGTCGGGCGCTCGCGGTCTACGACCTCGGCGGCGGCACGTTCGACGCCGTCGTCGTGCGCAAGGACAAGAAGGGCGCGCTGCGGATCGTCTCCCCCGCGTCGGGTCTGTCCGACGTCGGCGGCGCAGACTTCGACGACCTGCTCCTGCGGCACGTGATGACGGCCGCGGGGATCTCCGCGGACGTCCTGGCCACCGACCCGGGAGCACGGGTCGCCCTCGCCGCCCTCCGCCGGGAGTGCGTCGATGCGAAGGAGTCGCTCTCGTTCGACTCGGAGACCGTAATCCCCGTGCTGCTCGGGGGGCGCTCGACCTCGGTGCGCGTGACCCGCGCTGAGTTCGAGGCGATGATCGAGGCGCAGATCGAGCGCACGACCGACGCTCTCGAGCAGTCGATCGAATCGGCGTCCGTCCGCGCGGATCGCCTCGACGCGATCCTCCTCGTGGGCGGTTCGTCGCGCATCCCCCGCGTCGCCCAGCTGCTCTCCGAGCGCGTCGACGTCGCGATCGCCGTCGACGCAGACCCGAAAGCCGTCGTCGCGTTCGGTGCCGCTCGCGCCGCGGCCGCCGAGTTCGAGGGCGAGGAGCTCCCCCCGGCACTCGCCCGCGCGCAGGCCGACCCCGCCGAAGAGCTGTCGACGCTGCTCGACGATGCCCGGCACGTACCCGCACCCCGGCCTCAGCAGAAGTCTCGCGTCCGCTGGTTCGGACGCGGACCCGCCGCCGCGGCCGTCACGGTGGGCGTCGTCGTCCTTGCGGCGGGTGTGACGCTCTCGGGCGTCGCCGCCCTGGCGGGCAATGCCGATCAGCCGGTACTGGCCTCCGGCTCGGGCGCCGCGTTCTTCAACGACGCCCTCGCCGCCGGCAGCCTCTCCGCGATGGGTTCCGACGATGAGATCGTCGAGACGCCCTTCGGCGTCAACGCACCGATCAGCGACGTCCCGGTTCTCGAGATCGCCGCGCCGTCCTCACCCAACAACTCTGCGCAGAAGCCCAAGACGAACACCTCGAAGTCGAACACCTCCAAGACGCCGACGCGCGCCTCCGGCAAGCCGAACGCAGCGACGAACCCCTCGACGTCGAACCAGGCGGGTTCGAACTCGAACCCCGCCACGGGCTCGGGCGGCAGCCCGTCGACCGGACAACCGAGCACGCCGAGCGGTTCGACCGGTGGCGGCTCGACCACCCCGACGACGACGCCGAGCACGCCGACGACGACCCCGACCACGACGCCGACCCAGGAACCGAGCACACCGCCGGTCACCACGCCGCCGACGACCGAACCCACGCAGGAGCCGTCGACCCCGCCCGTCACACCCGACCCCGAGCCCACGGTGGAGACACCGCCGGCTACCGAGGCTCCGGCTCCGGCACCGGAGAGCACCCCCACCGAGACCGCCTCGGCCGTCTGACGCGGATGACTGGGGGAAACGTCATGACACCGTCACGCCCTTTCGACCTCGCAACGCTCGGATCCGTCGCCCCCGTGTGGGGCGGTGCCGCGCGCGCGCAGCTCGATGCGCTGATCGACTCCGGGGACGAACCGCGCCGGGCGATCATCACCGGTCCGGCCGGCTCCGGCAAGACGCTCCTGCTGCGCCACGCCCGCCGGCGACTGACCGACCGCGGGGTGACGTCGGCCCTCCTTCGGGCGAACTCCGATCCCGCCGAACTCGATGGCGCCGATGTTCTCTTCGTCGACGATGCGCACCGGCTCGACGAACGCAGGCTCGGCTCGCTGATCGACTGGCTCGCCGATCCGTCTGCGCAGATCGTCGTGGCCTCCCGGCCCTGGCCTCGCACCGCCGTGATGCGTCAGCTCGCCGACACCATCGAGCGCGCGCACCCCGCTGTCGTGCTCGGTCATCTGAGCCACCACGACCTGGCCGAGCTGCCCGGCCTCGGAGACGCGTGCGTCGAAGCGATCCTCGCTCTGACGGCGGGAACGCCGTGGCTCGTCGCCGAGGCGATCCGCGTGCACGACGCGGGCTGCGACGGCTCGGGAGACCACCGTCACATCACGGGCGATCTGCAGGACGTCATCGCCCACCGGCTCGCGGGCATCGACGAGGCGGTGGCCGAGGCCGTCGTCGCCGTCAGCCTCTCGCCCTCCTCTGCGGCCACGGCGTCGGAAGAACTGCTCTTCGCAGGATTCAGCGAAGGGATGCTGCAGCGCAACGGCAGACCCGTCCCCCTGGTGATCGACGCGGTACGTGCGACACTCCCCATCGCCCGCATCGTCGACCTGTACGTGGCATCGACGCCCACCGCGTCCGATCTCGAGGACGGGATCGTCGACGGCATCAGCGACGACCGGATCGCGGCCATGCTCTTGCGACAGGGCGACGCGAGTCTGTCTCGGGACGCCGCCGCGGCGGCGGAGCTCTTCCGCCGGGCCGGCCGGGCCGGAGCCGATCCGCTGTCGGTGCGCATCCGCGAGGCATCGGCCGCCTGGGTGGCCGGCGACATCGATACGGCCGCGGCTCTCCTGGAGGGGATCGACCTCGGCACCGCTCACCCCGACCGCGACCGCGCCATCGACCTGTCGGCGTCGATATGGGCCGCCCGCGGCGACTTCGAATCGGCGGCAGCGGTCTACCGCGCCTCGGGTCGTCTCGGAAGCGACTCGGCAGCCCGGGCTGCCACCGTGGCACTGGCTGCGGGAGACCCCGTCGCCCTCGACGACGCGAAGAAGGTCCATGACGGAGCGCCGGCGATGCCGTCCACCCTCTCCGTCTCCCTGGGCCTGGTGGCGCGAGGAGTCCAGGAGAGCACGACCGGTTCGGCGCAGTACGCACTGGTCGATCTGGTGCGCGCCGCAGAGGTGTACACCGCATCCGGAACCGCGGCGCCGATCGGAGAGCTGCCTGCCGTCATCGCGACGCTGATGGCGCTGAACATCGGCGAGCTCGACGTCGCTCACTCGGTCATCGCCGACGCGGTCGCCCGCGGTCACGGTGGGCCCTGGGCCCGCCCGCGTCTGCTCCTGTGGAGCTCGTGGGTGTCGCTGCAGTGCGAGCACCGCGCCGATGCCGAGGCCGCACTGGCGCAGGCGTTGGCGACCCCCCGGCCGCTCTCACCCCGCGACGCGACGCTCGCGAGCGCCCTCTCCGTGGCCATCGCACGTCGGTACGGCGATCTCGGCGAATTGACCGCGCAGTGGCGACGCGCACGGTCGAACGTCATGCGATCGCAGTTCGACGTTCTCAGCATCCTCCCCCTCGGCGAATTCGTGCTGGCGGCGGTCCGCGTGGGAGACGAGGCCCGCATGGACCCCCACTTCGAGCGTGCGCTCGAGAACGTCGCCCGTTTGAGCAAGGGCAGCGTATGGGGCGTTCCCCTGCACTGGACCGGCATCCAACGCGGCATCCTCCGCGGGCAGCCCGATGATCTTCGCCCCCACGCTCGGGCGCTCGTCGAGGCGGCCGGCACGAACCCGCTCGCCGCGCAGATGGCGCAGGCCGGCAGAGTCTGGACGGCTGTGCTCGCCGGCAAGGTCGACCCTGACGTGGTCGAGGCCGCGGCGCTCGGCCTCGCATCGGTCGGACTCGCGTGGGACGGCGCACGGCTCGCCGGACACGCCGCCGGCCGTACGGACGACAAGCGCGCGATCTCGCGCCTGCTGGCGTGCGCGCGACAGCTGCATCCCCGCGAGGATCCGCGCGCGGCCTCGGCACCGGCAGAGTCGGAGGAGCAGACCGTGTCCACTCCCCCCGCGACTCCCGGCGCCTCGCTGAGCCCCCGCGAGCGCGAGGTCGCCGAGCTCGTGCTGCAGGGCAAGACCTACGTGGAGATCGGCGAATCGATCTTCATCTCGCCGCGAACGGCCGAGCACCACATCGCCCGCATCCGCCGGCGCCTGGGGGCGACCACTCGTTCCGACCTGATCGCCAAGCTGCGCGCCGCCCTGACCGCGGAGGATTCCTCCGCGCGGGCACGGGTCTCCGCATGAACGGCGTCGCTACCGGGCGGGCCGAGAGCACCGTTCCCCTAGCTTCCCCCCGGAACCCCTACTGGGGTTCTCACCTCTTCGGGGGTAACCCCGACGCGCGAATCGCGCGCCGGTCGTACTGTTCGAATACAAAGATCTTCATAAGGAGCCGAGCATGAGCGTAACCCTGGCCAGTGTCGCCGACGCGCTGATCGAATTCATCCTGAGCCTTCTGCGCGACCCCGAGGCCGCCGCAGAGTTCGAGGAGGATCCCGATGGGATGCTGGCCTCGCGTGGGCTCAGTTCCGTCAGCCATGCAGATGTGTGCTCGGTCGCCCCCGTGCTGGTGGAGCGTCACGACGTCATCCCCTCGCCGAAGCCCACTCCGGCGCCGACCCCCGACCACCACACCCCCGACAACCCGGTGGTGCGTGAGATCAAGAACATCACGAACCAGTTCACGTCGATCGATGACCGCGACACGATCATCGACCAGTCGGTCAACCAGAACATCTGGGCCGAGGGCGACGTCAACCAGGTCTTCGACAACGAGGCCAACGTCGCCTCGGGCGACGGCTCGATGGCTGCCGGTGACGACATCGCCATCGACAAGACGCAGGACAACTCGACGAACATCAACGCCGGCGGCGACGCGAATGTCGGCAACGACACCGACGTCACCGACATCGACGACTCGTACAACGAGGACACCGATGCGTCGACCACGACCGACAACTCCACCGACGTCTCGCTCGATGGTTCGGCGAACGACAGCTCGACCAACGTCGATGTGAACGACTCGCTCAACGACACGTCCACCGAGACGACCGACGTCGACACGACCGTCAACAGCGACGCGGTGTTCGACTCGACCGACACCGTCATCGTGGACGACTCGTCGGCAGACGACACCTTCTAGTCGATGGCACAGTCCGACGGCCTGGCCCGCAGATCCGATGATTCTGCGGGCCGGGCCCTCGCCCGTTCCCGGGCGTATACCCCCGCGAGCCGCGGCAACGAGCCCGATGACGACGACGACTTCGAGGAGCGCAAGCCGCCCGCGCGGCCGTCGGTGGCCGACAAACCCGGCGCACCCGTCATCGTGAAGCTGCCCCTCCCCTTCACCGTCGGCCTGAGTCAGGTCGCCTGGATCCTCAGCATGGCCGTCGGTGCCGTGGTGGTCGTCTACATGTTCGTTATCCGCGAGGCGCAGCTGCCCGCGATCATCGACATCGTGAAGGCCGTCGACGCGACGCGGGCCGATGAGACCTATACCGCCGCAGCCGACATCATCTTCTGGGTCATCTTCGGCATGCAGGTACTGCTGCTGTTCATCCAGATCATGCTGCAGGTGTCGTTCTCCAACCGCCGCCCGAACGTGCGCTGGTGGCAGTTCGGCGTCCTTCTGACGCAAGCGGGCGTCGTGCTCATCGCGCGCGAGCTGCTGGCGGTCGGCGATCGCGGCATCCCGCTGGAGCGGATCATGCTCATCCAGCTCGGATTGGCCCTCCTGGGCCTGCTGATCGGGCTCTTCCCGCCGGCCCTACGCTGGACTGCCCGCGGCCACGACGTCCGCCGTGGACCGATCGGCTCCGGGAGCAGCAGCTCCGACCTGTGAGGCGATCCCCTCGAGGCTGCGGATCACCACCCGGCAGATCTCGACGGTCGCGCGGTCGCTCAGCGGCGACTCGCTGAGCGTCCGCCACTTGGCGAGCGACGAGGCCAGCGCCTCGCGCACCTCGTCGGTGCGCGCCGAATCGGTCAGCCCGAGGCGCGCGGCGACCGCCGTGCCCGACCCGCCGATGATGCGCTCGGCCTCGGCGGCGTCCGCGGACGCCAGCCGCGGGATCGTCGTTCGGAACTCCGACAGCAGCACCAGTTCGCGCAGCTCGTGATTCGTCGCCACGAGGCGCTCCAGGCCGGCACGCACGTCGTCGGAGCCGTCGCGGGGCTTGTCGCGCAGCAGGTCTTCCAGACCCGCCAGCACGGCGCGTGTCTTGAGCACGGACGCTCGGGCCCGGAACTGCTCGACGATGAACTGCTGCACCTCGAGCAACCCGCTCTGCTGCACGAGGCGCTGGGCGAGGTCGGTCGAACTGGATGCTCCCGCGCGGACCAGCGCGGACCCCAGACGCACGCCGAAGATGCCGAAGCGAGCGAGGAGGCGCTTGCGCTCCTCCACCGACAGGGTCGTCGCCGTGGAGGGTCGGGTGAATCGATCGACCGATACCAGCATCCGGTCTCGCGTCGCCCTGTCGAGGCCCGCGAGTTCACGGAACGCGGCGAACTCGCTCTCGCGGAGCGCTCGCGCGCCCTCGGCGAGGAGACCGGCCACAGGGATGCAGCCGAGGGCGAGGGCCCTCAGCTCGCCGTCGCGTCGGTACCTGTCCGCCACGCGAGCGGCCGAGAGCAGCGAGTCGATGCGACCGGAGCCGATCTCGTCGGCCCGAGAGAGCAGGGCGACGGCGTTCACGGTCTGCGACGAACCGGCCGCGTTGTCGCGGAAGGCCTCGAGGAAACCGATGTCGGACGCGTGGATGTGCCGGAGCAGGTAGAGGATGGCGTCGGCGTCGGAGGGAGCGTCGTCGGGGGCGAGGAAGGCGTGCGATCGAGCGGAGACATCCTGCGAGAGGGAGGCGATACCCGGGGTGTCGATGATGACGAGGGACCGCAGGCTCTCGGAGGGCCACGCCACCTCGATCCACTCCACCTGGTCGGCCGTCAACGCGCCCAGCTCGATCACCAGCGCACCGTCCGTGCGCTTGACCGGCAGGCGCGTCTCTCCACCGCTCTTGAGGTGGGCGGTGATGCGCGCAGAGACCGAATACCGGTACCACGTGACGATCTTCGTGCACTCGCCGGCGTCGGTCGGAGCGATCTGCTCGCCGATGAGAGCGTTCAACACGGTCGACTTGCCCGCCTTGACCATGCCGGCCACGGCGAGCCGCAGCGGCTCGCGCAGCCGGCGTGCGTGCCTCTCGAGTGCCGCGACCGCGACACGGTCGTCGGCGTAGAGCTCGAGAGCCTCCTGAACGAGGGTCGCCGCGTCGGCGAGGCCCGCCCGACTCATCGGATGGACTTCTTCGGAGAGCTCTCGCCGACGACGAGCGCCGGGATCTCCTTGCGAAGCGCGTCGATGCGGTTGAGATGCAACTCCAGCTGCTTCACGCGCGAGTCACGATCGCTCTGGTAGGTCACCGCCGCCTGCTTGGCGACGAGCACGGAGTCGGAGAGCGAACGGTGCAGCTCGTCGGCGATGCCGCCGAAGTGGTCGCGTGCGGCGCGCTGCACCGACCTCAGACGGTCTCGGAGCTGCTTGCCCACCTGGAACACGACGTCCTCGATGTGACGGCGCACGAGGTTCTTCGCCTCGGCCTGCCGGCGGTTGAGGCGGTTCGACATGTCCTCTTTATACGCACGGCGGCCGACGACGACACCCACCAGCAACGAGATCGGGTTGAGGAGCGAGAGTCCGACCAGGCTGGTCGCGAGACCCGCCATCAGCACGCCGCCGTAGGAGCCGCGGACACCGATGTAGATCTTCTCGGCAGCGCCCATGCGCCCCGAGGCGATGCCCTGCATCTCCTCGACGGGGTCGAGCAGGCCGTCCGTCTCGCCGACGCGGATGAGGGGGATGCCCGCCTCCTCGGTGATGAACTCCTCGGCGACCCGCTCCGCGAGCCACTGCGACCGCTCGTTGGTCCAGACGA
Source organism: Microbacterium hatanonis (assembly GCF_008017415.1). NCBI lineage: Bacteria > Bacillati > Actinomycetota > Actinomycetes > Micrococcales > Microbacteriaceae > Microbacterium > Microbacterium hatanonis. Next base: position 1,379,311 of record NZ_VRSV01000002.1, on the reverse strand, counting down.
ACGTCTCGGACACCGCGGCGGAGACCCGCTGATCCAGCCACTCGGTGATCTGGTCCCAGATCGGACCGGGGTCGCCCTCGTCGATGGCCGCCTCGGCCTCGCGCTGCACCTTGCGGAGTCGGTCGCGGAGGTCGTGCTCGGTGTCGGAGATGAGGTCGGCGATCCCGTCGCCCAATGCGACCTGCCACCGTGAGGAGCGCCCGCGGAACTCGTCGGCCCGCGCTTTGGCCTCGTCGAGACGGGCGATCATCTGCGGGGTGTCTTCGGGGTGCAGCAGGGCGTTCAGCTCGGTCTTGACGCTGAGCGAGAGCTGGTCGGTGACCGACATGAGGTCGTGCATCGCGGCACGCTGGTGCAGCGCCTCGGCCTTGCCGAGAACATCGCGACGGAGGTGCGACACGAGAGCCGGGAAGCCGGACTCCTCGTTGAGCTCTCGGTCCTGCTCGTCGGCCGCGGTCAGGCGCAGGTCGCTCGAGACGGCGAAGATCGGGATCTCGCCGACCGCGCCGAGGTGCGACCGGTCGATGCGCTCGATCTGTCGCCACTCGGGGTAGACGTCGGTCTTGGAGAGCACGGCGGCGACGTTCGGGGAGACCCGCAGCGCGTGCTTGAGGAACTGCACCTCGGGCTCGGTGTACTCCTGCGACGCGTCGGACACCAGCAGCACGGCGTGCGCGGTCGACAGAGCGGCCAGGGTGCTCACCGAACGGGTCGATTCGATCCCGCCGACCCCGGGCGAGTCGATGAGCTTGAGACCGCCGCGGAGGATCTCCCGAGGAAGCATCACCTCGGCGGCGAGGATGTCGCGGGCGTTGTTCGGGTTGCCGCGCTCCGAGACGTACTCGGCGAGATCGGCGAGGGGAATGGTCGTGCGTTCCACGCGGGGCTCGACCCCGCTGTCGTCGCGGGTGAGGACGACGGCCGACGCCTCGTCCGCGTAGGAGACGAACGTCGGCACGCTGGTGGCGACGTCGTCGTCGACGGGGCAGGCCGGCGCGTTGACGAGCGCGTTGACGAGCTTGCTCTTGCCCTGCTTGAACTGACCCACGATGACGACGCGCACCTGGGGGTCGAGGAGACGGGCGCGGGTCTGGTCGAGGCGTTCGGCCAGGTCTTCGCGCCCCGCGACCGACGTGAAGCCCTTCGTGCGCTCGACGAGGACCACGAGATCCTTATTGGCCAGCTCGACCGCGGTGGGAGAGGTGTCATCCCCCGCGGTGGTGCTCTGATCGGTCGTCGCAGGAACGGTCTGGCTCATCCGAGATCTCCTTCGTCGCATCACATCGGGGTGATGCCATTGTCGCCTGTTTTGCTGTTCACAGGGCCGTGAACGGAGCAATGACCCCGGTGGCAGGGGCAGCCACCGGGGTCATCGGTTGGATCAGGTCGCGGAGACCGTCACGGGAGTGCTCACAGAGCGTCGAAGTCGACGTCCACGCTCACGTCGTCGGCGATGACGGAGTCGTCACTGCCCCAGATCACGTCGGCGTCGATGTCCCACGTGCTGGTGTTCGTCTCGGTCAGCTCGTCGTTGAACGAGTTGTCGACGGCGACGTTGGTCGAGTCGTCGTTGAACGAGTCGGTGATGTCCCAGTCCTGCGAAGCATCCGTGTACTCGGACGAGTCGGTGTACGAGTTGTTCGAGAACAGCTCGTTCGAGATCGTCGTGGTGTTACCGATGTTGACATCGCCGTCGGCGGAGATGTTCGTCGAGTCGTCGCGGAACTGGTCGACCGTGATGTCGCCGCCGGCAGCCCACGAGCCCTCGCCCGACGCCACGTTCGCGGTGCTGGCGGAGCCGTAAGCGACGTCGCCCTCTGCGGCGATGTTGCCGTTGACCGACTGGTCGACGATCGTCGCGGAGTTGTTGATCCACAGGTCGCCGCCGCCGCCGGCGCCGCCGCCGAGGTGCAGGTCGCCGAAGCCGGTGTTGTACTCGCGGTTGCCGGCGTTGATCGAGTGGTCGTCGGTGATGTCGAAGCTGTACGAGTTGCCCGAGTTGTTCATCGAGCTGTCGTTGCCCGAGTCGTTGATCGAGTTGTCGGAGAGGTCGTTGCCCGAGTTGTTGATCGAGTTGTCGGTCTCTTCGAGGAACTCGTTGAACGAGTCGGTCACACCGATGGTGGTGTTGGTCTCGGTGTTGGTCTCGTCGACGTTGCCGACGTTGTCGAGCGCGACGTCGACGTTGTCGCTGTCGTTCGTGGAGTTGTCGACGTTGCCGACGGTGTCGAGGTCGATTCCGACGGTGTTGTTGGTCTCGGACTGGTTGAACGAGTTGTCGATGTCTTCAGCGAAGAAGTCAGGCATATCCGTGTCTTTCTAGGAGTGTTCCGAAGTGGGGGGGTGGATGACCCGGTCGCCGCGTGGTCGCGGCGACCGGGTCGATCGATCAGAAGGTGAAGTCGGATCCGTCGATGATCGCGGAGCCGTCGCTGTCGGCGACGAGGTCGACGTCGGCGTTGACCGTGAGGTCGCTGTCGATGTCGGTGAAGTCGTTGAACGAGTCCGACAGGTCGTAGTTGTCGGAGTAGTCGTTGAACGAGCCGTCCACGTCGATGACGACCGACTCGTCGGTGGTGACCGACTCGTCGAGGTACGAGTTGCCCGAGCCGATGACGTTGCTGACCGTCGTCTCGTTGCCGATGTTGACGTCGCCGCCCGCGTCGATGTTCGTCGACGTGTCGATCGTGGTCGACAGCGAGATGTCGCCGCCGGCCGCGATCGCGCCTTCGCCCGAAGCGACGTTGGCGGTGTTGGCGCTGAGGCCGGTCACGCTGCCGCCGGAGACGATGTTGCTGTTGACCGACTGGTCGACGATCGTGCTCTGGCTCCAGATGTGGGTCTCTCCGCCACCGGCTGCTGCCGCACCGGCTGCGCCGCCGAAGTGCAGGTCGCCGAAGCCCGTGTTGTACTCGCGGTTGCCGGCGTTGATGGAGTGGTCGTCCCACGAGGTGTAGGTGAGGGTGTTGTTCGAGTCGTTGACCGACTCGTCGTTGAAGGAGTCGTTGACCGAGTTGTCGGACTCGTCGTTGAACGAGTCGTTGACCGAGTTGTCTTCGGTGACGGTCTCGGTGTTGCCCGAGTTGTCGATGTCCCAGTCTTCGTTGGTGACCTCGGTGTTGGTGGTCTCGTTGAACGAGTCGTTCACGTCGACACCCAGGTTGCCGGAGTCGTTGACCGAGTTGTCCTCGTTGAAGGAACCGGCGATGGTCGCCGACAGCGAGTTGGTGGTCTCTTCCGAGTTGCCCGAGTCGGTGATGGCGCCGACGTTGATCTCATCTGGCATTTCTATTCCCTTTGCTCAGGGCCGGAGCCCGACAGTGGTCTGTGTCATCTCAAAGTAGGAGCAGCCCCGCGCACGCACATCGGGGATGCCTCCGGGACCTCCCGGGGGCCCCGAGGGGGTTTCGGGGATCGGGGGATCCCCGGGTAGGGGGTTTGCGGGTGGGCACCGCGGCGCCGACCTAGGGTGGATCCGATGGACATCGCCGAGCTGACCGCCCTGTTGAGCCCCGACGGACTCCGCCTTCTCGACGAGACGGCGGCCGCTCCCGGCGATGTCGCGCAGACGGTGTCGAGGCTTCGCGCCGCGGGCCACTCCCCCGCCCTCGTCTCGGCGGTCGTGGGCCAAGCTCGGCTGCGCACCCGGGCGTCGGCGAAGTTCGGCGAGTTCGCCGAGCGGATGCTGTTCACCAGGGCGGGCCTCGAACAAGCCACCCGCCTGTCGATCGCCGGACGGCACGCGGCGCGGTTCCGCGACGCGGGCATCTCGCAGGTCGCCGACCTGGGCTGCGGGATCGGCGGCGACGCGATGGGGTTCGCAGCGCTGGGGCTGCGGGTGCGGGCGGTGGACGCGGACGAGGTGACCTCGGCGATCGCGGCGTACAACCTGGCTCCCTTCGGCGACGCCGTCGAGGTGCGGCATGGAACGGCCGAGACCACCGACCTGACGGGTGTCGACGCCGTGTGGCTCGACCCCGCTCGCCGCACGGCCGGGCACACGGAGACCCGTCGCGTGGCGGCCTCCGACTACTCCCCGCCGCTCGACTGGGCCTTCGCACAGCTGCGGCGTCTGCCGGGTGGGATGAAGCTCGGTCCTGCCTTCGACCGCGACGCGATCCCCGACGACCTCGAGGCGCAGTGGGTCAGCGCCGACGGCTCGACCGTCGAGCTCGTGCTGTGGTCGGGGGCGCTGGCCCGCCAGGGCGTTCGACGAGCCGCGCTCGTCACGAGGGGCGAGCAGTCGTGGGAGATCACGAGCCCCGCCGACGCCGAAGACGTAGCCGTTCGCGACCTGGGTGCGTTCGTGCACGAACCCGACGGGGCCGTGATCCGCGCGCGGCTGATCGGCGATGTCGCGCGCGCGCTCGAGGCCGGCATGCTCGCGCCCGGCATGGCGTACCTCACCTCGGATGCGGCGCTGACGAGCCCGTTCGTCTCGTCGTTCCGCGTGCGAGAAGAAGTGCCGTCCGACACCCGCGCGCTGGCCAGAGTGCTGCGCGCACGCGGCATCGGCACCCTCGAGATCAAGAAGCGCGGGGTCGACGTCGATCCCGCGACGCTACGGGGGAAGCTCGGACTGCGGGGTGACGACTCCGCGACCCTCCTGCTCACGCGCATCGGCTCGCGCCGTCTCGCGCTGCTCGCCGACCGGGTGTCCTGACCCGCTCCCCCATCGACGGGCGCGGGTCAGCCGAGGAGGCCCGCGCGCGAGGCGGCCCAGAGCAGCCAGCCGGCGCTGTAGAGCACCGAGAGCGCGCCGAGCACGATCGCCCAGACGACGACGCCCCGGCGCTCGACCGGCCGACGCGATGCGACGATCGCCGTCACGATCGCAACGAGCCCGAGCGGCAGCATCCATCCCCCGACGAACGACGCCGCCAGCGACACAATGGCGAGCCCGAGGGCCCACGCGCCCACGACAGGACGCGGCGCGCGCAGCGGCGCCTCCTGCGTGGCAGCGACGGGCACCGCGTCGGCGACGGCCGCGTCATCGACGACGAGCGCCCGTGAGACCGCGTCGTTCTCGACGCGGGGGTCGACCTCTTCCGGCGGGGGGACTGTAGCGCGGCGACGCCGTTCGACAGACGCCGATATCGCGTCGAGATCGGGCACCGGAGGCGGCGGCCCGGGCAGAACGGGGACGCCGTCGTCGAGACGCTCGTGATCGCTCATACCTGGATCTCCGTCACGGGGAGGGTCGAGTCGGCACCGAACGCGAGGGTAGAGGGTTGCCGGCCTGCGGAGATGAGCTCCGCTGCGAGCGCGGCGATCATGGCGCCGTTGTCGGTGCACAGGCTCAACGGCGGGATGCGGACGGTGACGCCCGCCGCCTCGGCCCGCTCGAGGGCGACGTCACGCAACCGCCGGTTGGCGATGACGCCGCCGCCGAGCAGCAGGCGAGGCACGCCGTGACGGGCGCAGGCGTCGAGGGCTTTGGTCACCAGCACGTCGACGACGGCCTCCCGGAACGACGCAGCGACGTCGGCCACGGGCACGGGCTCACCGGCGTCCTCGCGCTGCTCCACCCAGCGCGCGACGGCGGTCTTCAGTCCGGAGAAGGAGAAGTCGTAGCGGTGCTCGGCCATATCCGACGCCCGCGACAGTCCCCGGGGGAACCGGATCGCCAGCGGGTCGCCCTGCGCCGCGGCCCGGTCGATCTCGGGGCCGCCGGGGTAGGGCAGCCCCAGCACGCGGGCGACCTTGTCGAATGCCTCGCCCGCCGCATCGTCGACGGTCTCGCCGAGCAGTTCGACGTCGCTCGTGAGGTCGCGCACCAGCAGGAGGGAGGTGTGTCCACCGCTGACGAGGATCGCGACCGTGGGGTATTCGAGACGATCGGCGTCTTCGGTGAGGATGTCGGCCGCGATGTGTCCCACGAGGTGGTTGACCGCGTAGAGCGGCTTGCCGAGCGACACGGCGAGCGCCTTCGCCGCGCCCACTCCCACCATGAGCGCGCCGGCGAGACCCGGGCCGCTCGTGACGGCGACCGCGTCGAGCTCGGCGAGGGACACGGATGCTTCGGCGAGCGCCGCTTCGATCGACGGCTGCAGCGCCTCGAGGTGCGCACGGGCCGCGATTTCGGGCACGACGCCCCCGTAGCGGGCCTGCTCGTCCATGCTCGAAGCGATGGTGTTCGACAGCAGCTCGCGGCCCCGGACGATCCCGATGCCCGTCTCGTCGCAGCTGGTCTCGATGCCCAGGACCAGCGGCCCGCTCACGTGCACGCCCCCGCGTCGGTGGGCGACGGGTTCGTCGCGGCGCGCCACCCCGCGACGTCGAGCCGCATGACCACGGCGTCGACATTGCCGTCGGGGTAGTAGTTGGGTCGGCGGCCGATCTCCACGAATCCCTCCGAGCGGTAGAGGTTCTGCGCCGTGACATTGTCGTCGCGGACGTCGAGGAACACCTCGCGGATGCGGCGGCGGTCGGCCTCGCGCAGCAGTTCGCGCAGAAGCGCCCTCCCCTGCCCGCGCCCACGGGCGGACTCCGCGAGTGCGATGGTCTGCACGTCGGCGTCCGTTCCCCCCGCGGGTGCGCGCAGTCCGGCGTAGCCGTCGAGACGACCGGGCGCCTCGGCGACCACGTACCAGTTGTGCTCCGACGCGAGCTCGGCGCGCATGACCGCCGTCGACCAGGCGTCGCCCTGGAAGGACGCGCGTTCGAGCTCCATGATCGCGTCGAGATCGTCGACGGTGGCGGGGCGGAGGTTCATGAGCCCACCCGCTTTCGCGCGCCGCCGACGGTCACGTCGGGCGCGCGGAGGTAGAGCGGCTCGGCACCGGCCACCTCCCGGCCGGCGGCGAGCGAGCGCGCACCCACCAGCGCGACCATGGCCGCCGGAACGGATGCGGCGTCCACTCGCGCGACGTCGAGTTCCGCGAGGACGCGATCGAGGTCGTCGCGCGGGACGAGCGTGGGGCCGACCGATCGCACCGGCAGGCCGTCGTCGTCGAGCCCGTCGTACACCGAGTAGGCGAATTCGCGTCTGCGCGCATCGGTGACGACGGCGAAGCGCGCGGACTCGGCGTCGAGGCCGTCGACGAGCGCTCTGCGCAGGAGGATGCCGAGGGCGACGGCGTCGTGGCTCGCCACGGGGACGACCGGCAGTCCCCGCCCGAGGGCGAAGGCGCGAGCGGCCGCGATGCCGACCCGGAGACCCGTGAACGGGCCGGGTCCCATGCCCGCCGCGACATGCGTCAGGGGCGCGGACGCCTCCGCCACGACCCGCGCGAGCAGGTCGCCGATCACCTCGGCGTGCCCGAGCGGGTTCTCGCTCGAGGCTTCGGCGACGATGACCCCGTCGTCCTCGACGACGGCGGCGGACGTGCCGAGGGAGGTATCGATGCCGAGGAACACTCGTCCAGGATAATCGCCTCCGCCGCCGGCCATCCGAAGGGGCTGCGGCCACGAATAGAGCACGTGACCGCGCCGACCGCCCTCGAAGTGAACGAGGCCCCCCTGGGGCTGAGCCGGGTCGTCGTGCCGACGGCCGTCGGTGCGGTCACCTCGTATGCAGGACGGCGCGCCGGCGGTCCGGCCGTGGTGATGCTCCATGGCGCTGCGGCACGGTGGACGACCTGGACGCCGCTGCTCGCGGCAGCCGACCGCTCCACGCACCCGCTGACCGACGTCGTGCTGATCGATCTCCCGGGCTGGGGCGACAGCGGCGTGCGCGCCCCGTCGCTCGAGCATCTGTCCGCGGCCATCGTCGATGTCGTCCGCGCTCTGGGATACGACCGGTGGCGACTGGTCGGGCATTCCCTCGGCGGCTTCGTCGCCCTCGACATCGCCGCCAGGCATCCGGAGGAGACGCTCGCGGTCGGCCTCGTCTCCGCGAGCGGCGGCGGGGTGCTCGACGTCCTCCGCCGCCCCTTCCATGGCGGGCTCCGGCTTCCCGGGTTCGCGGGCATGCTGCTCGCCATGCGCGTCCTGCACGGACTCGGCCGCGCGTCGGATCCGCTCCTTCGCTTCCTGCGGAACGTCGGACTCCTCCGCGCCTTCGCGGCCCCGCTGTTCCGCCATCCGAACGAGGTCGATCGTTCGGTGTCGGACGCCCTTGCCGACGAGATCCGGCCGGTCGCGTTCTTGCGCGCAGCCCGAGCGGCGCGCACCTACGACGATCGCCGCTGGCGACGCATCCGCTGTGCCGTGCGGTCTGTCGCCGGAGAGCGCGACGTGTTCTCCCCTCCGTCCGACGACGCGTGGTTCGCCCGCAGGATCAGGGACTTCTCGGCGGTGCGCCTGCCTGACGCCGGCCACTACGCGGGCGTCGAGCGTGCCGACGAAGTGCTGACGGCCCTCGCGGACGTGATCGCCCCCACAGCGGCGCCCGCCCTCAGGGCCGCCGCGAGATCGTGACCGTCCGCGGCGCGTCGGCGTCGAGGTCGGCGCTCGCGCGCGAGAGGTCGCCGCAGGCCGTATCGATGCCGCGTCCGCCCGTCTGACGGACCAGATCGATCTCCCACCACGCGTCGGCGAGGTGCTCGGCCATGCCGCCGCCCCACTCCACCACGACGACGGAACGGTCGACGTCGATGTCGAGGTCGTCGAGCTCCACCGCCGACCCGAGCCGGTAGGCATCGACGTGCACGAGGGGTGGGCCGCCGACCAGGGACGGATGCGTCCGGGCGAGCACGAAGGTGGGGCTCTGCACCGGCCCGCGGATCCCGAGACCGGCACCGATCCCCCGCGTCAGCGTGGTCTTCCCGGCCCCCAGCGGACCGTTCAGCACGACGACGTCGCCCGGCTCGAGGGCGGCACCGATCGCGCGGCCGAGCCCGTCCATGTCGGCCGCGGTCGTGACCTCGCGCGTGCCGAGCAGCTCGGCGGGGACGGTCACGACGACACCTGCACGCGCGGCACGCGCGGGCCGATGCGGGTGACGATCTCGTAGTCGATCGTGCCGGCGGCATCCGCCCAGTCCGATGCGGCGGGGAATCCGAGGGTCGGGTCGCCGAACAGGACGACCTCGTCGCCGACCGCGACGGGGGCGTCGCCGACGTCGACGACGAACTGATCCATCGCGATACGTCCGGCGACGCGGTACTCGGCGCCGCCGATGCGGACGGGCCCCGATCCCGAGGCCTGCCGCGGCACGCCGTCGGCGTAGCCCAACGGCACGAGAGCGAGGGTGGTGTCGCGCTCGGTGCGGTAGTCGTACCCGTACGACACGCCCGTACCCGCTGGCACCCGGCGCACCGCGGCCACCACCGAGCGCAGCGTCATCGCCGGCCGAAGACCGAGGTCGGCCGACGAGCGATCGGCGAACGGCGAGAGTCCGTAGATGCCGATGCCGATACGCACGCATCCCATCCGCGACTCCGGCAGGGCGATGGCGGCGTGGGTCGCGGCGATGTGGCGCAGCGGCGGGTGGAGCCCCGCCGACGCCGCCAGCACGACGCCCTCCTGGAACGCGGCGAGCGCGGCGCGGTCGTCTTCGGGAGAGGTGTTCGACAGGTGCGAGAAGAGTCCGACGACCGTGAGCTTGCCGATGCGCTCGAGGCGCGCGGCCTCCGCGAAGACCACTCGGTAATCGGCGGGGGCGATCCCGTTGCGCGACAGGCCGGTCTCGATCTTGAGATGCACCGAGACGGGGCGCGACGTGGATGCGGCGGCAGCGACCTGCAGCAGCTGATCGAGTCCGGAGATGCCGAGCTCGATGTCGGCGGCGACCGCGTCGTCGAACGTCTCCCCCGGCGCGTGCAACCAGGCCAGGATCGGTGCGCGGATCCCCGCGCGGCGCAGCGCGAGCGCTTCCGCGACGTCGGCGACACCGATGCGGGTGGCCCCGCCCTGCAGCGCGGCGACGGCCGAGCGGAAAGCTCCGTGCCCGTACCCGTCGGCCTTGACCACGGCGATGACCTCGGAGTCGGTGAGCCGTCGGAGGTGTCGTACGTTGTCAGCGATCGCCTCGACGTCGATGCGCGCTTCGCGCAGGCGTCCGGTGGGGAGTCGGTTCATGCCGCACCCTTCTCTGCTTCGGCGACCACGTAGGCCGTCGCGATTCCCGCGTCGTGGCTCATCGAGAGGTGCACGGCGGTGATGCCGCGCTCGGTGAGCACGGCCGCCGTCGATCCGGACAGACGGAACAGAGGCCTCCCGGATGCTTCGGACGCGATCTCGATCTCGCTCCAGTGCACGCCGTCGGAGCCGCCGAGAGCCTTGATGAGGGCTTCCTTCGCGGCGTAGCGTGCAGCGAGCGACCGCGGCTTCAGCATCCGCTCGTCCGGCGAGAACAACCGCGTGAGCAGCCGAGGGGTACGCACGATCGACCGCTCGAACCGTGCGATGTCGACCAGGTCGACGCCGATGCCGACGATCACCGAGTGCTCCTTCTGCGCCCTGCGGGCGGTGCCTATTCGACCGTGACGGACTTCGCGAGGTTGCGCGGCTGGTCGACGTCGAGACCCTTCGCCGTCGCGAGCCCCATCGCGAAGATGTGCAGCGGCACGACGGCGAGCAGCGGCTCGAACAGGGGCCCCGCGAGCGGGATGCGGAGCACCTCGTCGGCCTGCGGGAGCACGGCCGCGTCGCCTTCCTCGGCGATCGCGATGACCCGGGCGCCGCGGGCGCTGATCTCCTCGATGCTCGAGATCACCTTGCGGTGCAGCTCGCCCGAGCCGCGCGGCGAGGGGACGATCACGAACACCGGCTGTCCGGCTTCGATGAGTGCGATGGGGCCGTGCTTCAGCTCACCGGCGGCGAACCCCTCGGCGTGGATGTACGCGAGCTCCTTCAGCTTGAGCGCGCCCTCCATCGCGATCGGGAAACCGACGTGCCGACCGAGGAAGAGCACGGAGCGCGTGTCGGCCATCCAGTGCGCGAACTGCTCGATGCGGGGCTGCTCGCGCTCGAGGATCTGCGCGATCTTGCCCGGCACCGCCTCGAGCTCGACCACGTGGTCGGCGATCTCGACGGGCGAGAGCGACCCGCGCAGGCGCGCGACGTGGAGGCCGAAGAGGTAGAGCGCGGTGATCTGCGCGACGAATGCCTTGGTCGAGGCGACGGCGACCTCCGGGCCGGCGTGGGTGTAGACGACCGCGTCGGACTCGCGCGGGATCGTCGCGCCCTGCGTGTTGCAGATCGACAGGGTCTTCGCACCGCGCTCACGCGCGTACTTCACCGCCATCAGGGTGTCCATGGTCTCGCCCGACTGGCTGATGGAGACGACGAGAGTGTCGGGGCCGAGCACCGGATCGCGGTAGCGGAACTCGTGGGCGAGTTCGACGTCGACCGGCACGCGGGTCCACTGCTCGAGGGCGTACTTGCCGACCTGGCCGGCGTAGGCGGCGGTTCCGCAGGCGATGACGATGACCCGCGATACGTCGCGGAACAGGTCGTCGAGTCCTTCGAGCTCGGGGATGACGACAGCACCGTCGTGGAGGCGGCCGCGGAGCGTGTTGGAGACGGCGTCGGGCTCTTCCGAGACCTCCTTGGCCATGAACGACGACCATCCGCCCTTCTCCGCCGCCGAGGCGTCCCAGGTCACCTCGAACGGTTCGACCTCGACCGGTGCGCCGGCGAAGTCGGTGACCTCGACGCCCGACGGGGTGATCGCCACGATCTCGTCCTGTCCGATGGCCAGCGCGTGGCGCGTGTGCTCGACGAAGGCGGCGACATCGGAGCCGAGGAAGTTCTCGCCGTCGCCCAGACCGATCACCAGCGGCGAGTTGCGGCGCGCGCCGACGACGAGTCCCGGGTGGTCCTGGTGCATCGCGAGGAGCGTGTAGGCGCCCTCCAGACGGGAGACGACGGCACGGAACGCGGCGACGAGGTCGCCGGTCCTGCGGTACTCGCGACCGATGAGCACGGCTGCGACCTCGGTGTCGGTCTGGCTGAGGAACGTGTAGCCGTCGCTGACCAGTTCAGCCTTCAGCTCGGAGAAGTTCTCGATGATGCCGTTGTGGATGACGGCGAGCTTGTCGTCGTCGGCCAGGTGCGGGTGCGCGTTGGAGTCGGTCGGTCCGCCGTGGGTCGCCCACCGGGTGTGCCCGATGCCGGTGGTGCCGTCGCTCAGCGGGTGCTCGACGAGATCGTCGCGCAGCACCGCGAGCTTGCCCGCGCGCTTGCGCATGCCGAGGCCGCCATCGGCGTCGATCACGGCGACACCGGCCGAGTCGTATCCGCGGTATTCGAGTCGGGCGAGGCCCGCGAGAAGGATGCTCTGACTCTGCCGGGGGCCGACGTATCCGATGATTCCGCACATAGGGATTCATCCTAGGCGCGGCGACCTGTCCGTCGGCTTCGAACGCGCGCCCGCCCCGCCGACACGGCGGCGCGGGATCGGGGCGCGTTCCTCCGGTTGAGGCGCGCAATACCCCGCCCCGAGGCGAGGAACGCGCCCCGAACCGGCCCGCGACAGGTCAGAGCGCCCGGCTGTCGGGCGTGGGCTGGGGCTCGCGGGTCGGACGTCGAGGCCCTCGGACCGGGCGAGTACGCCCCCGCGGGGTGCCACCGCTCCCCCGGCCGGCTCCGCCGTCGACCGCCCACGCGTCGTCGATCACGCGTCTCGCGGCCCGACCGACCCTTCTCGCGCCTCCCCACGCGCGTGTCCACGACCGATCGCGCACGAGCAGGAGATCGAGCGCGATCATCGTCAGCGAGAAGGGCCAGAGCCCGAGCAGGACCGCGATGCCGAGGTGCATACCCGTGATCAGTACGACAGCGACGTAACGGGTCGGTCGCCAGAGGATCAGCACGGGGAAGAGCAGCTGCACCCACAGTGCCGTCCAGGTCGCCACCATCACGCCGGGCGTGAACTGCCAGACCAGGTCGCTGAGGCCCGGGAGCACACGGAACTGGTCGATGCTGAGCGCGTAGTAGATGGCCGTTCCCTGCAGCCATTCCTCACCGGCCAGCTTCAGCACCGACGAGACGAGATACACCAGCAGGATCTGGTAGACGCACAGGATCAGCACGGTGTTGTGCGCCCAGTTCGACACCCATGCCGGCACGCTCCGCAGCCACCGCGGGCGAGGCCCGGAGACCCCTCCTCGTCGACGTCGCAGCCACGCGTCCACCGAGAAGTGGGAGCTGAGGTCGGCGAAGACCGCGAACAGCAGCACGATCCGCATGAGCGTGTCGCCACCGTTCGTGAGCAGCGTGCTGTTGGTGGACAGCCCCACCCAGAACAGGAGCAGCACCGGGGTGACCCAGCGCGTCTTCCAGCCGGCGAGGAAGACGAGCACCAGCACCAGCAAGGCCCCGTAGGCGATGTCGAACAGAAGGATGCTGTCTTTGGAGAAGAGAAGACGCAGCGGCTCCCACCATCCGCGCCGGCTCGCCTCGGGCTCGACCCACCACGACCCCGCGCCCCACAGGTAGTGACGGTCGGGGAGGCTGGGCACGAGAACCGCGAGCATCGCCGCCGAGAGCAGCACGCGCATCACGGAGAAGCTGATCGTGGAGTGCTTGCGCTCGGTGAGCCATCCGGAAAGACCGGTCCACAGCCGCGCCGGACTCGGGATACGACCCAGACGTGGTGTACGAGGCGGCTGTTCCGGAGTGCGCGTGTCGGTCATCGTCCGGTGTACCTCTCCACGACGTCGTCGAAGATGGCGAGCACTTCGGGGTCGACCTCACGACCGGGCTGGCGCCATCCGAAGGTGACGACCGAAGCCTCCGACTGCGGTTCATCGTCGAACCGGTGCAGGAAGTCGTTGGTGCGCTGTGTCTCGACACGCCAGCGGACGCGCTCTACGTCCTGGTCGAAGTATGCGGAGCCGAACGCGGCCGCGAAGCGCACCAGCATGTAGTCGTACCGCAGGAACCGCACGACGGCCGAGCGGTTGCCGCTCGCCTCGGTCGCGGCGCTCTCGTCGACGACATCGGAATCGGTGACCGGTTCGAACTCCTCGTCACCGCCATCGGATCCCGCGGCGTCGATCTCGTCGAGCAGTGTGGAGTCCTGTATCGGCGCGAACTCTCCGCCCCCCAACGCTTCGATGAAGGTGTCGCGCACCCGGGTCTTCTGGGGGCTCGACAGGGAGTTGTAGCGCGACATGTAGGCCTGGGCCGCGTTGAACGAGCTCTTCGAGATGCGAGAGGGAAGCGGGATGCCGCGGGCCGCCGCGAATTCGATGTTCGTCACGTCGATCCAGTCGCTGTGGACGAGCTCGCCGTCCTCGCGCCACTGCACCTGCACCTGGAGCTCGCGGTTCGACCGCATGATGTTCGGGGCGAACACGTTCCACTGCTGCGAGAAGTATGGAGCGAAGGTCTGGCGCACGGTGGCCTGCGCCGCGCTCGGCGGAAAAGTGAACGCGGCACTGATGAACACGTAGCCGGCGACGATCACCAGCGTCAGGGCCGTCGCGACCGCCATGACCGGCCCTCCGCGAGGAGGGGCCGCCGCCGGCGACGGAGTGGTTCCGTCACCGGCGGCGTTGGTTGTGACGGTGGGGAAGCCCGCCCGAGGCTTACCCACCGCCCTACCTCTCTTCAGCGGTGTTCCGACGGCGGATCGTCAGTGCCGCAGCACCGGCGATCAGCATCGCCATACCGAGCCCTCCGAGTGCCAGACCGTTCAGATCTCCACCCGTCGCCGGGAGCGTCCCGGGCCCGGCCGGGGCAGCCACCACCGTGAACGCGGTGCGCTCGCGGTCGGTCGGCAGCTCTCCAGATACCGAGCCCCGGACCTCGACGCGGTGTGCACCGAGTTCGAAGGTGGGCCCGACCGGGAAGGTGAACCGCACGTTTCCGGCGGCGTCGGCGACCACGGGCGCCAGCTCGAACGGTGTCGACAGGACGGTGGCCGAAACGGTCTCACCCGGCTCGAACCCGGTTCCGACGACGACCTGAGTCACTCCGGTACCCCGCACGATCCGCGTCTGGGTCACGGCCGCTTCGGGAGCGGTGGTCTGCCCACCGTCCGTTGCGTCCGCGTCGCTCCCGTCAGCATCAGCATCAGCATCAGCACCGTCGGCGTCAGCATCCGTGTCGGCGTCCGCAGCATCCGTGTCAGCGTCGGCAGCATCCGTGTCGGCGTCGGCAGCATCCGTGTCGGCGTCGGCAGCATCCGTGTCAGCGTCAGCATCGGCATCCGTATCAGCGTCGGCGTCGGCGTCGGCGTCCGTGTCAGCGTCGGCAGCATCCGTGTCAGCGTCCGCAGCATCCGTGTCAGCGTCGGCAGCATCCGTGTCAGCGTCAGCGGCGTCCGCGTCGATGCCGTCAGCATCTGCGTCCATGCCGTCGGCGTCGGCGTCGGCGTCGGCGTCGGCATCGGCATCCGTGCCGTCGACATCCGTGTCAGCGTCAGCGTCCATGCCGTCAGCGTCAGCATCCGTGTCAGCGTCAGCATCCGTGTCAGCGTCAGCATCCGTGTCAGCGTCAGCATCCGTGTCAGCGTCAGCATCCGTATCAGCGTCAGCATCCGTGTCGGCGTCAGCATCCACACCGTCAGCATCAGCATCCGTGTCCGCATCGGCGTCCACACCGTCAGCATCCGTGTCGACGTCAGCATCCACACCGTCAGCATCAGCATCCGTGTCCGCATCGGCATCCACACCGTCAGCATCCACACCATCGGCATCCACACCGTCAGCATCCACACCGTCAGCATCCACACCGTCAGCATCCACACCGTCAGCATCCACACCATCGGCATCCACACCGTCAGCATCCACACCATCGGCATCCACACCGTCAGCATCCACACCATCGGCATCCACACCGTCAGCATCCACACCATCGGCATCCACACCGTCAGCGTCGATCGCGTCGACCGCTCCCTCGACGGCCACCGAGAAGTCGACCGAGTCGGTCGACCCGTCGGCGTCCTGGGTCGCGGTGGCGGTGTAGTCGCCGACCTCGACGTCCTGGAAGGTGACCTCCCAGGTGCCGTCCTCGAGGACGGTGGCCGTCTCGACTCCTACAACTCCGTCGAGCTCGACCTCCACCTCGGCGCCGGGCTCGCCGGTTCCGGACACGGTCACCGTGGTGGTGTCGCCCGTGGCCTCGACGGTGATCTCCTCGCCGTCATCCGGTGAGACGATCGCGACCGGCGTGATCTCGGCGACGACCGAGAAGTCGACCTCGGCCTCCGAGCCGTCCACGTCCTGGGTCGCGACGGCGGTGTAGTCGCCGACCTCGACGTCCTCGAACGTGACCGTCCAGGTGCCGTTCTCGAGCACGAGCGCGTCCTCTTCGAGATCGGTGCCCTCGAGCACGACGGTGACCGTCGCGCCGGGCTGGCCGGTTCCGGTGACGACGACGTCCGTCGTGTCGTCGACACCGTCGACGGTGAACTCCTCGCCGGGATCGGGCGACGTGATGGTGACGTCGTCCGCGGCTTCGACCGAGACGGTCACCGAGGTCGACGATCCGTCGTCCTGCGTGGCCGTGATGACGTGCTCCCCTTCGGGGACGTTCGGAACGTCCACCGTCCAGGTGCCGTCGTCCTCGACCTCGGTCGGCACCGGGTCCAGGCCCGGGATCGTGACCGTGACGGTGGAGCCGGGGTTGCCCGTTCCTGTCACGGTGATCGTGGTGGTGTCTCCCTCATCCGGCACCAGGATGACGTCGCCGTCGTCCGGGTCGGTGATCGTCACGTCGGCACGGTCATCGATCGTGAAGGTCACCGTGTCGGTCGACCCGTCGATGTCCTGCGTCGCGGTGACCGTGTACTCCCCGAGCCCCAGGGCCGGGAGCGTCGACGTCCACGTGCCCTGCTCGGTCACGGTCGCGGTCTGCGTCGGGAAGTCATCGCCCGTAAGAGTGATGACAGCTCCCGGCTGACCGATACCAGAGACCTCGACGACCGCGGTATCGGCCGGCCCGTCGACGAGGATCACGTCGCCGTCCGCGGGCTCCTCGATGACCACGTCATCGGCGGCCTCGATCGAGAAGTCCACGCTGTCGGTGGATCCGTCGACGTCCTGGGTTGCGACAGCGGTGTGTCCGCCCTCGCCCACGTCGTCGAAGAGCACGCTCCAGTTGCCGTCGCCGTCGACCTCGTCGGTCAGGGTCTCGTCCTCATCGAGGACGACGGTGATGATCGCTCCCGGCTGGCCGGTACCCGAGACGAGCACGTCGGCGACGTCGCCCGTGTCGGGCACGACGATCACCTGGCCCGGCGTCGGCGTGGCGATGGCCACGTCGTCCTCGGGAACGATCGCGAACGACGTCGTGTCGGTCGACCCGTCGCTCTGGGTCGCGGTGGCGGTGTAGTCGCCCACGGGGAGGCCCGGGAAGGTCACCGACCACGTCCCGTCCGCCAGCACGGTGGCTGCTGCGGGCGTCGGCTGGCCGGGGATGGTCACCGTGACGGTCTCGCCGGGCTGGCCCGTACCAGAGACGGTGACGTCGACAGTGTCGCCGTCGTCGTCCACGAAGATGTTCGTGCCGTCGACCGGGGCGAGGATCGTCACGTCGATGGCCGCGACGACCTCGAACGTCACCGAGTCGGTCGAACCGTCGGCATCCTGCACGGCGGTCGCGGTGTACTCGGCGACAGGGAGGTCTTCGAAGACCACCTCCCACTCCCCGTCCTGATCGACGTCGGTCGACTCCGTTCCGATGCCGGGGATGGTCACCTCGATCGAGGCTCCCGGAGCGCCGATGCCCGAAACGGTCACGTCGGTGACGTCACCGGGGCCGTCGACGACGAACTCCGCCCCGTCGACCGGCTGCTGGATCTGCACGTCGACCGCTTCGACGACGGAGAAGTCGACCGTATCGGTCGAGCCGTCGATCTCCTGGGTGGCGGTGGCGGTGTACGACCCGACCGGAAGGTCTTCGAAGGTCACCGTCCAGGTGCCGTCGGGACCCACGGTGACGGGCTCGCTGTCGCCGTTGCTGAGTTCGACATCGACGATGGAATCGACCGCGCCGGTGCCCGAGACGACCACGTCGGTCGTGTCGAGCGGGCCGGCGACGGGAAACTGGTCTCCGTCGGCCGGGGCGGTGATGACGACGTCGGGAGCCGCGGCGACCGAGAAGGTGACGGATGCTGTGGATCCGTCCACGTCCTGCGTCGCAGTCGCGGTGTACGTGCCGACCGGCAGGTCGGGGAACGTCGCGGTCCAGGCACCCGCGACGACCGGCACGGTCTGGGTCGTCTGGCCGGGGATGGCGACGCTGATGTTCGCGCCGTCGGCACCCGTACCGCTGACCGTCACGTCGGACGTGTCATCCGCGTCGGGAACCGTGAACACCTGGCCCGGGGTCGGCGCGATGATCGTGACATCGGGGCTGGCGTCGATCACGTTGGGACCGACCGTGGCGTTCGCGAGGTCGATCGTGAGCACGCCCCCGCCGACTCCGGGGAGCACCGTGAGGATCAACGCGGTGATGGAGTACTCGCCCGCTGCCTCCGACTGGTTGTTCGCCGTCAGGCTGATCACTCCCGGGAGGACGAGATCGATGACCTCGAGCAACACGTCGTTCACCGGCCCGAGTGCCGCGGTGGCGACTCCGGCCACGGAGTCGATGACGGCGTCGAGCGGCGCGGTCAGCACGCCGACGACGGCGCCGATCAGACCCGGGACGGGTACGGGGAGACCGAGAAGGGTGATTCCGGCCGTGCTGCCGTCCGCAAGCGCACCCACGGTGGTGTTGACCGTGAGCGCGTCCAGAGTGCCGAGGAAGCCGAGGTCGATGGAGACGCCGCCGGTGACCGTCAGGCCGCGGATGGCGTCAACGAGAGTCTGGGTGACGTCGTCGAGCGTGCCCTCGATCGCGTCGAGCACCGCCTCCTCGATGTACTGCACGGTCGCTGCGCTGAGGATCTCCTGCCCGACTCCGAGGTTGTTGAGATCGACGATCTGCTCGAGATCGACCGAGATGACGCCCGTCGAGAGGTTGACGACCACTCCGGGATAGTCGGGGCTCGTGATCGGGCCGGTCAAGAGGCTCGAGACGGCGCCCGTCAGGCTGGTCGTGCCCACCGTGAGGTTCGACGAGAGCGCGAACCCGGCGACGCCGTTGACCAGGTCGTTGATCGTGGTCTGCAGCCCGTTGACGGTCGTCTGCAGCGGCGCGATGGCCGAGTTGACGGTGCCCGCGAGGCCGGAGACGGTGTTGCTCTGGAGCGTGAGCGTCGCGTCGGCGATGGTGTAGTCACGGGTCACGCCGGTCGCGCCGACGAGCTCGGCCTGGGCCGACACGACGCCGACGGAGAGGTCGACATCGGCGACGTCGTTGACCAGAGCGGGCGGCAACCCGAGTGCTCCGGCCGCGGCGGTCAGGTCGAGGGTCAGGGGGCCGGGGGGCGAACCGGGCACCGGACCGACACCGACGACGCCGTCGGAGCCGACGGCGCCGGAGGCACCGTACGACGATCCGTCCGAGTCGGCGCTGGCGTACTGCCCGAGCACGCCCGCGTCGGCGAAGCTGACCGGGATCTGGATCCCGCCCTCGGCTGTCACGTTCACCACGCCGAGCGCACCGAGGTCGAGGGTGTTGAAGTCGACCACCTCGGGCGGCGTCCCGTCGTTGCTCGCCTGCGCGCCTTCGAGGTTGACGAGCGCGTCGAGATCGATGAGATCAAGGATCGAGCCGCCGAGGAAGGTGCCGCTGGCGTTCGATGAGTCGCCCGGCGCTGCGTGCGCCGCTGTGGCCCCGCCGAACACCGCCAATGCGCTGACGCCGACCATCGCCGTCGCCCGGAGCGCGAGGCTCCGAGTGCGGGCACGGACTTTCTGCCTGATCTTGGGGACGCGTGTGCGATCGAGACTCATGGTGTGCTGCTCCCGGCTCCGGCCGTCATTGACGATCTCCGCGCATCTGTGGGCGAGCGCGCGGCGTTAGCCCCGAACGTAGGTGAACCTGTGAGCGACCTGAACAGTTGCTGGGGCATGCCCGTAGGTATTCCCGAGTACCGGTACTACTGAGGCGCGTCGACTCCGTGATCTCAGTAGTGCCTACTGGGATCCGACGGGATCACGCGATCGCACCGACCTCCGAGCCGGCGCGGACGACGGGCGCACGACAGGCGCGCCACCACGGGTGGAAGGGATGCCGCGTCGTCAGACCTTGCGCAGAAGCACGCGCTCGACCGAGTGGTCGGCTGATTTCTGCAGCACCAGGGTCGCCCGGTGACGGGTCGGGAGGACGTTCTCCTTCAGGTTGGGGAGGTTGATCTCGTTCCAGTACTTCAATGCCGTCTGTACCGCCTCGTCATCGCTGAGCTCGGCGAAGACACGGAAGTAGGAGGTGGGATCGGCGAACGCGCCCTGACGCAGAGCCAGGAACCGGCTGACGTACCAGGCTTCGATGTCGGCGGCGTGCGCGTCGACGTAGATGGAGAAGTCGAACAGGTCGCTGACGGCCACCTCGTTCGGCGAGGGCGGTGGTTGCAGGACGTTCAGCCCCTCCACGATGACCACGTCGGGACGGTTCACGGTGACGTGCGCGTCGGGCATGATGTCGTACCGCATGTGCGAATAGAACGGCGCCTGCACCACGGGATCGCCGCTCTTGACGCGGCTGACGAAATCGACCAGGGCGCGGCGGTCGTACGACTCGGGGAACCCCTTGCGGTGCATGATGCCGCGCCGCTCGAGTTCGTCGTTGGAGTAGAGGAAGCCGTCGGTGGTGACGAGCTCCACCCGTGGCGTGTCGGACCACCGGCTCATCAGCTCGCGCAGCAGACGCGCGATCGTGGACTTGCCGACGGCGACCGACCCCGCGACGCCGATGACGAAGGGAGTGGTGGCATCGGGCTCGCCGAGGAAGTCGCTCGTCGCGGCACCGAGCCGTCGAGTGGCCATGGCGTAGAGACTGAGCAGCCGGCTGAGGGGCAGGTACACCTCGCGGACCTCGCGCAGGTCGAGCCGGTCTCCGATTCCGCGCAGCTGCACGACCTCGGTCTCGGTGAGCGGCTGCGGCATGCCTGCGGCCATCCGCGCCCACTCGGCGCGGGCGATGTCGCGATACGGGCTCAGCGACGGTGCGGGTGCAGCGGTCTCGGCAGCGGACACCCTCCGACCCTACCTCCGGCCGACCGACACCCTGCGCAGGCAGCCGACGCGCCGCCGGTAAGGTCGGAGGGTGCGTCTCGGGGTTCTCGACATCGGTTCGAACACCGTCCATCTGCTCGTGGCGACGGCCAGGGCCGGAGGGCGCCCGACCGCACGGACGAGCGACCGCACGGTCCTGCGCCTGATGCGGTACCTCACTCCCGACGGCGCGATCTCCGAGGAGGGCGTGAGCGCCCTCGTCGAAGCCGTGACCCGCGCGCGGCACCGCGCCGAGACCGAGGGCGTCGACGAGCTGCTGGCCACGGCGACCTCCGCCGTCCGCGACGCCGTCAACGGCGCCGAGGTGATCGCGCGCATCGAGGCGGCTCTCGGCCAGCCGCTGCAGGTGCTCGGCGGAGAGACCGAGGCCCGCTTCACGTTCCTCGCCGTGCGGCGGTGGTTCGGGTGGTCGGCCGGTCAGATCCTGCTCTTCGACATCGGCGGCGGTTCGCTCGAGATCGCCGGCGGCGCCGACGAACTCCCCGACCTCGCAGAATCCGTCGCATTGGGCGCGGGCCGGATGACGGTGCAGTTCCTTCCCGACGACCCTCCCCGCGACGACGAGATCGAGGCCCTGCGCGACCACGCCGCATCCGTGCTGGCCCCCGTCGCCGAGAGGTTCGCCGCACTCCCACGCCCCGATCATGTCGTCGGGTCGTCGAAGGCCATCCGTTCCCTCGCGAAGCTCGCGGGATTCCCCGTACCGGGCTGGTCGGGGATCGAACGCATGGTGCTGCCGCGCGCGGCGTTGAAGGACTGGATACCGCGTCTCGCGCGCATCCCCGCCGAGGCGCGGCAGGAGCTTCCCGGGATCACCCCCGATCGCACGTTCCAGATCGTCGCCGGTGCGGTCGTGCTGCACCAGGCGATGAAGGCCATGGACGTCGACGAGCTCGAGGTCTCGCCGTGGGCGCTCCGTGAGGGAGTGCTGCTGCGCTACATCGAATCGCTCGCCCAGGGCTGAGCGGGGTCTCGCCTCAACTGGCGAGGTCGCGGAGGTGCCGGTACGCACCCTTGAAGAACAGCAGCGGCTCGTGCCGGTGCCATTCCGCGGGACTCGTCTCGACCACCCGGCCGATCACGATGAGGTGGTCGCCGGCCTCGTGCTCGGCCCAGATCTCGCAGTCCAGCCACATCGACGAGTCGTCGATGACCGGGTTGCCTGCGGCGGTCGGACGCCAGGAGACTCCCGCCCACTTGTCGGTCCCCTTGCGCGCGAACTGCGACGAGATCCCGTGCTGATGGTCGGAGAGCACGTTGACGGCGAACGCGCCCGTCTCGCGGATGCGCGGGTAGGTCGTGGAGGTCTTCATGACGCTGAAGGAGACCAGAGGCGGGTCCATCGAGACGCTGTAGAACGACTGGCAGGTGAAGCCGATGGGTCCGGCGTCGTCGATTCCGCTGATGATCGTGACGCCCGACGCGAAGTGCCCGAGCGTGTCGCGCAGGGTGCGCTGGTCGATGGCGGCGGACGGATGCTGCGAGATCGTCATCGTGCCACCTCCTCCTTCCGGGTAGCTGCCGTCGCGAGAGCGGCGATGCGGGCGAGATTCGAGCGGTACTCTTCCGCGGCGGTCTCCACCAGCTCGTCGAGGCGATCCATCTGGCTCGAGACGAAGTAGAACCCCCGACCGGGGACGACGGCCCCCAGCTCGGCGAGCAGCGGAGCGAACGTGTACGTAGGCCCCATCGAGTGGGTCTGGTCGGCCCCCGTCAGCACCGGTATCGCGACCACGCCGCGAAGGCCGTTGGCCGGGTAGCGGTCGAGGAACGACTTCAGCAGCCCGGTGAACGTGGCTTTGTAGGTGGGAGACGCGAAGACGACGAGGTCGCTCTCGGCGACCAGCGTGTTCAGCCGTGCGAGCTCGTCGCTGGGCCACGCGAAGATCTCTGCCTGGTGATCGACGAGATCGATCACCGTCAGGTCGAACGACCCGGGCTCGAGCAGGCGATCCACGAGAGTGGTCGCCACTTTGAGCGTTCTGGACTGCGGCTTCGGGTTGCCCACGACCACCGCTACTTTTACCGTCATTCGAGATCTCGCACTTCCGCCGGAGGAACAGGAAAGGAGACGACGAGGAGATCAGCCGAGGACCATGCGGACTCGACGACGTCGACGTCTCTCACATTCCACCGAGATCTTTTGGCCCGGTGGCCCACAACGGCTTACGTTGCCCCTCCACTATAAGCACGTCCGGGCGGCGAAGGGCGAGGCACGAAACACGACGTCATCCTCGGGTCTCGCGGGCGCACGCGCACGTGCCCGGGAGTCGTGTCAGGCACGAGCGTCCCGGGCACGCGGTGCGAACACCGACGACCCCCCGGTGCGATGCGATTTCGTGTGCGGAGCACGGTGCGCATCCCGTCGGTAGTCTCGACGATATGGCAGAGAGCGCGACAAGACAAGACTCAGGACTCACAGTCCAAAACACGCGCTCCCGACGGCTTCCCCGGGCCGAGCTCCGATCCCGCGTCCTTCGAGCCGGAAGCGCGATGCTGTCGGAGGGCGGCATCACGGTGAGCCTGCATCACCTCAACATGGAGGAACTCATCCGGCAGGTCGGAGTGCCTCGCAGCTCCGCTTTCGCCGCATTCGGGGGGAAGGAGGAGCTGCTCACCGGCTTGATGGTGCAACTGCTGAGCGAGAGCGACGGCTCGGACGGCATCTTCCAGGAGACCCTCGATGTCGTCGAACGGACCCTTGCCGAGCACGGACACCGGATGGTGCGCCCCGACGGATCTCGGGACCGCGACGGGTCGTATGCCGTGCTCCGCGAGACGATACGGCTCACACTGCGCCAGAACGTCGAGGACACAGCGGCCTCGGCGCACTGGCAGACATGTCAAGCGCTGGCCGCGACCCTGCCCAGCCTTCCCCCCGGGCGTCGAGAGCGCGTCGCGGAGGCCCTGCGCGAGTCGGACCGCAACTTCCGCGAGACGATGACCGAGTTCTATGCCGCCGCGTGCGAGCGCCTCGGCCGCCGCCCCCGAGCCGGGGTCGAGTGGCACCACCTCGCCACCGCCGGCGGTGCGATCGTCGAAGGCGTCGTCACCCACCGCCGCATGGGTGCTCCCCCCGAGTCGGAGATGCTGACCGCCCCGGGCATGGACGGCGAGCCCGTCGAGTGGACGCTGGCCGCCCTCGCCTACCTGGCGATGATCGAGGGACTCACCGAGCCGGTCGACTGACCACGGGCCTCCTGGCGCACAGCACCGCCGGGCCCCCACGGCCGCAGGGGCCCGGCGGTTCGCGTGTCGGTGCTCAGAGCGCCAGTCGGTCGCTCACGACGGCGGCGAGCCGGTCGGCGTACTCCCGGGCGGAGGCCTCGTCCGCAGCCTCGACCATGACGCGCACGAGCGGCTCGGTGCCCGAGGCGCGCAGGAGCACGCGTCCGGTGTCGCCGAGCTCGACGCGCACCTCCTCGACCGCGCGCTGCAGCTCGGCGTCCGTGGCCACGCGGGCGCGGTCGACGCCACGGACGTTCACGAGCACCTGGGGGTAGACCGTCATGATCGAGGCGAGCTCGGCCATCGTCTTCTTCTGACGCGCCATCTCGGCCACGATGTGGAGGCCGGTCAGCAGACCGTCGCCCGTCGTCGCGTGCTCGCTCATGATGACGTGTCCCGACTGCTCGCCCCCGAGCGAGTACGACCCCTCGGTCATCGCCTCGAGGACGTAACGGTCGCCGACCGCCGTCTGCAGCACCCGGATGCCGTGATCCTCCATCGCGCGATGGAGCCCGAGATTGCTCATGACCGTTGCGACCAGCGTGTCGGACGCGAGGACGCCGCGCTCCTTCATCGAAACCGCGAGGATCGCCATGAGCTGGTCGCCGTCGATGTGCGTGCCCTGCGCGTCGACGGCGAGGCAGCGGTCGGCGTCGCCGTCGTGCGCGATGCCCACGTCGGCGCCGAGGCGCACAACGGTCTCGGCGAGGTGGTCGAGGTAGGTCGAGCCGACGCCGTCGTTGATGTTGAGGCCGTCGGGGTCGGCACCGATCACGGTGACCGTCGCACCGGCGTCCTTGAACGTCTCCGGGGAGACCCCCGAGGCTGCGCCATGCGCGCAGTCGAGCACGACGTGGATGCCGTCGAGCCGGTGCGGAAGAGATCCGAGCAGATGGACGACGTAGCGGTCTTCGGCGTCGGCGAAGACGCGGATGCGTCCTACGCCGGCACCCGTGGGCTGCAGCTTCTCGGCGTCGAGCGCGGCCTCGATGCGCTGCTCGACGAGGTCGGGGAGCTTCACTCCCCCGCGGGCGAAGATCTTGATGCCGTTGTCGGGCGCGGGATTGTGCGACGCCGAGACCATGACGCCGAAGTCCGCGTCGATGTCGGCGATGAGGTAGGCGGCAGCCGGGGTCGGCAGCACGCCCGCGTCGAGGACGTCGACGCCCGAAGATGCCAGGCCGGCCGCCACGGCGGCGGAGAGGAACTCCCCCGAGACACGCGGATCGCGTGCGACCACGGCGGTGAGCCGGCGGCCTTCGGCGCGACGCGCCTCGGCAGAACGGCCCTGGCCCAGGACGACGGCAGTCGCCTGGGCCAGGTGAAGTGCGAGATCGGCGGTGAGGGGGCCGTTGGCCAGCCCCCGCACCCCGTCCGTGCCGAACAGCGGCATACGGGCAGCCGGACTCAGCGCTTCGAGTACTGAGGCGCCTTACGGGCCTTCTTGAGACCAGCCTTCTTGCGCTCCTTGACGCGAGCGTCGCGCGACAGGAAGCCGGCCTTCTTCAGCGCCGGGCGGTTGTTCTCGAGGTCGATCTCGTTCAGCGAGCGGGCGATGCCCAGACGCACGGCACCGGCCTGGCCCGAGGGGCCGCCACCGGAGACGCGCACGATGACGTCGTAGGCGTCGGTGAGGTTCAGCACCGTGAACGGGTCGTTGATCAGCTGCTGGTGGAGCTTGTTCGGGAAGTAGTCCTCGAACGAGCGGCCGTTGACCGTGATCGTTCCCGAACCGGGGACGATGCGCACGCGGGCGATGGCCTGCTTGCGGCGACCGACGGCCGCGCCGGGAACGGAGAGCACGGGGCGCGGGGCCTCGGCTGCCGCCTGGTCGAGCGGCGTCTCGGTGGAGTAGTTGGTGGGGTCGATGTCCGACACGATAGTTATCCTCTAAATCTCTCGCGCCTACTGGGCGACCTGGTCGAAGGTGTAGGTCTTGGGCTGCTGTGCACCGTGGGGGTGCTCGGCGCCGCGGTAGACCTTGAGCTTGCGGAGCTGCTGCGCGCCCAGGCTGTTCTTGGGGAGCATGCCGCGGATGGCCTTCTCGACCGCGCGCTCGGGGTTCTTCTCGATCAGCTCGCCGTAGGTGACGGACTTGAGGCCGCCCGGGTAACCGGAGTGGCGGTACGCCTTCTTCTTCTCGAGCTTCTGGCCGGTCAGGGCGACCTTCTCGGCGTTGATGACGATGACGAAGTCACCGGCATCCATGTGGTTGGCGAAGGTCGCCTTGTGCTTGCCGCGGAGGAGGACCGCCGCGTGCGAGGCGAGACGACCGAGCACGACGTCGGTCGCGTCGATGACAAGCCACTCGCGCTGGATTTCGCCAGCCTTGGGGGTAAATGTGCGCGTCACAGTGAGACTGCTTTCTGGTTCGAACGGAGGAGTTCGTGAATCCCGCTCCGGTGGTCGTTGCCCCGCGGAAAAAGCGGGGAACAGGCCGGTGGAGGGCTCACGTTCGCAGTGACCTCCGTCAGGCGGAGGCACCAAAGGGACAGACTACGGCATTCGTCCGCAGCATCCAAACCTCACCGGGGCGCCCGAGGTCACGCTGCACCTTCGATGCGGCGCGTGCCACGCACGTCGCCGGTCTGGGGAGAGGCTGCTCCCCCGCCCTCCGCACCCGTGCGCGGCTGCCGCGGAGCGAGCGGCGGCAGGTGCGGGATCTCGATGGGCCGCGTGGCGCTGCTGCGCGCCCACCGGCCCGTCAGGGCTTCACCACCACCTTGATGCATCCGTCCTCCTTCTTCTGGAAGACCTCGTACATGCGGGGCGCGTCGTCGAGCCCAACCGTGTGCGTCACGAGATCGGTCGTACCGAGCGGATCGGCGGGGTCTTCGACGAGCGGCAGGAGGGTGTCGACCCACCGCTTGACGTTGCACTGACCCATTTTGAGAGTGAGCTGCTTGTCGAACATCGTCTTCATCGGCATCACGTCGGCGTCACCGGCGTACACGCCGCTGATGGATACCGTCCCGCCGCGGCGAGCGAGGTCGATCGCCGAATGGAGCGCGGCCAGTCGGTCGACGCCCGCATTGTCCATCAAGGGACGGGCGAGCGCGTCAGGCAGGACCGCAGTGGCCTTCTGGAACGCCGAGACGAGCGCATTGCCGTGCGCCTCCATGCCGACCGCGTCGACCACGCCGTCGGCGCCGCGCCCCTCCGTCGCCTCGCTCACGAGACCTTCGATCTCGTCGGGATCGGCGACCTGCACACCGTACTTCTCAGCGAGCGCGCGCCGCTCGGCGACCGGGTCCGAGGCGATCACGCGGTACCCGAGGTGCGCGCCGATGCGGGCGACGAACTGCCCCACCGGCCCGAGGCCCATCACCGCGAGCGTGCCGCCGTCGGGCACCTGGGCGTACTGCACGCCCTGCCAGGCGGTGGGCAGGATGTCGCTGAGGAAGAGGTAGCGCTCGTCGGGGAGGTCGGCGCCCACGACGACGGAGTTGTAGTCGGCCAGCGGCACCCGCAGGTATTCCGCCTGGCCGCCGGGCACCTGCCCGTAGAGCTTGGTGTACCCGAACAGCGAAGCGCCGCTGCCGTACTCGGTGACCTGCGTCGTCTCGCACTGCGACTGCAGACCGTGGCGGCACATGAAGCACTCGCCGCAGGAGATGTTGAACGGCACCACGACGCGATCGCCGACCTTGAGCTTCGTCACCCCGGCACCGACCTCGACGACGACGCCCATCGGCTCGTGACCGAGGATGTCGCCCTTGTCCAGGAAAGGACCGAAGAGCTCGTAGAGATGCAGGTCGGAGCCGCAGATGGCCGACGAGGTGATCCGCACGATCGCGTCACCGGGTTCTTCGATCCGGGGATCGGGGACGTCGACGACGGCGAGGTCGCGCCGCCCCTGCCACGTGAGAGCCTTCATGTCAGGGGCACTTCCATTCGTTCGGGGGTGTACTCTCACCCTCCGCCGGTGCACACCGGGTCCCCAGGGGGTTGACAGGCCTCAAGGTGTCGGGATGACCCGTCCGTTCACCGGCCCCGGCGCACGGCCCGAAAGAAGGAAATGACGATGACCGAGAGCACCCCACCCGTCGGCGACGACGAGGGTCGCCCGCGGCCCGAGACCGAACCGCCGTCCGCGCCCGCCACGTCTTCGATCCCCCTCGACGAGGACGAGATACGCGAGCGCGCCGCCCAGGCCGACGACGACGGCACCGACAGCCTCCTCTGACGACGGGCTACGCGGTCACGCGTCGATGCCCACAGAGAAGGAGCACCGCGCGACCTCGTCGTCGCTGAGCACCAGGTCGGCCGCCGACGCCGAGTCGACGATCGACGATGCGCGTCGCGCCCCCGGGATCGGGATCACCGTCTCGCCGAGCGCGAGCTCCCACGCGAGCACCACCCGCTGCGGGCTGACGTCGTGAGCTCGGGCGATCTCGGCGAAGGCGGCGAATCGATCCCCGACGGTGCGAGCTCCGCCGCCGGTTCCGCCCAGCGGGCTCCACGGCAGGAAGGCGATGCCGTTCTCGGAGCAGTGGCGCAGCTCGTCGATGCTCCCCGGGTGCCGCGGCGAGAACTCGTTCTGCACGCTCGCGAGCCCTCCCTCGCCGAGCACGTCCTGCGCGATCTCGATCTCCTCGACGCTGGCGTTGGAGACGCCGATCGCACCGATGAGTCCTTCATCGCGCAGCGTCGCGAGGTTCTCGATGATGCGGGCGTACACGAGCGAGCGGTCGGGCCGGTGGTACTGGTACAACTCGATCCTGTCGACGCCGAGGTTGCGCAGCGACGCCTCGACCGCGGAGCGGAGGTAGTCGAGGGAACCGTCGCGCCCCCACTGCTCGCCCTCGGCGCGGGTGATCCCGCCTTTGGTCGTCAGCAGGACCCCGGATGCGTCGCCCGCCCAGGTGCGGACGGCCTCGGCGACGATGCGCTCGTTGTGCCCCACCTCGTTCCAGGCCGGCGCGTAGATGTCGGCGGTGTCGATCAGCGTGACGCCGGCGTCGAGGGCGGCGTGCACGGTCGCGACGGCCTCATCGGGGGTGGGGTAGACCCCGTCGTTGTTCATGGAGAGGGGCATCGCGCCGAGGCCGATCGCCGAGACTTCGCGTTGCGCCAGCATCCGTGTCTTCATCGCACTCTCCTTCGTCGGCCGATCGGCCCGTCGACAGTAGTCGACCGCAGGGGGCTCGGCTAGGCGGTCGGATCGTCCAGGGAGGGGGCGGATCGTGGCTTCCCTCCCCCCGAAAGGAACCACCGTGTACTTCCACCTCCAACGCCTGATCAATCCCATCGAGCAGGACGAGCCCGACCCGGCCGCCGCGAACGCACTACAGGAGGGGCTCGGCGGCCAGTTCGGTGAGATGCGCACGATGATGCAGTACCTCTTCCAGAGCATCAACTTCCGCGGGCCGTCGGGCAAGCCCTACAAGGACCTCATCCAGGGCATCGGTACCGAGGAGATCTCGCACGTCGAACTCATCGGCACCACGATCTCCCGGCTGCTCGACGGTTCGCCCCAGTACAGCGGCAAGAAGTCCGACCCGGTGGACAAGCCCGGAGCCGCAGGGGCGACGCCGCTGAACATCGCGCTCGACCACAGCAACATCCATCACTACCTGGTGGGCGCTCAGGGCGCCCTCCCCGTCGATGCCGCAGGAAACCCGTGGAGCGGCAGCTACGTCTACAACTCCGGCAACCTCGTGCTCGATCTGCTCTACAACCTCATGCTCGAGTCGACTGGGCGCCTGCAGAAATGCCGGATGTACGAGATGACCGACAACAAGACCGCCCGCTCGACGATCTCGTACCTGATCGTGCGCGACCAGGCTCACGAGAACGCCTACGCGAAGGCTCTCGAGACCTTGGGCGTCAACTGGCGCACGTCGCTGCCGATCCCGAAGACGAACGCGGAGCGGTTCCCCGAGGTCAAGCGCCTCGTCGACCTCGGTCTGCAGAGCAAGCAGTTCTCGTTCGATCTGGGCGACCAGTCCGAAGCCGGCAAGATCTTCCAGGGCATGTCACCGTCGAACGACGGCACCGAGCTGGATGCGTCGCAGCAGGCGCCTGAGGGAGCTCCCCTGGAGATTGCTCCTGAACGTCCGGAGGAATTCGCGCCGGGCGCCGACAAGGAGCTGCGCGATCTCATCGAGGCGACCGCCGCGATGGAGATGGCCGACATCGACATGACCTTCGAAGCCATGAAGAGCTGACCCGTAAGGGAGAAGGACCCGGCCGCCCTGGTGAGGGCGGCCGGGTCCTCTGCTTCGCGACCTGAGGGGGGATCAAAGGAAGGGAGCGAGGACTCCGGCGGTGAGGGCGAGACCCGCGGCGACCGCCCCGACGCCGGTGGCCACGCCGAGCGCGACGCGCCGCGTGAGGCGGTCGCGGCGGACGTTCGCGGGGTGATCGGTCGTCAGGAGGGACGCTTTCGCTTCGGCCAGCGATCGGAACCGGCCTACCGCGGTGGAGTGGCCGTCGAAGGCGACGAACGTCCCGTCGGCATTCGTATCGACATACCCGACGAACTCCCCGTCGCGCTCGCCGACGTGGAAGCCGGGTTCGACCTCCGACCATCGCAGCGCGGCGAAGCTCCGCAGTGCCGGGGCGACGGTGGTCATCATGCGGCCCGGAGAACGGCGCGGGGGCGATCGGGAGCCGCCTCGGAGGCCGGCACCGGAGTGCTCGTGTCGATGGTCAGACCGCCTGACGAGTTCGCGGCATTCGCGAGTTCTTTGAGGAAGGCGGGATCGAGCGCCTCGGGCTCTGGGGAGGAGAAGACGAAACGCAGGGGTATGGAGGGCTGGATCCAGATGGTGGACCGCGCACCGACGGCGTCATCGGGGTGCTGCCACGACAGGGTGAAGCTTTCGCTTCGACGCAGCTTGGTCGCGAGGACGACCTTCACGTGGGCCAGCAGTCTGTCGGGCATCTCGATCGGATCGGCGCTGTTGCCGTAGTAAAGCTGTGCCATGACTGACCCCGTTTCCCTGATAACTCGTATGCCTTGTTGCTCGCTGGTTACGTTACTAGTTAGGCTAGCAATTAGGCAAACGCCGATCTCGAGGATGGTTTCCATGACGCTGAACGACACGAGCGCCTACTGGTACTCCAGTGAGGAGCAGGCGGCGCGCGGTCGCCGGCTCCTTCAGGCGCTCCGGCTCTATCAGGCGGCCGAGGTGGCGATGCGCCGCCGCACCCGTGCCGCGATGTCGATGGGCGAGAACGAACTCGCGGCTCTGAGATTCGTCATCCGACGCGGGACGCAGAGTGGCACGGCCACACCGACAGAGGTGGCGAAGTACTTAGGCGTGTCCACCGCATCCACGACGGCTCTGCTCGATCGTCTGGAGACGTCCGGCTACATCACGCGCCGCCCCCACCCCACCGACCGCCGGAGTGTGACGATCTCGGCGACGGAGAGCGCAGACGATTCGGTGCGCGCAACCTTGGGCGACATGCACGAGCGGATGATGGGTGCGACCCGCGAGGTCGGCGAGTCGGAGGCCGAGGCGATCGTCGCCTTCTTGGAGCGGATGGCGGACGCCGTCGACCAAGTCTCGGCCGAGACCCACTGACCCGCGAGGGGCGCCCGAGAGAGCGCGCCGTTCACCTGCGGTTCGCAGACCGTTGACCATCGGTGTCTTCAATCGAATCGACCCGCGCACCGGCGCGGGCGACGATCTCGCTGGAGAACTCCGAATGAACGCACCGATCGCGCGCCACGAGCGTCGATTCCGTGTCGCACTCGCGACCGCCCTGACCGCCGCGCTCGCGTGCGGCATCGCCGCACCCGCGCACGCCGAGCCGGCAGACTCCATCACGCCGGTCCCCGACGCCTGGGGACGCTACTTCGTGGACTCCTGGAACACGAACGAGTCGGCGAACAGGACGCCCGAGACGAACGCGGCGATCGGCCTCCTCTCGCCGATGCTCCAGTACTGGACTCCCGAGGATTCGCCGACGGCGGAGTTCGACGCGAACGGGAAGTTCCTTCCCGAGAGCGTGGGCACCGTGAAGAACCGCACCGTGCTCGACGCGAACATCGCCGAGTCGGCGCGGATCACCCGGACGCGCACCCCCGAGCAGGCGATCGCGGCGTACCTCACCGATCGCCGCAACCAGAACTACTCCGCGATCGCCGGTCTCGGCCCTTACGCTGCGGAGTTCCGAACCGGCACGAATGCCGGCACCTCGATCCCCGACGAGATCCCCGCCGACGCGACGACCGTGAAGTACGACGACGCGGGCAACTCGAACCGCACCTGGGCCGACACCGGCACGACCTACGGCGCCATGGTCGAGCTCGTCAACACCTTCCGGGCGAGCTCCGCATCCACCAACCCCTCGAAGGCCTATTACAACTACGCGCGCCCCTTCCGCTGGAGCGACGACGTGCACGTTCTTCCGACCCTGGAGCCGGCCAAGAAGTCCGATGCCGAATGGAAGGACGACGGCGGGTACCCGAGCGGTCACACCAACGCCGGCTGGCTGGCGACCTACGCGCTGGCCTACGCGACCCCCGAACGGTTCCAGGAGCTCCTGACCAGCGGCTCCGAGATCGGCAACACGCGGATCGTGGCGGGCATGCACTCCCCCGCCGACGTCATCGGCGGGCGCATGATGTCGACCGCCGTGGCCGCCGCCGCCCTCAACAACCCGGTCAACGCCGAGCTGAAGCAGCGCGCCCTCGATGCCGCCGCGGCTCTCCTGGAGACCACGCCCGCGGCCGACGACGCGTTCGCCGACGGCGAGGCGAACGAGGCGCTGTACGCGGAACGACTCACCTACGGCCTCCCCCGCGTGGGCGACACGACGCTCCCCGTCGCGGTGCCCAAGGGAGCCGAGGTGCTGCTCGAGACCCGCCAGCCCTACCTCACCGCCGACCAGCGTCGGTGGGTGCTGCAGTCCACCGGTCTGGAGTCCGGGTACGCGCTGCTCGACGACGCCGAGGGATGGGGACGCCTCAACCTCTACGCCGCCGCCGACGGGTACAGCGCGTTCGTCGAGGACGTGACCGTCGACATGGACGCCGCCGACGGCGGCTTCTCCGCCGCCGACACGTGGAGCAACGATATCGAGGGCCCGGGAGCGCTCACCAAGACCGGGACCGGTTCGCTCACTCTCGCCGGCGACAACTCCTACACCGGCGACACGATCGTCGAGGGCGGCGAGCTCGTCGCATCGTCGGCCACCGCTCTCGGTGCCGGCTCGCTCACGGTGGACGACGCCATCGTCTCGGAGACGGCGACGGCCCCCGTCGTCGTGGCCGGGGATCTGACCGTGGGAACGGGCGGCGAGCTGCGACTGACGGTCGACTCCGCCGAGCCCGCGCTGCGGGTGGCCGGCGACATCGACGTTGACGGGTCGCTCACAGTCACCGTCGCCGACGGCTTCGTGCCCGCCGACGACGTCGTGATCGCGACCTACGCGGGCTCGGCGCCCGCGATCGACGAGGACGCCGTGCGGTTCACCGGCCTTCCCGCCGGGTACACGCCCACCCTCGAAGCACGCGACGGAGTGCTGCGGCTGATCAACGCGACGCCGGCTCTCGAGGCCCTGACCGCGGGGACTCCGTCGATCCACGGCGCGCCCGTCGTCGGAGATCCCCTCACCCTGACGCCGGGAACCTGGGGGCCGGCCCCGGTGCAGCTGTCGTACCAGTGGTACCGCGGCAGCGAGGTCATCTCGGGGGCGACCGGCCTCGCGTACACGCCGGTCGAGGCCGACCTCGGGCAGCGCCTGAGCGCCACCGTCACCGGCACGAAAGCGGGCTTCGCCTCGCTGTCGCTGCGCGCCGACGCATCCGGTGTCGTCACGGCCGGCTCGCCCACGGCGAGCCCGACCCCGACCGTCCGCGCGACGCCGCCTGCGAGCGGTGCCCTCGCGGCGACCGGCGCGGAGGCCCCGGCCCTGCTTCCGATCGTGGCCCTCGGGATCCTCGCCCTCGGTGCGGCCTTCGTCGCCGTGAGGGTGCGGGTAACGCGCTCACGTCGTTCCTGACGACGCGCCCGCGGCTCGCGGTGGGAGGTAGCGCCAAGGCCTCCCACCGCGGGCCCCTCCGGAATACCGTGGAGGGATGAGTGACGCACGCGCCGAGGTCCGGGAATTCCTCACCTCCCGTCGGGCCCGCCTCTCCCCGGATCAGGCCGGCCTGCCCGCCTACGGGGGCAACCGCCGGGTGAGCGGCCTGCGGCGGGAGGAGGTCGCGATGCTCACCGGCGTCTCGGTCGACTACTACGTGCGGCTCGAACGGGGCAATCTCGCCGGGGCCTCCGAGAGCGTGCTCGACGCGCTTGCACGAACGCTGCAGCTCGACGAAGCGGAACGCGAGTACCTCTTCGATCTCGCCCGCAATGCGGGGCCCGGGCGCACGCGCGCGGCGCGCACGCACGTCGAGGTGCGGCCGGCGGTGGCGCAGGTGCTCGATGCCATGGCCGATGCACCGGCGTGGGTGCGCAACGGGCGGCACGACATCCTGGCCGCGAACCGAATGGGGCGCGCGCTGTACGCCCCCGTGTTCGATGATCCGCGCCGACCGGTGAACACCACCCGATTCACGTACTTGAATCCCGCTGCCCGCGAGTTCTGGCGCGACTACGACCAGGTCGCGAACGATGCGGCCGCGATGCTACGCCTCGAAGCGGGGCGCGCCCCGCACGACGAAGGGCTGATCCGCCTCGTGGGCGAGCTCTCGACCCAGAGCGAGCTGTTCCGCCAGCGGTGGGCCTCGCGCGATGTGAAATACCACCGCAGCGGCGTCAAGCGGCTCCATCACCCCGTCGTCGGCGACCTCGACCTGAACTACGAGTCGATGGAACTGCCGAGCGAACCGGGACTCGTCATGAACGTCTACACCGCGCCCGCGGGGTCGCCGACCGCCGACGCCCTGAAGATGCTCGCCTCGTGGGCTGCGAGCCAGGATGCGGCGAACGCGGCCGACTCCGCAGCATCCGCCGTCCTCTGACACCCGACGCCCGCGACGGCCTCACATCTTGACCATGACGTTCAGCGCCTCGCGCGCATCCATCGCGGCGTAGCCCGCGGGCACCTCGTCGATGCCGACCACCCGGTCGAACACACGACCGGGGTCGATCTCGCCCGTCAGAACCTGACGGATCGCCGGCTCCATGTAGGCGCGCACGGGCGCCGGCCCGCCGGTCAGGGTGGCGTTCTTGCCGAAGAGCGATCCGAATCCGATCGGCGCCTCCTCGTACTGCGGCACCCCGACTCGCGAGATGATGCCGCCCGGACGGACGATCCCGTAAGCCTGTTCGTAGGCCGGCATGTGGCCGACGGCCTCGAGGACGACATGGCTGCCCTCGCCGCGGGTGAGATCCATGACACGGGAGATCCCCTCCTCCCCCCGTTCAGCCACGACCTCGGTCGCGCCGAACTCCACGCCCAGATCGGTGCGGGACCGATGACGGCCCATGAGGATGATCTGCTCGGCGCCCAGCTGCCGAGCGGCGAGCACCGCCGACAGTCCGACGGCACCGTCGCCGATGACCGTGACGACCTTGCCCGGTCCGACGCGGCCCATGTGGGCGGCGTGGTAGCCGGTCAGGTAGACGTCCGAGAGCGTCAGCAGCGACGCGAGCAGCTTCTCATCGGCCGCGCCCGGGTCGACGTCGGGTACGACGACGAGCGATCCGTCGGCCTGCGGGATACGGGCGAACTCGGCCTGGAGCCCGCCCACCTCGCGCGACCCGTAGAAACCTCCGTGCGGGCAGGAGGTCTGGAACCCGTCGCGGCAGAAGGCGCAGGTGTTGTCGCTGAAGGCGAAGGGAGCCACGACGAAGTCGCCCTTCTTCAGCGAGCCGACGGCTGCACCGATCTCCTCCACCACGCCGATGAGCTCGTGCCCCATGGGCCTGCCCAGGTCGGACTGCTCCATGGAGTGGAAGGGGTGGAGGTCGGAACCGCACACGCAGGCTCGCACGACCCGCACGATCGCATCGGTGGGCTGCTGGATAGTCGGGTCGGCGACGGTCTCGACGCGCACGTCGCCGGCTCCGTACATGAACGTGGCCTTCATGAGTCCTTCGTTTCTTTCGAGGGTCCGCCCGATGCGGGCGGGTAGTCAGTCCATCGTGTTTCGCGACGCGACGGGAGGGTCGGGCGTGACGGGTAATGCCAGAGCCTCCCAGCATCCGCCCCGTCGCCCCCGTCGCACCGCGGTGCATGATGGACACAGCATTACGGACGGGGGCCCGCGATGACGACGTCACCAGACGGACTGGTGGGACTCGACGAGCTGTGGAGCCGTGATCCCGCGGACTCCGTCGACGAGGTCGACCCGGGGCGTCGACGCCGACGTCGGCGGTGGGGGCTGATCGCCGCCCTGGTCGTGCTGGCGATCGTGATCGGCACCCCGACGGCATACGTCGGGTGGGCCCTGAACGCGCCGGTGGCCTCGCCGACGGTGACATCGCAGACGCCGACCGCTCCCGCCGGTGCGCCGGCCGCGATCCTGCTGCTCCGCGACGGTGCGGCGGCGATCAGCGTCTCGGGGGGCGAGGAGTACCTCGGACCCGACACCGGCGGCGTCTGGTTGACCAGCGGCACCGACGAGGTTCGGCCGATGGCGAGCATCAGCAAGCTCATCACCGCGCTGGTCGTACTCGAGGCATGGCCCCTCGACGGCACAGACGTCGGGCCGACGCTCACCTTCGATGAGGCCGACAACGACCTCTACGACGAGTACTACGTGCGCGGTGCGACGATCGCTGCGATGCCGACCGGCAGCGAGATGTCGTTGCGCGACGCGCTCTCGACGATGCTCATCCCGTCGGCGAGCAACTACGCCGAAGTCGTGTCGACCTGGGCATTCGGATCGCAGGGCGCCTTCGTCAGCGCCGCACGGCGATGGCTCGCCGCGAACGGCCTCGACAGCACGACCCTCGTCGAGCCCACCGGCCTCGACCGGCGCAACACGAGCACGCCGACCGACCTGCTCGCCCTCGGCAAGATCGCCGCGGCGAACCCCGTCATCGCGCGGATCGCCGCGACTCCGGCGATCACTCTGGGCGGTGCGGGCACCGTCCGCAACACGAACGGCCTGATCGGTACCGCCGGGATCACCGGCCTGAAGACGGGGAACCTCGGCGAGGGCACCTACAACCTCCTGTACACGGCGAGCCTCGATGTCGGCGCGGCCGCGCCGCTCAGCGTGACGGGTGTCGCCCTCGGCGGCTACTCCACTGCCGCGATCAACGAGAGCGTGGTCGCGACGCTCGAGAGCCTCCGCAGCGGATTCCACACCGTGCCGGTCGCCACGGCCGGCGAGCAGGTCGGTTCGCTCACCACCGCGTGGGGGTCGTCGGCACGGATGGTCATCGCCGAGGACGCATCGATCTTCACGTGGTCGGACACGCCGATCACGGTCGCGATGAATACGACGGCACCCGTCACCTACGAGGACGGCGAAGTCGTCGGCACCGTCACGTGGACCGCCGGGCCGCACACCGCCACCGCCCCCGTGACGATCCAGGGCGAGATCAAGCCCCCGAGCGAGTGGTGGCGGCTGACGCATCCCGACGAGCTCGGCTGAGCGCGGCTCTCGTCACGTTCCGCAGAGCGGGTCTCTCGCGCGGCATCCGCCCGTCGTTCCCAACGTAGGAAACGGCGCGAACGTAGGACGATCCTCGCAATATCGTCCTACCTCGGCGCCATCGCCTACGGCGAAGACCGCCGTCGAGATCGACGCAGCACGGAGCACAAACAGGAAAGCGCCCCTTCACAGGGGCGCTTTTCGCGGTAGCGGGAGCGGGGCTTGAACCCGCGACCTCACGATTATGAGTCGTGCGCTCTCACCAACTGAGCTACCCCGCCGCACAGCATCCGGTGGAGTGACGTGGATGCTTCGAGCCCCGAGACAGGTTTGAACTGTCGACCCCTTCCTTACCATGGAAGTGCTCTACCACTGAGCTATCGGGGCGTACCCAGCGATGCTGGGCAACTAGAAGAGAATACCAGAGCCCCGGCATCCTCAAGAAATCGTGTCAGCCTCCGGTGTGCTCCCGGAGCCACGGGATCGGGTCGATGGCGGTCGTGCCGCCCGCCAGGATCTCGAAGTGCGTGTGCGCGCCGAACGAACGGCCCGTGTTGCCGGTGTTGCCGATGACGGTTCCGACGGTGACCTTCTCGCCCGCCGAGACCTTGAGCGACCCGTACTGCATGTGGGCGTAACGGCTCGAGACGAGTTCGCCGTCGATGATGTGGTCGATGACCACCGTGACGCCGTAGGCGCCGCCCGACTCGGTCGCGATCCGCACCGTGCCGTCGGCGATCGCCTGCACCGGCGAGCCGGCACCCGGCACGAAGTCGGCGCCCTCGTGCATCGTGCCCGAGCGCATGCCGAAGCCGTAGCTGATCGGCACGCCCACCGAGAACGGCCACTGGATGGCAGCCGTCGGATCGTTGACGAAGAAGTCGGAGAAGTTCGTGATGCCCGAGTCGGCGGCGATCTTGGCCATCGACGCGGCCTCGTACCCGTCGGTGCGCTCCAGCGCACCGGCCTGCACGTCGGCGGGGGCGACATACGCCTGAATCTCGCCCGGCTCGCTCGCGACGTCCGAGGCCACGAGGAGGTTCGTGCTCGTAGACGACGATCCCTGAGCCGCAGCGACAGCTCCGACCGGTGTCGTCATACCGACGGCCATGAGCCCCACGACGCCGAAGACGCCGACCGAGAAGGAGGCGGTCGCGACGCGCTTGAACGACAAGAGGCCCTGACGACGTGCGGGCACGTGCGGGGCCTCGGCGGGAGCATCATCGGCGAGCGCCTCGGCGGCGACCTGCACGGGGGTCTCGCCGGTGAAGGCGAACAGGCGTGCAGCGGCCTCGAACTCGTCGAGCGCTTCCTGCGCCCGGGCATCGGCGGCGGCCTCGGCCGAGGCGGTGTCGGCGGCGAGCGCCTCGTCGGCCGCGGCGGCGGCGAAGGCGATCGGGCCGTTGGACGCATCACCCGGCGTCAGGAGTTCGAAGACCGCGGGGGTCTCACGAGGAGGGCGCACACGTGAGCGGCGCGACGCAGCGGGCAGGACGATCGGCGACGTCGGCAGCAGGGTGGGCGTCGGCTCGACCGTGGCGACGACGGCCTCCGAGACGGGAACGGATGCGGCGGGGACGTCGGCGGCGGGACGCGCACGGCGGCGCGCGGGAGCGGAGACGGCGGGTCGAGGCTCGATCGCGGTCTCAGCCGCAGGAGCGCCCTGGGCGAGACGCCGCAGCTCGGCTCGAGTCAGCTGCCGCGGCTCGGCGGCGGGCGCCGCGGAGGGGCGAGTCGACCGTCGCGTGCGAGCGGGCTCGACTTCGGGGGTTTCGGACAACGCGCAGAGTGCTCTCGGGTCGTGTCGCAGGCGCGACGGAATCGGGCTTTTCGGGGCGTCTCCGCCGTTCGGGCGACGAAGATAACGATCGGGTAAACACTACATGGGACGCCCTGGGAATGCCATGTGGGCGACCCCGACCGACGGGCTCAATAGTCGATCAGGGCGTCGAGCCGCGGGAAAAGCCCCGGTCCGGCGACGATCGTCATCTCTCGACCCGGCGCACCGCCCGGAGCGCCCGCCGCGACGCCACCGGCCTCGGTGACGAGCAGGGTGGCCGCCGCGTGGTCCCAGGGCTGCAGCCCTCGCTCGTAGT
The DNA here is from genome assembly GCF_008017415.1 of Microbacterium hatanonis. Lineage (NCBI taxonomy): Bacteria > Bacillati > Actinomycetota > Actinomycetes > Micrococcales > Microbacteriaceae > Microbacterium > Microbacterium hatanonis. Next base: position 1,339,517 of record NZ_VRSV01000002.1, on the reverse strand, counting down.
ACCCGTCCAGCCGTCCCGCGGCGACGTACGCGATGTCGAGCGAGGCCGCACCGATCCGACGGATATCGCGCGCGATGGGCATGATGCGCGCCTGCTGCTCGAGCGCCGCGGCGTGGGTGGCGGGGTCGTAGCCGAAGCCGGTCGCCAGCAGCGCGCCGGCCGGGCCCACCTCGTCGTTCACGTGCAGTCGATGCTCACCGAGCCAGGCGCCGCCGCCGCGCGAGGCGCGGAAGAGCTCTCCGACGACGGGGTTGTAGACGACGCCGGCGAGGGCGGTCCAGGTCGCCGTGTCGGGCTCGCCGTCGCCGTCGGCCACCTCGACGGCGGCGATGCTCACGGCCCAGGCCGGGATGCCGTACGCGTAGTTCACGGTGCCGTCGATCGGATCGACCACCCAGGTGATCCCCGTGCTGCCACGCCCCGCACCGCCCTCCTCGCCGAGGAACCCGTCGTCGGGACGCGCTGCGGCGATACGGTCGCGCACGAGCGTCTCGACCTCCCGATCGGCCTCGGTGACGATGTCGGCGAGCGCCGACTTCGTCGCTGCGATCGTGACGCCCTCGGTGCGGCGGCGGTGCGCCAGCTCTCCCGCTTCGAGGGCGATGTCGACGGCCAGGCTCAGCAGCTCGCTCGGAGAGGTCATGCCTCCACGCTAGTGCGGCGCGCAGCATCCGTCCTCGCCCCTCCTCCCCGTGCCCGGCTCGCTCCGACCGACGGCTGCCTCGCAAGCCGTGAACCCCGGCGGGCGAGGTCGGTAGCGTGGAGGCATGAGCCGCGCACCCTTCTCCCGCACGCACGACGTGGTCATCGTCGGAGGGGGCCACAACGCGCTCGTCGCCGCCGCGTACCTCGCGCGGGCGGGGCGCAGCGTCGTCGTGCTCGAGCGCCTCGGCGCCGTCGGCGGGGCCGCGGTGTCGGAGCGCCCGTGGGCCGGCGTGGATGCGTCGCTGTCGCGTTACTCGTACCTTGTGAGCCTGCTCCCCCGCCGCATCGTCGACGACCTCGGCCTGCGCATCGATCTGCGACGCCGACGGTTCTCGTCGTACACGCCCGACCCGGCCGACCCGAGCCGCGGGATCCTCGTCGACACGGCGGATGCGGCGGCCACCGAGGCCTCTTTCGCGCGCACCGTCGGTGACCCCGACGAGGCCGCCCGCTACGCGGCGTTCACGTCGCGGATGGGGCCGCTCGCGCGCACGATCTTCCCGTCGATGACCGAACCCCTCACGACTGCGGCGGCCATGCGCGAGCGGCTCGGCGACGACGCCCTGTGGACCGACGTCGTCGAGCGCCCGTTGGGCACGGCGCTGCGGCGCTCGCTGGAGTCGGACCTCGTCCGCGGCATCGCACTCACCGACGGGCTCATCGGCACCTTCGCATCGGCCGACGACCCCTCTCTCGCCCAGAACCGGTGCTTCCTCTACCACGTGATCGGGGGCGGCACGGGCGACTGGGACGTGCCCGTCGGCGGCATGGGACGCGTCTCGGCCGAACTCGAACGCGCCGCGCGCGAGGCCGGCGCCGAGGTGCGGGTGAACGCCGACGTGACCTCGGTGACCCCCGACGGCGAGGTGCACGTCGGGGGCCGCGATCCCGAGGTGCTGCGCGGACGCCTCGTGCTCAGCGGCGTCGGGCGCGACGTGCTCGAACGGCTGCTGGCCGCCGGCGCCGCCGCCCACGTCACTCCCCCGCCGACCCCCGCGCCCCCGGTCGCCGAGGGCGCGCAGGTCAAGGTCAACATGCTGCTGCGCCGGCTCCCCCGCCTGCATGACGAGACGGTCGCCCCCGAGGCGGCGTTTGCCGGCACGTTCCACGTCAACGAGACGATGACCCAGCTCGACACGGCCTACGCACAGGCCGTGGCCGGGCGCGTGCCGTCACCGCTCCCGGCCGAGATCTACTGCCACTCGCTCACCGACCCCTCGATCCTCGGCCCGGAGCTGCGCGCCGAGGGCGCTCAGACCCTGACCCTGTTCGGGCTGCAGGTTCCGCACCGGCTGGTCGAGGGGACGGATGCTGCGGCGAGCCGCGCCGCCCTGCTGGCCGCAGCGCAGCGCTCGCTGGACTCGGTGCTGGCCGAGCCCATCGCCGATGTCGTCTACGAGGCGCCCGACGGCACGCCGTGCATCGAGGCGCGCACGACCGCCGACCTCGAACGGTCGCTCGGGATGGTCGGGGGCGACATCTTCCACGGCCCGCTCTCGTGGCCATGGGCCGACGACGACGACGACCTCGACCGCCCGGCGGCCCGCTGGGGCGTCGACAGCGGACACGAGCGCGTGCTGCTGTGCGGGTCGTCGGCCCGCCGCGGAGGTGCGGTCAGCGGCATCGGCGGACACAATGCGGCGATGGCCGCCCTGGAGCTCCTCGGCGCCTGATGCGCGAGATGTCCCGACCCGGGGCCTCCCACACGGCGGTGGGCCCGGATCGGGGCATCTCAGGAACGACGGGTCAGCTCGGGGGCATCGGGGGCGGCGGCGGGAAGCCCTGGTAGCCGGCCGGCGGTGCGGGCGGCTGCGGCGCCTGCTGGTCGACGGGCGGATGCTGCGGAGCGGGCTGGCTCGGCTGGCCGGTGTAGTACGCGTTCCAGTCGGGCGAGCCGTCAGGCAGCACCGGGAGCGGAGTGACCCCGTCGGCGTAGGTCGGCCACGGCTGCGCGGCCGGCTGGGCGGGATGCGCGTAGCCCGCAGTCTGCTGCTGCTGCGGGTAGCCGGGGGCGTACCCGGGCGCCTGCGCGACCGGTGCGTATCCGGACGCATCGGGCACCGGACGCTCGCGCTTGGGCGCGAACAGCGCGTTCACGAGGGGCACCAGCGCGGTGCCGACCGCGGCGAGGATGGTCACGGCGACCACTATGCGCCAGTACAGGTCGTGGAAGTCGATGAACTCGTGGAAGGTGAGCGGCAGCACGAGCAGCACCGCGAGGACGGCGACGAGGCCGATGGTGATGAAGCCGGTGGCGCGGGTGAACCCGGTGCTGTTGCGCGCCATCGCCTTGGCGAACAGGCGCACGTGGAGCACGGCCAGCTGCAGCACCAGGATGATCGCGAGGAACGACACGAAGCGCCCGAAGCCGCCCGTGTAGTCGAAGGGGTCGACCGGCATCCAGATGAGGAACGCGCCGAGCAGCAGCGTGACGACCCAGACGACCATGCTCGTCAGCGCGAACCAGTCGGGTCGGCGCGGAGCGAGATGCGTCTCGAGGATCGCCACGCCGGCGAAGGCCGCCAGCAGCAGGATCGTGAGGAACGCACGCCCGATGAGCCCGTTCTCGGGACCGACGAGCACCCAGACGACGCAGACGATGGCCGCGGCGATGAGCGCGAAGATCGCGACCCAGATCGCCCAGCGCAGCAGCTGCGGACGTGGCGTGCCTTCGTGGTCCGCCGGAGCGGGGGGCCCGGAGTACGGGGACGGTGAGTGGGGAGCGGTCATGGTGGTCCTCCTCCGCGACGGAATCGCCTCCATCCTGTCACGCGCCGCGTTCTGCGACCGGTGCTGCGCGGCATCCGCGACTCCCGGCCCGAGAACGACCTCTGGGGAGGGGACGATGCGGGGCTCAGCGGATGAGGCGGCGCCAGGCGAGCTGGGCGAGCAGCACCGCGTGAGCGTCGAGAAGTCCGTCGTCGAAGACGGCCCCCTCGGAGTGCATGCCCGGGGCGGATGCTGCGGGCGTGGCCTCCGGGCGCACGCCGAGGAACACGAGCGTGCCGGGCACCTCCTCGAGCACGTACGCGAAGTCCTCCGAGGCCATGGACGGCTGGGGCATGCGCACCACCCGGTCGGCCCCGTAGAGCTCGTCGAGAATGCCGAGGACGATTGCGGTCTCGTCGGGGTCGTTCACGGTCACCGGGTAGCCCTCGATGAACGCGGCGTCGACGGTGCAGCCGTGCGCCTCGCCGATCGCCGTCACCAGGCGCGGGAGCTCCTCGCGGACGAGCTGGAGGGTCTGAGGCGAGAGCGTGCGCACGCTCGCCTGGAGGTCGACCGTCGCCGAGAGCACGTTGCCGGCCGCGGAGTCGGAGGAGATGCGGGTGACCGACACCACGGCGGGGTCGGTCGCGGGCACACGGCGGGAGACGAACGACTGGAGGGCGAGCACGATCTCGGCGGCGACGGGCATCGGGTCTATCGCGTTCTCGGGCCAGGCGGCGTGGCCGCCGGTTCCCCGCACGCGCACCCGGAGCCCACTGGCGCTCGCCATGATCGGTCCCTGCCGGGTGACGGCGGTGCCGCCCTCGGTCGTGCAGTCCACGTGGACGGCGTAGGCGGCGACGGGGCGGTCGCCGGCAGCATCCAGCACACCCTCCTCGAGCATGATGCGCCCGCCGCCGTAGCCCTCCTCCCCGGGCTGGAACATGAAGACCACGGTGCCCGGCAGCTCATCGCGGTGCGCCGCGAGCAGCCGCGCGGCCCCGATGAGACCCGCCATATGGAGGTCGTGACCGCAGGCGTGCATCGCACCGTCGGCGGCGAACGGCAGCCCCGTCGCCTCGACGACCGGCAGGGCGTCCATGTCTGAGCGCAAGAGCACGACCGGCCCCGGCCGGCCTCCGCGGAGCACGGCCGTGACCGAACTCAGCCGCTCGCCCGTCGTGATCTCGAGATCGAGGTCGGCGAGCGCCTCGATGATGCGCCGCTGCGTGCGGGGCAGGTCGAGCCCGACCTCGGCCTCGGCGTGCAGCAGCCGTCGCAGCGAGACGAGCGACGACAGCAGTTCGGGCGGGGCGATGATCGGAGGGGTCACTCCTCGAACATATCCGGGGTCAGTCATCGAGCGTCATCGCGGCGTCACTCGCCGAATTCCATGCGGCGACCGAGCACGGGCACCGCGTCGAGCAGCTCGCGCGTGTAGGTCTCGGTCGGGTTGTCGAGCAGGCTCTCCGTCTCGCCGGCCTCGACGATCCGCCCGTGGCGCATGACGCAGATCTCGTCGCTGATGTAGCGGACGACGGCGAGGTTGTGCGAGATGAAGAGGATCGACAGGTCGAGCTTCTGCTGCAGCTCGCGAAGGAGATTCAGCACCGCGCCCTGCACCGAGACGTCGAGGGCCGAGGTCACCTCGTCGGCGATGAGCACGGCGGGCTCCCCCGCCAGGGCTCGGGCGATCGTGATGCGCTGGCGCTGCCCTCCCGAGAACGCCGAGGGCTTCTCGCCGGCGCGATCGGGGTCGATGTGCACCTGCCGGAGCAGCTCGCGCACGCGGTCGCGTTTCTGCGCGGCGCTCCACCGGCGACCGGTGGCGCGCGTCGCCTCGGCGATCGACTCGCCGACCGACATCAGCGGGTCGAGGGCCGAGAACGGGTCCTGGAAGACGAGCTGCGTGCGCCGGCGCGCGCGCGTCGCCTCGGCGCCCCGCCCGACGATGCTGACGCCCTCGACGCGGATGTCGCCGCCGGACGGCTTCACCAGGCCCACGATGGCGCCGGCGATCGAGCTCTTGCCCGACCCCGACTCCCCGACGAGGCCGACGGTGCGCCCGTGGGGCACCGCGAGCGAGACGCGGTCTACCGCCGTCTCGCGTTTGTAGCGGACAACGAGGTCGTCGATCTCGAGTGCGTTCACGGTGTCGCCTCCGCGATCGGGGCGGCGGCTTCGGCGGAGATCACCGGGAGCGGCCGCGTGCGGTCGGAGCTCATGTCGGGCAGGCACCGGACCAGGGCCTGGGTGTACGGATGCTGCGCATCCTTGCGGATGCGGTCGGCCGCCAGCTCCTCGACGATCAGCCCGTCCTTCATGACCACGACCCGGTCGCAGAACGCCGACACGAGCGCGATGTCGTGGGAGATGAAGACGATCGCGGCCCCCGTCTCGCGCTGCGCGCGGCGCAGGACGCTCATCACCTGACGCTGCACCGTCACGTCGAGGGCCGTCGTGGGCTCGTCGGCGATGATCAGCCGGGGGCGGCCGGTGAGGGCCATGCCGATCATGGCGCGCTGGCGCATGCCGCCGGAGAACTCGTGCGGGAACTTCCGCAGCTTCTCGCGGGCGTCGGGAATGCTCACCGAGGTGAGGGCGTCCGCGGCACGCGTGCGGGCGTCGGATCGCGACATCCTCATGTGCACCTCGGGCACCTCGGTGAGCTGCCGGCCGATCGTGAGCGCGGGGTTCAGCGACGTCAGCGGGTCTTGGAAGACCATGCCGAGCTCCTGACCGACGCGGCTCGCCTCGGCGCGGCTGAGGGGGCGCGACATGTCGATCCCGTCGAAACGGCGCACGTCGGCGGTGACGACCGCGGGCTCCTCCAGGAGCCCGGCGAGCGCCATCGCCGTGAGCGACTTCCCCGATCCCGACTCGCCGACGATGCCGACGGTCTCGCCCGGGGCGATGACCAGGTCGACTCCTCGCACCCGGTCGACCGACCCGCCCTCGCCGTCGGGGAAGGCGATCCGGAGGCCGCGGGTCTCGGCGACGGGCCGCTTCGCCGCATCCGTCTCGAGCAGGTCCTCGTCTTCGGCGGGGATGCCGACGGCGCGGGAGGCCAGGCGCGAGACGGCGCGGATGCCGGCACCGCGGCGCGCGGTGAGGGCTTCGCTGGTGAAGGTGAAGACGAGGCCGGCGAGCACGATCGCGAGTCCGGGACCGATCGCAGCGATCGGGTTGATGTAGATGCGGAGGATTCCCTCGTTGAGCAGGCGACCCCAGTCGTACTCGGGCGCCTGCACGCCGAGCCCGAGGAACGACAGCCCCGCGAAGGAGAGCAGCGTGACGCTCGCCGCGGCGGCGGTGTTCACGAGCAACGGGTTCGCGATGTTCGGGAGCACGTGCCGGCCGAGCACTCCGAAGGTGCCCACGCCGACCACGCGCGCGGCGCGGACGAAGTCGCGTCCCGACAGCGACGACGCCATCGTGTAGACCAGTCGGGCGAGCGACGGGATGCCGGCGAACCCGATCGCGAGCATGGCGCCCAGGGCGCTCGCACCCCAGATGGCCGAGAAGAAGAGCACGAGCAGGAGCCACGGGAACGACAGGAGGATGTCGATGAACCCCGTCACCACCCGGCGCGGCCGCCGAGGCAGGATCGAGGCGACCAGTCCGACGACGATGCCGCCGGTCATGCCGATGGCGGTCGCACCGAGCGTGAGGAGCAGCGACAGCCGGGTGGCGACCATCACCCGGGCGAACACGTCGCGCCCGAGGTCGTCGGTGCCGAACGGATGAGACAGGCTCGGGCCCAGCAGACGCTCGGGGACGACGGTCGTCGTCGCGGCGGCGCCCCAGATCGTCTCGGCGAAGAGCGCGATGAGGAGGAGGAGGAGCGCGCCCACCATCGCCGCGATGGCGGGAGCGGAGAGGAGGCGGGAGCGGGCGGTCGTTCGGCTCATGTGTCAGCCTTCCACGATCGAGGATCGGGGATCCATGGTGATGAGGATGAGGTCGACGACCAGGTTGATGCCGAGCACCGTCAGCGCGTAGACGAGCACGACGCCCTGGATCATCGGGTAGTCCTTGCTGCCGACGGCGGCCACCGTCGCCTGCCCCATGCCGGGGATCGCGAAGACGGTCTCGATCAGCACCGTCGCCGCGGTCAGACCGCTGAGGAGGAGTCCGCCGACGGTCAACGACGCCGTGATGATGTTCGGCAGTGCGTGACGGATGTAGACGAGGCGGGCCGGCAGCCGCTTGCTGCGGGCCGTGATCATGTACGTCGAGCCGAGGACGCCGATCATCTCGACCTGCACGATGCGCGAGAGGTAGGCCATCGGCCCGAGCGAGAGCGCGAGCACGGGGAGCACCGCCTGCTGGGGCGATCCCCACCCCGCGGCGGGGAACCAGCCGAGCGTCACGCTGAACAGCGCGATGAGGCCGACGGCGAGGAGGAAGTCGGGGATGGCGATGAGCGTCCCGAGGAAGCCGGTGAAGACGTTGTCGCTCGCGCGGTGGCGGGCGCTGCGCACCGAGACGGCCGAGAGGATACCGATGACCAGCGCGCCGAACAGGGCGACGACGAAGGCGAGCACCGCCAGGGTGAGAGTGGCGGGGAACCTCTGCGCGATGGTCGCCCCCACGGAGCGCTGCGTGCTGATGGAGACGCCGAGGTCTCCGCGCAGGAGACCGCCGACGTAGTCGACGAACTGCTGCCAGATCGGTTTGTCGAGTCCGAGCTCGGCACGGATGCCGGCGACGAGCTCCGGGCTGGCGCTCGGCCCGAGCGCCGCGCGCACCGGGTCGCCAGGGACGAGATGGATGATGAGGAAAGTGGCGATCACGACCACGACGAGCGAGATCACCAGGCGCCCGAGGCGCCGGAGGAGGAAGTCGAGACGGGGTGGGATCGCGGGGAGGACGCGACGGTCTCCCCGCCGCCCGGGCAGCGGCGTGACTCCGCCGGGTGCGGCCTGAGCGAGCGGGGAGACGGTCATCGGATCAGCCCACCATCCGGATCGTGGTCGGCATGATGAAGTTCGGCTGGTCGAACGTCGCGCCATTGTAGTAGGTCGGCAGGATGTTGTCGGCCAGCGGGAAGATGTCGAAGCGGTTGATCAGCTCCGCCTCGGCCTCGAGGTACAGACCGCACGCGTCCTCCGGCGAGGCCTGCGCGGCCTCGGCGACGAGCGCGTTGTACTCCGGGTTGTCGACCCATCCGAAGTTCAGACCGCCCTGGTCGGGTGTGGCACCGGCGAAGAAGAGCGAGAGCACGGCGGGGCCGCCCGGGGCGACCTGCACCCATCCGCTGTCCCAGTCGTAGGTCGAGTACAGCTGCTCCGACCATGCGGCGCCGTCGTTGGCCGACAGCTCGACGGTGACGCCGAGCTCCTGCCACGTCTCGGAGACCAGCTCGGCCGCCGGGGCGTGCGTGGCCGTGGGGGCGTCGTAGATGAACTTCACCGAGAGCGGCTGGCCGTCCTTCGAGCGGAGTCCGTCGGAACCGAGGGTCCAGCCCGCTTCGTCGAGCAGTTCGCCCGCGCGCTCGAGCGAGGTGTCGGGGAGGGTCCACGACGGTTCGTCCGGAACGCACAGGAGGGGGTTGCGCACGACGAGCGACTGCGAGGGGAGTGCCTCGCCGCCGGCGATGACCGGTCCGACCTCGTCGCGGTCGAGAGCCGTCACGAGCGCCTCGCGCACGAGCGGGTCGGAGGTCGGGCGGTCGCTGCGCTCGTTGAACATGATCTCGCCGACGGGGTTGCGCACCCCGGTGTACTCCAGTCCGGAGCCGTCGAGGCGGCTGCGCTCCGGGCCGGTGATGACCGCGGCGTTGACCTCCTTCGACAGGAGGAGATTGGCCATCGTGCTCTCATCGCTCAGCACGCGCAGCTCGACGTCGTCGGGAAGACCCTCGGTGTCGCTGGACACGTCGCCCGGGCCCCAGGTGTAGTCGGCGCGCTTGGTGAACGAGTACGTCGTGCCGGGCTCCGACGCGGTCAGCGGGAACAGGCCCGTGCCGTCGGTGCTGTCGGAGAGCGACGGGATGTCGGCCAGACCCTTGTCGCAGACCATGAGGATGGTGCCGATGTTCTCGACCAGGAACGGGTTGTTGGTCGCGCTGGTGACGGTGAGGGTGTTGCCGTCCGCGGCGGCGGTCATGCCGTCGGTGACCTGCGAGCCGTAGTAGAAGGTGGCGTTCTCGGCATCGACGTTGTAAGCGATGTTGGCGGCGGCCGTCTCGGCGGTGAACGGCGAGCCGTCGGCGCAGGTGATGCCGTCCTTGAGCGTGAAGGTGACTTCGCTGCCGGTCGACTCCCAGCTCTCGGCGAGCCAGGGCTGGAGTTCACCCTCGGGGTCGATGTAGATAAGCGCTTCGTACGCCATGTTGATGACCTCGAAGGTGCTGAAGTCGATCGCCTGCATCGGGTTCAGGTCGCCCGGGTCGGCGCTGATGGCCTGGACGAACGTGCCACCGCTGACGACGGCGGGATCTTCGCTCGACGAACCGGAACAGGCCGTGACGGTCATCGCGAGGATGACTCCACCGGCGAGTAACGCCGGGATGGTGCTGCGTCTGTGCATGATTACTCCTCGGGTTGCTGGTGCGGTTGCGGGTGGTGCTGTCAGGTCGCGGCGGGGGCGAACGCACCGAGGTGCGCGAGAGGACCGGCGGCTTTCACCGAGACCTTGACGGTGGGACGGGTGGTGTACGAGACCGGGGTCTCGAGCACGTCGACGACCGCGACCTGCAGCGGATCGGCGCCGGCCTGGATGGCCTTCGCGATCGCCGCCTTCGAGGCGGCCTCGATCGCCGCATCCCGGTCTTCGATGTCGCTCATCTGGTCGGCGCGTCCGCCGGCGAGGGAGATCGCCGCACCCACGGCATTGGCCACGCCGCCGTGGTTCGGGCGGATGACCGGGCCGGCGCCGGGGAGGTCGTCGGGCACGAGGAACGCTCCCCCGCCGACGACGACGAGCGGCAGGTCGAGGCGCCCGAGAGAGAGGCGCTCGACGGCTTCCTCGAGACGCTCGTGCGCGCGCCCCAGAGCCGACCGCAGCGCCGTGCGGGTGGCGGCCGGCAGGCTCGGGAGCGACCGGCCGTCGACCGACGCGCCGGCGAGGGCCGCAGCATCCGTCAGCGTCGGGACGGTTCCGCCGAACAGCAGCGCCTCCCTCTCGATGCGGTAGCCGACGGAGCCGGGGCCCACGCGGCCCGTCGCGGGGTCGACGATCGTGCCGCCGCCGACGCCGAGACTCAGGATGTCGGGCATGCGGAAGTTCGTGCGCACCCCGCCGATCTCGCGCGGAAGGGTCGATTCGCGGGGGAACCCGTTCACGAGCACCCCGAGGTCGGAGGTGGTGCCTCCGACGTCGACGACGATCGCATCGTCGACGCCGGAGAGATAGGCGGCGCCCCGGATGGAGTTCGCAGGCCCCGATCCGATCGTGAGCACCGGGTACTGGGCCGCGTAGTCGAGCGACATGAGCGTGCCGTCGTTCTGCGCGAAGTAGGTGACGGCGTCGAGGCCCTCTTCGTCGACGACCGTGAGCAGGGCGCGCGTGACCGATCGTGCCACGCCGTAGAGCGCCGCGTTGAGCGCCGTGGCGTTCTCGCGCTCGAGCAGGCCGATGGGACCGATGTCCTGGCTCAGGAACACCTGCGCGTCGGGGCCGAAGTGCGAGCGAATGAGAGCGGCGACCTCGAGCTCCTGCTCGGGGAACGACGGGCTGAAGATGCCCGCCACCGCCACGGCGTCGAACCCGTCCAGTCCGTCGAGGAAACGGAGGATGCCGTCGCGGTCGAGCGTCGAGATCGGGGTGCCGTCGACCATGTGACCGCCACCGAGCATGGCCGTTCCGGCGAGAGCGGTCGCGGTGAGATCGGCCGGCCACCCGCTCAGCGGCGGGTACTCGGTCGCGGCCGGGGCGCCGAGGCGCACCATCGCCACCCGTCCGAGCTCGCGCCGGCTGACGATGGCGTTCGTCGCGTGGGTCGTGCCGAGCATGACGCGCGAGACCCGGGAACGGTCGTCGCCGATCTGCCCCAGCACGTGGGCGATGCTCGCGCGGATGCCGCCGGTGACGTCGGGGGTCGTGGGCTGCTTGGTCGAGGCGATCACGGTGCCGAGCTCGTCGAGCACGACCGCGTCGGTGTTGGTTCCGCCGACGTCAACGCCGATCGACAGGGTGCGGGGGTCGTTCATCGCTGTGCTCCCTCGAACGGCACGTAGGGCAGGTCGTAGCCGAAGGCCTGCGGGCCGGCGAGCTCGAGTCCGCGGACGGTCCGCCACAGCGGATCGCACGCCCAGGCGAGCACCGACACCCGCTGGCCGAAGCGCAGCATCTCGGTCGAGATCGCGTGGCCGGTCTCGGAGTCGACGATCGTGACGAGGTCGGGCACCGTGGCGAGCACCTCGCCGTCCTCGAGCACGATGAGGTTCTCGTTCTGCAGCTCGATGCGCTGGAGGCGCCCCCGGTCGGAGCCGACCCCGGCGATGGTGACCGACCCGCGCACGAAGCCGCCCTCGGTGCGCCGAGCGACGTCGATGACCTTGCCCGAGATGAGAACGGATGCGTCGAGTTCGTCGGCGACGGCGCGCACGGGCTCCGATGACGAGAGCAGCGCGTGGCCGACGCGCACGGCGGCGCTCACGGTGCCCTCGATCACGGCGCCGCGCGCGGTCTCGGCCGTCAGCGGGTAGTGCGCTCCGAGGCACAGGCCGCCGCTGGCGACCGTGACGGCGCGGGCGTGGCGCTCGAGCCAGGCGAGGTCGACGGTCTTCATCGTGACGACGTTGCCGACCACGTCGGCCATGACGGCGAAGTCGCACGCGACCCCGGCGACGTTCATCGCGATCATCGTCGCCTCCGGGAACGCACGGCCCATGCCGTCGGCGTCGAGGAGCTTCAGTCCGAGGCGTGCGGCCCAGCCGACGGGGCTCACGCCGTTGCTGCCACCGATCTCGGCGGCCATCAGCGTCGTGATCCGGCGACCGGCGGCGGCCTCGGCACCCGCGAGCAGCGCCTCGATCTGGCTGGCCGACGAGAGCATCTCGATGCCGACCGTGGGAGCGCCGATGCCCGACATGATGATGACCGCGTCGTCGGCGTCGAGGTCGTCGACGGTCACCAGTTCGACGGGACCGGAGGCCTCCAGCGCCTGCTCTGTCGCCAGCTGCGAGGTGTAGACCGCGCCACCGCCACCGGTGCCGAAGATGGCACAACCGGCGGCGAGCGGAGCGACGTCTGCGGCGGCGACGGAGGTGAGCCGTTCGCGCGTCGGGGCATCGGTAGGGGCGTGGACCATGTACCGACAGTAGGCACGGTTCCGGTGGCCGACAATGTGCCCAACCCCTAGAGAATCCGGCACACTTGTGCCCATGGCACAGTTCTCCGTACGAGATCTCCTCGCCGAGCGCGAGCGTTTGGGACTCGACCTCGCCGCGGGACCCCCGAGCGGCACCGACATCGAGTTCGTCGACATCGCGACCCTCGACACTCTCGACGCTCTCGCGGCGGGCACGCTGGCGATCATCCCCGGCGAGGAGAACCCCGCCCCCTACCGCCTCGACGTCGCCCTCCGCCGGGCGAGCGCACGGGGGCTCGCCGGCCTCGTCTTCACCACCGACCTCGCCCTGGCCGAGACCGCGGTGGCGCTCGCCGAGCGCGGGCGCGTGCCGGTGCTGGCCGCCCCGCACGCGAAGCCCTCCGACCTCGCCGTCGCGATCGACCGGCTCCTGTCGGGCGGCGCCTCGGAGGCCATGACGCGGGCCGCCTACGCGATCGAGCAGGCGACGGCCGCAGCCGCCGGAGCCGACGGCTCGGTCGACGACATCCTCGAGGCCGCCGGCCGCGCGCTCGGCGTGCCGCTGTCGCTCGAAGACGACCCGACGGTGCTCTGGAGCGACAACGACGCCGTCTGCGTCGGAGAGGTGCCGATCGGCCGGCTCGTCGCGCACCGGACCGATGCGGCGGCCGACGTCGCGCGCCCGGTCGTCGCGTCGCTCCTCTCCCGCGCGATGCAGCGCCAGATGCGCGACCGCTACGCCCCGACCCAGTCCCGCGCCGACCTGCTGGTCGAGCTCGTGCTCGCGGAGTCGTCGAGGGTCGAGGCGTTCGTCGGGCAGGCCGCGCGGCTCGGCTTCCCGCTGCAGCTCTCGCACGTCGCGGGCTGGCTCAAGCCGACCGCGCTGGGTGACCCCGACGCGCGGCCGCCGCGCGGGGTCGAGCCCGCGCTGGAGCTCTTCGCGCTGCAGCTCGTCGAGGGGCGCGACGAGATGTGGCACGTCGCCTTCATCCAGGACGACATGCTGCTCGTCAGCACCGAGGAGCACGGCGCGGGCGATCACCAACGGCGGCTGCGGGAGGTCGGCATCCGGCTCCAGCAGCAGGCGCGGCGGCTCGCAGGCCCGGGGTGGGCGTACACGCTCGGCCTCGGCACGCCGCAGCTCGGGGCGATCGGGCTGCGGCAGTCGGCTGCGGAGGCGCGTATCGCCGCCGACTCCGCCGTCGCCTCGGGCCGCCCGGGCGGAGTGGAGCTCACCGACGTCACCGGCCTGCAGCGCGTGCTGCTCGACTTCTACGCCTCGCCGATCAGCCGGAGCCTGTTGCACGACGTGCTCGCGCCGCTCGACGCGCTCGGGGCCGAACGGGCGACGACCTCGGTGCGCACCCTCCTCGCGTACCTCGCCCACCGCAATTCGCTCGCGAGCGCCGGGCGCGAGCTGAACCTCCACCCGAACGCCGTCGGGTATCGGCTCAAACGCATCCGCGAGGTGCTGCAGCTCGACCTCGACGACCCCGACATCCGCTTCTCGGTCGAACTCGCCTGCCGCGTGCGCCTCCTCGGCGGGAGCCGCTGACCGCGCTCCGCCGCGCGGGCACGACTCCTGCACGGCGCCCCGCGGACCGGCGACCCGCGGCGTGTCGTGCTACCTGACGGATGGATTGCAGGAGTTGTGTTCGAAGCACATCTCGAAGGGAAACGCTGTGCCCGGGGCACGTTGCTTCCCGGGGCGGTTCGCCTATCGTCGAAGGATGCTCTCGACGGAATTCGCGCGGGTCGACCTCGACGGCATCCGCGCCAAACTCGGGGAACCGAGCCAGGCCGCCGTCGACAAGATCCTCGATCATCTCGACGACAACTGCCTGCGCTTCCTCGCGCATTCGCCGTTCTTCTGCCTGTCGACCTCCGACGCCCAGGGCAATTGCGACTGCTCGCCGAGGGGCGATTACCCCGGATTCGTGCGCGCACTCGACGCTCGGACGCTCGTGGTCCCCGACCGGCTCGGCAATCGGCTGGTCGACTCGTTCCGCAACATGCTCGAGAACCCGCACGTCGGCATGCTGTGCTTCGTGCCCGGCATGAGCGAGACGCTGCGCATCAACGGAACCGCGTTCATCACCGACGACCCGGGTCTGCTGCAGATGCTGGAGCAGGACCACTCGGTGCCCGAGCTCGCGATCGTCGTGAAGACCGAGGAGGTGTACCTGCACTGCGGGCGGGCGCTCCTGCGCGGCGGCATCTGGGATGCCGACATGCAGGACCTCGCCGACGAGGTGCCGACGTCGGGCGCGATCTGGGCCAGTATGTCGGGGCTCGATGCCGAGGTCGGAGACGCGATCGACCGCGCGGTCGTCGAGGGCAACCGGGTGCTGTACTGAATGCGTGACCGCAGCGACATGATGCCGCTCGTCGTGAGCGAGATCGTCCGGCAGACGCCGTCCATCGTCAGCATCCGCCTGGCCCGCCCCGACGGCGACGTGCTGCCGCCATGGGAGCCGGGCGCGCACGTCGACGTGCAGCTCGTCACGCGTCAGGAGCGCCAGTACTCCCTCTGCGGCGATCCGGCCGACACGCGCGGCTACCGCATCGCCGTGCTGGACGAGCCGCTGTCGCGCGGCGGATCGCATTACATCCACCGGCACCTCCAGGTCGGACGCCGCGTGTACGTGCGCCCGCCGCGCAACCTCTTCCCGCTCGGCCAGGCTCCCGGGTACCTGCTGCTGGCCGCCGGGATCGGCATCACGCCCATCCTCGCGATGGCCCGGCACCTCGACGCCGTCGGGGCGCCGTGGCGGATGCTGTATCTGAGCCGCCGCGCGGAAGACGTCGCGTTCACCGAAGAGCTCGCCGCGTTCGGCGACAGGGTGCGCGTGCACCTCAGCGGCACCGAGGGCAGGGTCGACCTCCGCGAGGTGCTCGGCTCGGCAGCATCCGGCACCGACGTCTACGCCTGCGGACCCCAGCGCTTCGCCGATGCGCTGACCGGGCTGCGCGAGGCGTTGCCCGAGGGATCGCGCCTGCACCTGGAGCGGTTCGAGCCGGCGAAGCGGGAGTTCCGCCCGAACGAGGCGTTCACGGTGAGGGCCGCCCGCAGCGGACGCGAGGTCGCGGTGCCCGCGGAGTGGACGATGCTGCAGGCCCTTCGAGGAGCCGGCGTCGAGGCGCCCGGATCGTGCCTGCGCGGCGTGTGCGGTTCGTGCGCCCTGCCGGTGCTCGACGGAGTACCCGAGCACCGCGATTCGCTCGGCACCGAGGGCACCTCGGTGGTCTACTCCTGCGTCTCGCGCTCGCTGACCCCCGCGCTCACCCTCGACGTCTGACCCGGCGGTGGACGCATCGACGGGCCCAGCGCCCGGGCCTCGCGGCGCCCGGGTCCTGCGGGTCGCTCACCGCCCCGCCGGTCCCCGAGCTCGCCGAACGGCCCGGCGGCACGCGCTAGAGCGCGCGGTGGGTGAAGCGACCTGCCAGCAGCGTGGCCGAGACCGGCATGCCGCGGAGGGCGTCACGGTCGAGCGCGTACGGGTCGGCGTCGGTGATCATGACGTCGGCCGGGGCGCCGACGGCGAGCGGATGCCGCGTGCTCGCGCCGAGCGCGACGTCGAGCGGCAGCGACTGCTCGGGGTGCCACGCCGCGCGGTCGCCGCGGCTGCGCGAGACGCCCGAGGCGATCGCGTGCCACGGATCGAGCGGAGCGACGGGTGCGTCCGATCCGAGCCGCAGCGCCACCCCGGCCGCGTGCAGCGACCCGAAGGCGAAGGCGCGGTCGGTGCGACCGGCCCAGTAGCGGTCGGCGACGTCGCGATCGTCCATGGCGTGCTCGGGCTGCACGCTGGCGATGAGGCCGAGACGGGCGAACCGCGCGAAGTCGTCGCTGCGCACGAGCTGCGCGTGCTCGATGATCCCCCTCATCCCGAGTTCTTCGAAGGTATCGAGCACCTCGGTGTTGGCACGGTCGCCGATGGCGTGCACGGCGGCCTCGATGCCACCTGCGCGTGCACGGACGAGCAGGTCGCGCAGCTCGGAGACGGGGATGCTGCTCACGCCGCAGCCGTGCGCGGAATGCGCGTCGAGACCCGGATACGGATCCCAGCAGTAGGCGGTGCGGGTGTTGAGCGACCCGTCGACGACGACCTTCAGCCGCCCCATCGTGACGAGTCCGGTCGGTTCGACGGGGTCGCCGGTGCGCAGTCCTCGCGCCAGCGCGGTGTCGAGCTCGTCGGGCCAGACCGCCGCATCCACCCTCAGGCTGTCGACCCCGGCGGCGACACGCTCGGCCCATTCGTCGATGTTGAGCACGTTCTCGTACTCGACGACGCCCACGACGCCGCGGGCGGCGGCCGCGGCTGCGGCGGTGCGGTAGTCGCCCACGGGGAGCGCGGCCTCGGCGTGGAAGCGCTGCAGCGTGCCGATCCACTCCCCCTCGCTCACGACACCGGTCGCGTCGGGGTGGAGGCCGAGCCGTGCCGCTCCCGCGGAGTTCATCCACGCGCTGTGCAGGTCGCCGTTGATGAGCACGACCGGCTGCGCGAACACGTCGAGCGCGGCCCGTGTCACCGGTTCGCCCCACAGGCCGTCGCGATAGCCGTAGCCGAAGAGCACGCCGTCGGTGGACGGGAATCCGTTCGTGAGCGCCTCGCGCACGACGGCGACCGCGTCCGCCGCGCTCCTCGTTCCGGCGAGATCGACCCGGCGCTGCTGGATCACCCACTGCGTGAAGTGCACGTGCGCGTCCCAGAGTCCGGGCCCGATGTACCGGCCCTCGAGCTCGACCGTCTCGGCACCGTCGGCGTCGAGCATGCCCGACGGCGCGATCGCGTCGACGAGCCCTCCGGACAGGCGGACGTCGAGCGGAGCACCGCCGTCGTAGGTTCGGGCGCCGCGCAGCAGCAGGTCGGGGGCGGTCATGCGTTCTCCGTTCCTCGGCGGGGGTGGTGCACCCGCTCCATCCTGTCGGCGAGAGCCCGGTTCTCGTACGGACCCGGTTCGCGCAAGCGGTCGAGCACGCGATCGACGACGGCCTGCGGCTTGTCCTGGCTCATCTTCTCCTTGGCCTCGAAGCGATCGACCTTCATGCGGAACCCGACCGTGCCGCCGACGATCCGCCGCGCGTAACCGTCGTTCTCAAGGGTCGCCGTCATGAGGAAGGGCTCGGGCAGCGGACCCTCGAGGTGTTCGACCATGCGGCCGAGGACGGCGAGGTTCTCCTCGTCGCTGAGCAGCTCAGGGGTGCCGTACGCGTGCACGACCGCGAAGTTCCAGGTCGGCACGGCCGGCGATACGTCGTACCACCCCGGCGAGACGTACCCCTGCGGTCCGGAGACCATGACGAGCAGCTCGTGCTGACCGAGCTCGTGCAGACGCTCGTCGGGGCGACCGACGTGGCTGACGAGCACGATGCCCTCCGCGTCCTCCTCGAGCAGGACGGGATAGTGGGAGGCGACGAGCCCCTTCCCCGGCACGTACGACACGATCGACGCCCACGGGTTCTCGCGGACGAGGGTCTTCACCCACTCCGCATCGCCGACGGCGTAGTCGGGCGTGTGCCTCATCGGACGCCGCCGGCGGCCGCCGGAACCGGGTAGCGGCGCGGGGTTCCGAACCGGTGCGCGGTGATCGACACGGCCTGTTCGCGGAGGAAGGGCAGCATCTCGATGCGCCCGGCCGTGACGACCGGGTTGTCGTACAGCGCCACCGCGGGCGAACCGCCGACGGCCTCCGCGAAGTCGGCGGCCGATCCGCCGAGCAGCCGCACGCGTCCGCCCGAACGGGCGAGGGCTGCGGCGCGGCGGGTCCAGGATGCGGCGTCGTCGACGCGGGCGGACACCCCCGAGCCCTCGAGCCACGCCCGCACGGCGGGGGTCAGGGCTTCGGCGGAGCTGACGGCGATCTCGGCACCGGCACGCACGCCGGCCGCGACCGCCCGAACGAGGGCGACGTCGGGCGCGCTCTCGACCCGCACCGTCACCGGCACGGGCGCGTAGCGGAAGACGTTCTGCTCCGACTCCAGGCCCGAGGCGTCGCGGGCGACCCCGAACTCGTCGTTCCATGCCGCCGCATCGCTCGCGAGGGCGGCGGAGAGCCAGGGCCGGTCGTCGGCCGGGACGGCCGCGAGAGCGGCGGACGCGAACGTGTCGGGTCGCGTGCGAACGGCCGCGGGCGCCGCATCCGCCCACGTGCCGAAGCCCGTGAGGTAGTTCGGTCCGCCGGCCTTGGTGCCCGCGCCGACGACCGACTTCTTCCAGCCGCCGAAGGGCTGGCGCTGCACGATGGCGCCCGTGGTGCCGCGGTTGATGTAGGCGTTGCCGGCCTCGACGCGCCGCATCCAGGTCTGGATCTCTCCGTCGTCGAGCGAATGCAGACCGGAGGTCAGGCCGTAGTCGATGGCGTTGACGAGGTCGATCGCCTCGTCGAGGGTCGCTGCGGTCATCACGCCGAGTACGGGGCCGAAGTACTCGGTGAGGTGGAACTCCGAGCCCGCGCGCACGCCGTCGCGGATGCCGGGCCGCCACAGCGCCCCGTCGGCGTCGAGCTTCTGCGGCTCGACGAGCCAGTGCTGCCCGGGCTCGAGGGTCGTGAGCGCCCGCAGCAGCTTGCCGTCAGCGGGTCCGATGAGGGGCCCGACGCGGGTGGCCGCCTGCCACGGCAGGCCGACCTCGAGCGAGGTGACGGCGTCGACGAGCTGCCCGCGGAAGCGGTCGGAGGAGCCCACCGAGCCGACGAGGATGACGAGGGATGCGGCGGAGCACTTCTGCCCCGCGTGTCCGAACGCCGAGAACGCGACGTCTTTCGCTGCGAGATCGAGGTCGGCGCTGGGCGTCACGATCACGGCGTTCTTGCCGCTGGTCTCGGCGAGGAGCGGCAGGTCGGCACGGAACGAGCGGAACAGCTGCGCGGTCTCGTACGAACCGGTCAGGACGACGCGCTCGACGGACGGGTGCGCGACGAGCCGCTCGCCGAGTGCGCGCCCGTCGAGCTGCACGTAGGTGAGCACCTCGCGGGGAACGCCCGCCTCCCACAGCGCTTCGACCATGACCGCGCCCGAGCGACGCGCCTGCCGGGCGGGCTTGATGATGACGGGGCTGCCGGCGGCGAGCGCCGCGAGCGTGGAGCCCGCCGGGATCGCGACCGGGAAGTTCCACGGCGGGGTGACGATCGTGAGGCGGGCGGGGGTGAACGTCGCGCCGTCGACGTCGTCGAGGCGGCGCCCCTGCTCGGCGTAGTAGTGCGCGAAATCGATCGCCTCCGACACCTCCGGGTCGCTCTGCTCGACGACCTTGCCGCACTCCGAACCCATGACCTCGATGAGGTCGCCGCGGCGACGCTCGAGGATGTCGCCGGCGCGATGCAGGATCACCGCGCGCCCGGCAGCGCCGAGCGCGCGCCAGGCTTCTCCCGCGGCCACGGCGGCCGCGACGGCCGCGTCGACGGCGGCCTCGTCGGCCAGCACGTGGGTCTCGGCCGTCTCGACCCCGAGGGCGGAGCGCTCCATGCGCGAGAGGATGCTGCCCGCCCAGTCGCGGTTCGCCGCGATCGCCGGGTCGGAGTCGGGCGTGTTCTCGAACCCGACCACGGGCGAGGCGGCGGGCTCGACCGTGCGGTCCTGCACCCGGTGCGCGGCGGGCACCTCGGTCGGCATGGCGGCGAGAGAGGCGAGGAAGCGGTCGCGCTCGCGGGCGAACAGCCCCGCGTCGGTGTCGAGATCGAACACCGCCGACATGAAGTTCTCCGCCGACGCCCCCTCCTCGAGGCGGCGGATCAGGTAGGCGATCGCGACATCGAACTCCTGCGGGTGCACCACCGGGGTGTAGAGCAGGATCGACCCGACCGTGCGTCGCACGACGGCGGCCTGGGCCGTGGCCATGCCCAGCAGCATCTCCACGTCGATCCCCGACGTCACTCCCCGTCGCTCGGCGAGCAGCCACGCGAGGGCGATGTCGAAGAGGTTGTGGCCGGCGACGCCGATCCGCACGTGCGCGGTGTGCTCGGGGCGCAGCGCGTAGTCGAGTACGGCCTTGTACGACGCATCCGTCGCCTGCTTCGACTCCCACGTCGCCAGCGGCCAGTCGTGGATGTCGGCGTCGACGCGCTCCATCGGCAGGTTCGCGCCCTTGACGACGCGCACCTTGATCGGGGCACCTCCGTCGGCGACGCGGGCCGCGGCCCATTCCTGCAGGCGCATCATCGCGGCGAGCGCATCGGGCAGATAGGCCTGCAGCACGATGCCGGCTTCGAGGTCGCGGAACTCGGGCTCGTCGAGGATGCGCATGAACACCGCGAGGGTGAGGTCGAGGTCTTTGTACTCCTCCATGTCGAGGTTCAGGAACTTCCGCCCCTGACGGGCGACCCGGTAGAGCGGACGGAGCGCGGCCGCAGCATCCGCCACCGCCTCCTCGAACGCCCACGGCGTGTGCGGGGCGACGGTCGAGGAGACCTTGATCGAGACGTAGTCGACGTCGCTGCGCATCAGGAGCTTGCGCGTACCGGCGAGGCGCCGAGCGGCCTCCTTCTTGCCGAGGATCGCCTCGCCCAGCAGGTTGACGTTCAGTCGCACGCCCTCCCCGCCGCGGATCCTCTCGATCGCGGGGCCGAGCTTGCGGTCGGTCGCGTCGACGATGAGGTGACGCACCATCGCCCGCAGCGCCGCGCGGGCGGCGGGCACCACGATCGCCGGCGCGATCGGCGCGGCGAACGCTCCCAGACGGATCGCGGCCCTGAGCGGCAGCGGCAGGAACGACGGGATGAGCGGGGTCAGCGCGGCCAGGTTGCGGGCGGCCACGCGGGTGTCTTCGGGCCGCACCACCCCGTCGACGAAGCCGACGGTGAAGTCAAGGCCGCGCGGGTCGCGGAGCACCCCGGCGAGACGCTCGGCCGATGCATCGACGGGCTCGGCGCGGCTCTGCTCGAGCCATTGCCGGACGAGCGCGATGGCGTCGTCGGCGAGGTCGGCGGGCCGCACGTCGGCGGGAGCGACGGCGGAGGCGGTGCGCGGAGTCATGGGAGTCCTTCCGTGGATGCGCTCAGTCTGCGGCGTCGAGACCCATCGAGAAAAGCGACCGCTTACGATGAGTACTGTTCGGCTTCATCGATGAATGGATGCTTCGTGTTCGACCTCCGACGATTGCGGCTGCTGCACGAGCTCTCGGTGCGGGGCACGCTCGCCGCCGTCGCCGAGGCCCTCGCCTACAGCCCGTCGACGATCTCGCAGCAGCTCGCCCAACTCGAGCGCGAGGCGGGCGTCGCCCTGCTCGAGCCCGACGGGCGACGCGTGCGGCTCACCGCCCAGGGCGAGGCCCTCGCCGCTCACGCCGCGCGTATGCTCGCCGCCGACGAGGAGGTGCGCAGCGAGCTCGAGCGGATGCGCCCCTCGCTCGCCCCCGTGCGGATCGCCGCGATGCAGTCGGCCGTGCACGGGCTCATCCCGCGGGTGCTCGCCCTCCTCGACGAGAGCGCGCCGGGGCTGCGGCTCGAGGTGACCGAGCTGCCTCCCGAGGAGGGACTGTTCGAACTCGCCGCGCGCGGATTCGACCTCGTCGTCGCCGAGCAGTACCCGGGCCATACGCGCGAGCACCGCGAGGGGCTCGAACGCACGTTGCTCGGCCTCGACAGCATCCGTCTCGCCCTGGGCCCCGACGAGCGCGAGACCGACCTCGCGGCGCTCCGCGACCGCCCCTGGGTGATGGAGCCCGTCGGCACCGCCGCCCGCCAGTGGGCGACGCAGCAGTGCCGGGCCGCGGGCTTCGACCCCGACGTGCCCTACGAACTCACCGACCTCACGGCGCATGTGCGCCTCGTGGCGTCGGGGCTCGCCGTCGGGATGGTCCCCGACCTCGTCTTCGCCGGCGACGAGCCACCGGTGCGCCTGTTCGACCTGCCCGGCACTCCGCGCCGCGACGTCTTCACCGCCGTGCGACGGGGGGCGTCGCGCCGCCCCGCTCTGCGCGCCGTGCAGACCGCTCTGCAGCAGGCGTTCGACGAGATCGCGGCGTAGACCGCCCCCGCCGGCAACGAGCGGAGGAGACCTCACGGGTGGAGGACGCCCGGCACCCGCATGCTCCTCCCCCCGTGAGATCTCCTCCGCCGGTCACACCAGCAGCGCCGACACCCGGGCGGCCAGCTCGCGCGCCGCGCGCTCGAACTCCGGCAGGCGCGGGGTCACCGACTCGGTCGCGCCGACGATGCAGGCGGCCGCGGCGACTGTGCCGCTCGCATCGCGCACGGGGGCCGAGACCGACGTGATGCCGACCTCCTCGATCGACCCGATCGAGAGCACGCCGTCGCGGACGACCCGCGCCACCCGCTCGAGGAACCCGTCGAGCTCCTGAGGCGTGTGCCGCGACGGGAAGATCTCGGCGAGCTCCTCGGCGCGGAGATCCATCACGAGCGTCGGCCCGCCGTCTGATCCGACGATCGGATGCGGTCTGCCCAGCCATTCCCGCATCCGCAGGCCCTCTCCGAGCACCGCGAGCTCCTCGACGAGCGTGAAGCTCCTCATGCCTTTGAGGATCGTGAGGAACGCGCAGGCCCCCGTCTCATGAGCCGCTCTGGCCACGAACGGCGCCCCCTCGTCGACGAGCGTGCGCGGTGCGGCCGCGCGGTACCAGCCGTGCACCACCCAGGAGACGCGGTACCCGCCGTCGGGATCTTCGATGACGAGTCCCGATCGCACGCACGACTCCAGCAGTCGGCGCGTGCGGTCGGCGCGCAGACCCACCGCGCGGGCGGTGCCCACGAGCGCATCGGCTCCGTCGGCGAGGTGGAACAGGATGCTGAGCGCCGCCGCCAGTGCGGACGCCCCATCGGCGGGCGTGCTCGCCGGGGCGGGCGTCTGTCGAACCGGTGCGGCGGCGAGCGCCTTCTCGACGATGCGGCGGGCCGTGACGATGGCCGCGGCAGCCTGTCGCGCACCGCGCTTGGCGCGGTAGACCGGCATCCGCACCGCCAGCACCGCCACGCAATCGCCCGACGGCCCGAAAACGGGGGCCGCGACCTCGACGACTTTCCCCGCGGTCGTCTCGATGGTCTGCGCTCCGGTCGTCTGCACGCCGCGCTCCGAGGCCTGCACGATCGCGCTGCGGCCAGCCGCCCACTCGCCGACCTCGGCGGGTGCGTGCAGCGTCCAGGGCGACTCGACCACGCTGACGACGCGGACTCCGCGTGGCGCGGGTGCGGCGAGGAACGCGGTCTCTCCCGTCTCCTGAGCGATGCGAGTGAGGGCGTATCGGACGGCGGGGGCCGACGGCGCGGCGGCCCGACCGGAGAGGCGGATCGCACCGCGACCCAGCCGGTATGTGCCGTAGCCCTCGCCGGGCGCGAGCATCTCGAGGCCTGCCAGTTCGGCGCACAGCCGCGAGGCCGTGCTGAGAGGGACGGCCAGTTCACGGGCGATCGTCCCCACCGCGACCGGGGCGGTCGGATCGAGGCGCGAGCCGACGAGATCGATCACGCGCAGCCCCAGCGCGACCCGTGCGGTCATGTCGTTCTCCATCTCGCCTGCGCAGAATGCTCAAACCCGGAGTCTGAGAGTTGCGCTTGGCGAGCAGGGTAACAGCGCCGACCCACGCCCTTCGAATAATGGGCTCACCCGCCTCCCCGCAGGAAAGAGCTGGAAAACATGGAGCAATTCGACGTCGCCGTCGTCGGCATGGGCGCACTCGGCAGCGCCGCCGCCTACCACCTCACGCGGAAGGGTGCGAGAACCGTCGCGTTCGAGCAGTTCGAGCTCGGGCACGTGCGGGGCGCCTCGCACGACACCTCCCGGATCATCCGCACCTCCTACGGCGCACCGCCGTACGTGCGCCTGGCGCAGTCGTCGTATCGCGACTGGGCCGAGTTCGAGCAGGTCTCGGGCGAGCGGGTGACGACGATCACCGGCGGGCTCGTGTTCATCCCCCGAAACGGCCCGTTCGCCGCATCCGACTTCGTGGCGAGCCTCGGCGAGGTCGGGGTGCCGTACGAGCTGCTCTCGCCCGACGAGGTGCACGAGCGATGGCCGCAGTTCGCGCTGCCCGACGACGTCGAGACGATCTATACCCCCGACTCGGGCATCGTGCACGCGTCGCGGTCGGTCGCCGCGCTGCAGATGCACGCGCGAGCGCAGGGCGCGGTGATCCGCGACCGCACCCCGGTGCTGCGTCTCACTCCCGACGAGACCGGGGTGGTCGTGCACACCGAGAGCGGCGACGTGCACGCCGGCAAGGTGGTGCTCGCCGCCGACGCGTGGACGAACACCCTTCTGGGGCCTCTCGGCGCCGAGATCCCGCTCATCACGATGCAGGAGCAGGTGACGTACTTCTCCCCCGGCGACCCCGCGGCCTTCGACCGCGCGAACTTCCCGGTGTGGATCTGGGAGGACGAGCTCTGCTTCTACGGGTTCCCCACCTACGGCGAGCCGAGCATCAAGGCCGCGCGCGACCGCTCCGACAACCTCATGACGCCCGACGAGCGCACGTTCGTCCCGTCGCCGGAGCTCCTCGACGAGCTCACCTCGTTCATGGGGAGGACGATCCCCGGCAGCGGCGAGGCGCTCCGCACGGTCACCTGCCAATACGCGATCACGCCCGACCGCAACTTCGTGATCGGGCCGGTGCCGCAGCATCCCGACATCATCGTCGCGCTCGGCGCCGGCCACGCCTTCAAGTTCACTCCGACCATCGGACGCATCCTCGCCGAGCTCGCCGTCGACGGCGAGACCACCGAAGACATCTCGACCTTCGGCGTGGGGTCGGCGGCGAATCCCACCGGCGGCATCGACCACCGCCCCGTGCTGGTCGACTGACCGCGAGACTGAGACCGGAGAGGAACCCTGATGCCCTACACCGACACCACCGACGTACACCTCTATTTCGAGGAGTTCGGCGACGCGACCGCCCCGCTTGTCGTGCTGATCTCCGGCGGTGGCGCGCAGCTGCTGTCGTGGACCGAGGAGTTCATCGGGCTGCTGACCGACCGGGGTTTCCGTGTCGTGCGGTTCGACAACCGCGACACCGGACTCTCTCCGCGCTTCGGCGGGCGCGACGACGTCGACGGCGGCTACGGGCTCGAAGACCTCGGCGACGACGTCGTGCGGGTGCTCGATCACCTGGGCGTGCCGGCCGCGCACCTCGTCGGCCACTCCATGGGCGGGATGATGGCCCAGATGGTGGCCATCCGGAACCCCGAGCGCGTGCGGAGCCTCGGATTGCTCTCGACCATCCCTGGACAGGATCCGCGGTACGTGCTCCACGACGACCGGCCCGAGCTGCAGCAGCCGCCGGTGCGGCTTCCGCGCGAGGTGCAGGTCGAGGGTGCCGGTGCGTACGCCCTCGTCGCCGGCAGCGAGCGGTATCCGATCGACGCGGAGTGGATGCGGTGGGCCGCCGGCGAGGCGTTCGACCGCGGCGATGCGCCCGAGGGTTTCGCGAGGCAGTGGGCGGCCCTCCTGCGCGCCCCCGAACGTCTCGAGCAGCTGCGCGGGGTCGCCGCTCCCGCGTTCGTCTTCCACGGACGCGACGACGACGTCTGCGGCCAGGCTGCGGCGATCGACATGGCCGCCGCCCTCCCCGAGGCCGAGCTGCAGATCCACCCCGGCATGGGCCACCTCATCCCGCCCGCCCTCTGGCCCGTGCTCGCCGACGGCATCGCCCGCACGGCCCGCCGCGGCGAGCAGCTCGCCGCGCGCTGACCCGTCCCCGACCGCGAGACGTCATCCCGGATACGAGACTCCACCCCCCACGCGCAGTCTCGTAGCGGGGGTGAAGTCTCGCGGTATCCGCGCGCCCGGCACGGCACCGTCGCCGTACACCGCAATTCGACCAACCCGGGATTGCGACAGCCGGTGCGCGCAATCGCGCCGACTCACGGGCTCTGGAGAATGTCGATACCCGCAGCATCCTCCCCCGAAAGGACGTCCGTCATGCGTTTCGTGAGCGTCACCAATATGGCCGCGTGGATCCGCGAGACCGGTCCCGAGGCGATCATCGCCGGCATGGTGGATGCTCTCGAGCTCGATTTCCGCCGGTGGGAGCGCTTCGAGCGCGAGCCGCGTGTCGCGAGCCACTCCCCGATCGGCGTGATCGAGCTCATGCCCACGAGCGATGGCGAGCTGTACGCGTTCAAGTACGTCAACGGGCACCCCGCGAACCCGTCGCGCGGCTTCCAGACCGTGACCGCGTTCGGCGTGCTGGCCGACGTGATGACCGGCTACCCGCTCTTCCTCTCCGAGATGACGCTGCTCACGGCCCTGCGCACCGCCGCGGTGTCGGGCCTCGCGGCGCGCTGGCTCGCCCGGCCCGACAGCCGTGTCCATGCCATGATCGGCGCGGGTTCGCAGGCCGAGTTCCAAGCCCTCGCGATCCGTTCCCAGCTCGGGGTCACCACGCTCCGCCTGTTCGACACCGATCGGGCGGCGGCCGAGGCGACGGCGCGCAACCTTCGGCCGCTCGGATTCGAGGTGACCGTCGAAGACTCGGCGGCCGCCGCATCCGCCGACGCCGATATCATCACGACGTGCACCGCCGACAAGGCGAACGCGGTCGTGCTGCGCGCCGACGAGGTGCGCCCCGGCACCCACATCAATGCGATCGGCGGCGACTGCCCCGGGAAGACCGAGCTCGACCTCGCGCTCGTGCGCGACAACCGGCTGTTCGTCGAGCACACGGCGCAGACACGCATCGAGGGCGAGCTGCAGCAGCTGCCGCCCGACTGGCCGGTCACGGAATTCTGGACCGTCATCACCGGACTCGCCGCCGGACGCGTCTCCGCCGACGAGATCACCGTGTTCGACTCGGTCGGCTTCGCGATCGAGGACTTCACCGCGCTGCGCTACACCCGCGACGCGACGGCCCACACGCGCTTCAGCGAGTCGATCGACCTCATCGCCGAGCCGGACGACCCGAAAGACCTCTTCGGCATGGTCGGCGCGCCGGTGCCGGTGGCCTGACCCTCTCCACCGGCGACGATGTCCCACTCCCGCCGGGAACAGGCGGGACTTTCCCGGCGAAAGTGGGACACCAGCTGATGCGAATCAGCCCGCGGCCACCGCGATCTCGTTCGGCGTCACCGCGAGGTCGGCCGTCGCGACGATCTCGCCGGTGGTGAGGTCGACCGCGTGCACCGCGTTCGCGGCGGGCTCTGTCACGTAGGCGATGTCGCCCGAGACCACGATCGCCGGGTGCGGGTCCTGCCACTCGATCGGGCTCTCCCACGGCTCGACGACCGGGTACGCGTCGATGATCTCGCCGGTGGCGGGGTCGAGCACGTGGATCGATCCGTCGGCCGACAGGATGTAGGCGAGGTCGCCGGGTCCGCGCGCGATGTCGCGGAAGGTGTACTCCACGCCCTCGGGCAGGTCGACGACGTCGTAGGTGCCGGCCTCGGTGTCGATCAGCGTGACCGCGTGCAGCAGGTAGCCCTCGGCGTCGGGGTCGTTCTTGTAGTCGCCCACGACGAGCGGGCTCGTCTCGCTGACGTACGCGTTGCCCATGCGCCCGTAGGGCTGGTCGGGCGCGGTGAGCTTCGTGATCTCGCCGTCGCGGTAGAGCAGCGCGCCGTCTTCGCAGCCGAAGACCACGGCCTCGTTCGCCGCGGTGCCCTCGCCGTGCACGCCCGGGCAGTCGGCGCTCCCGGTGACCGTCGCACCCGAGGAGTCCTGCACCGTGATGCCGGTGCGCCCGTCGGCGTTGCCGACCGTTGTGAGGAAGGTCCCGTCCTCGAGCACGAGCGACACACCGTGGTGCGCGTCGACGCCCGCGATCGTCTCGACCTCGGGCAGGGCATCGGATGCTGCGAGCTCGGCGGTCTCGAACACGGTCGTGTCGCTCGTGCCGTCGGCGTACAGGATCGTCTTGCCGCCGTGGCGCACGACGTGACCGGGCTTGTCGGCCGCGAACACCAGGTCGGTCAGCTCGGCCTGGTCGGTCGAGCCCGCACCCGTGTCGAGCACCTGGAAGCCCTTGCTCATCGTGACCATCACGTGCCGGTCGTCGCCGGCCGGGTTCAGGCGCGTGAACTCCTCGCTGGCGAGGTCGGCGACGGTCTCGAGGGTGTCGCCGTCGAGAACGACGATGCCTCCCTCATAGGCGACCGCGACGCGCGCACCCGCCTCCGGGGTGGTGCTGACGGCGGCGCCCGGGCTGCTCGCCGTCGGCGTCGAGCAGGCGGCCAGCGTTGCGGCGGCGCCGAGCGCGAGGGCCGTCAGTCCGATTCTTCGT
Source organism: Microbacterium hatanonis (assembly GCF_008017415.1). Lineage (NCBI taxonomy): Bacteria > Bacillati > Actinomycetota > Actinomycetes > Micrococcales > Microbacteriaceae > Microbacterium > Microbacterium hatanonis. Next base: position 1,310,678 of record NZ_VRSV01000002.1, on the reverse strand, counting down.
GCGGTGGGGAGGTGCATGGATGCTTCTTTCTCTCTCGGTGTGCGGATTCTCAGGGCGAGAGTCCGCCGGCGATGCGCTGCGTGTTGACGCGCATCATGGTCAGGTAGTCGGGGGCTCCGCCGTCGGGCCCGGTGAGCGATTCGGTGAAGAGCTCCACGACGTCGACGTGCACATCGGCTTCGCTCGCAAGGGCCTGCACCAGCCGGTCGGGCGACGACGATTCCGCGAAGATCGCCGGCACTCCGGTCTGCTCGACGGCATCGACCAGATCGGCGAGATCGGAGGCACTGGGAGCGGCCAGCGTCGTGCCGCCGGGGATCACGGCCCCGATCACGGTGAAGTCGAACCGGTCGGCGAGATAGCCGAACACGTGATGGTTTGTCACCAGCGCCCGCCGCTCGGCGGGGATCGCGGCGAATGCCTCCGTCATCTCGGCGTCCAGCTGTCCGAGACGCTCCCGGTAGGCCTCGGTGCGCACGGCGAGGGCCGCCGCATCCATCCCGTCGATGTCGGCGAGCGCGGGCTCGAGGGCGTCGACGACGTCGATCATGCGGGCGGGATCGGTCCAGAAGTGCGCGTCGGGCGCGCCCTCCGCATCGCCTCCGGCATAGGCGAGCACGTCGATCGTCTCGCCGGCGACGAAGGTCGGAACACCGTCGGCGGCGGCCGCGTCGAGGTGCTGCTGCAGCCCCTCCTCCAGCCCGAGTCCGTTCGAGACGACGAGGTCGGCAGAGCGCACGCGGGCGGCCTCCTGCGCCGAGATCTCGAACGAGTGCGGGTCGGCGTTCGGCTTCATGAGGGTGAGCACCTCGACCTGATCGCCGACGAGCTCGCCGACGACGTCGCCGAGGATGTTCGTCGACACCACGACGAGCGGCCGGTCGCCGCCGCCGGGCGTGCACGCGCTGAGGACGGTCATCAGGGCGAGGGCCACGACCGCACCGATCCGACGCACGATCATCGGCCCGTCTCCGCGACGAACGCCGGGGCCGACGCGGTCTCGAAGGTGCGGGCGAGGCGCGCGCCGTCGGCGAAGTCGATCTCGTACATCCGCTGCTCGGCCGGCGCGCTGAGGTAGGCGCGCTGCTGATCGGCGATCAGCGCGGGGGCGGCGCCCGACGACAGCGACGCGGCGACGAGCGGTTCGGTCGCGGCGCGCTGTGCGCCCGTCGCGCCGTCGAGCACCAGCATCCGTCCGTCCTTCGCGAGCGCGAGTACGTGCCCGTCGGCATCGTCGACCGCGGTCACCGCGGCGAGTGGCGTCGGCACGGGCAGCAGCGTCCACGCCCGCTGGCGCGTGTCGAGCAGCCAGACGGCGCTGTCGCCGGCGAGCGCGGCGACGGTCGGCCGCCCCTCGCGGTTCGCGAACGCCACAGCACGCGGGGCTGTCGTGCCCTCCGGGTAGGGAATGCGCTCGATCACCACCCCGTCGGCGGCGACGGTGGCGAGAAGCGCACCGTCGTCGCACCCGATCACCGCGCCGACGCGGGTCGTGATCGTGCCGCCGGGGTCGACGCACGCGGCGCTCTGCCCGGTGGGCTCTCCGTCGGCCGACCGCACGGCGACCTCATCGCCCAGCCCCACGAGGGCGAACGAACCGACCGGCACCACGAGACCGCCGTCGTCGAGCCGGAACCGCTCGACGACCTCGCCCTTCGACAACGCCTCGGTGTCGAGCAGCACCGACTCACCGGAGCCCTCGAACGACAGACCCGTGCCGCCGGTCGTCGACGAGTTCGTCGTCGCGACGGTCACCGGGCCCTCCCCCTCGACAGTGCCGAGCAGGCGAGGCTCGGCGCGGTAGTAATGGAAGTGGTCGACGTGGTCCCAGGTCCAGACGCCGCTGTCGACGATCTCGACTCCGCCGGCCGTCTCGACGAACAGGTAGCGCCCGTCTGTCGTCATGCCGACCGGCGGGGCGGTGGACCCGAGCTCGGTGACGCTCTCCTCGAGCAGGTCGAGATGATGCACGGTGCCGGTGGCGTCGACGGAGGTGAGCCCGAGGGCCGGCTCCGCGAGCTCGACGGCGCCGGCGATCTCGCCGTGACCGTCGCCGGTCGGGGTCGACGCACGCTGCTCGGGCGCGGCGGACGCGCAGGAGGAGAGGGCGAGCGAGCCGGCGAGGGCGACGGCGACGGGAAGAATGCGGGAGCGCACGGGGTCCTTTCGAGGGGGGACGACGGATGCTGCGCCGATCACGCGAGCACACCCGGTCGGTGGGCGTCGACTCCGGGTCGACGCGGGCGGGTACCGCGCGGAGGCCGACGCGGGCGGGTACCGCGCGAACGAAACGCGTCGACCGCGGCGCGAGCGGCGCCCGACAGCGCCGCCAGCGCGATCGCTGCGGCGGCGATCGAGGCGCCCGCGGCCGTGGCTGCGTGCCACGACACGAGCAGCCCCGCGAGCACGGCGACGACGCCGAGGCCCGCGGCGAGCAGCATCCGCGTCGGGATGCGCGTCGTCCACGGACTCGCCGCGACGGCGGGAGCCAGCAGCAACCCGACGACGAGCAATGACCCGACGGCCTGGTACGAGGCGACGACGGCGAGGGTGACGAGCCCGACGAGTGCGGCCTGCGCGAGGCGGGGGCGCAGCCCCAGCACCGATGCGACACGGGGGTCGAGCGCGAGGGCGACGAGCGGGCGGTGGAAGACCGCGGCGACGATCACGCCGACGACGGTCGCACCGGCCAGCAGCGCCAGATCGATCGGGGCGATCGCGAGGATGTCGCCGAAGAGGATCGACGTCGCATCGGTGGCGAAGCTGCCCGAGTGCGAGATGACGATCACTCCGACGGCGAGCATCGCGACGAAGAGCAGACCGATGCTGGTGTCGTACGACAGCCGCCCGCGGCGCTGGACGGCGGCGATGCCGAGACTCATCGCGACGGCGCTGAGTGCTCCGCCCACGAGCACCGGGGCCCCGAGCACGGTCGCGAGGGCGACGCCCGGCAGCATGCCGTGGGCGAGCGCCTCGCCGAGGAAGGCCATGCCGCGCACGATCACCCAGGTGCCGACGATGCCGCAGAGGATGGCGACGAGTGCTCCGCCGGCGAAGGCGCGCTGCACGAAGTCGAGGGCGAAGGGCGCGAGGAGCGCATCGGTCGGGAGGGTCACGAGTGTCGACCGTAGCTTTATTGAGAACGATTCTCAAACTCATATGATGGGTGGGTGCCATCCTCCCCCACCCTCACCGAGCACGTCGCCCGACTGCGCGCCGTGCACGTCGACTTCGGCGGTCGCGAAGCCCTCTGCCACGTCGACCTCGACATCGCTCCCGGCGCGATCACCGTCATCGCCGGGCCGAACGGCGCGGGCAAATCGACGCTGATCGAGGTCATCGCGGGCACGCGCCCGCCGTCGTCCGGCGAGCGGCTCGCTCGGGGCGCGATCGCCTTCGTCCCCCAGCGCGCCGCGGCGTCCGATCGCCTGCCGGTGTCGGTGCGCGACGTCGTCGCCGTGGGCACCTGGGGCGCGCTCGGCCCCTGGCGCAGAACGGATGCGGCGGCCCGCGCCGCCATCGACGAGGCCCTGCGGCGGCTCGCGATCGAGGGGCTGTCGCAGCATCCGTTCGTCTCGCTCTCGGGAGGACAACGCCAGCGGGCACTGCTCGCACAGGGTCTTGCGCGCAGCGCCGATCTGCTGCTTCTCGATGAGCCGACCACCGGGCTCGACGCCGAGAGCGGCCGGCTCATCCGCGGTGCCCTGCGCTCAGAGGCTGCCCGCGGTGCGGCGGTGGTGTGCGTCTCGCACGATCCGGTGGTGCTCGCCGCGGCCGACCTGGTGGTGCGGATGGAATCCGGTCGCATCGTCTGACCGCGTGGTGCGTACGATCGACGCCATGAGCGAGAACGACGCGACCGCCGAGCAGCTCTCGCCCCTGATCTCCGCCGAACGCGCCAAGACCTTCGCCGATGCGGTCGTGGCGATCGCGATGACGCTGCTGATCCTGCCGCTCATGGAGAGCATCAGCGACGCCGGCGGTGCCAGCACCTCGGCCTCCGACTGGTTCGCCGAGCACGACGGCCAGCTGTTCAGCTTCGTGCTCAGCTTCGCGATCATCGCGATGTTCTGGATCAACCACCACCGCATGTACGCCCACGTCGAACGGGTCTCGGGCGGGCTGCTCTGGCTGACGATGGCGTGGTTGCTGACGATCGTCTGGCTCCCGGTGGCCACGGCCATGTCGAGCGAGTTCAGCGATGACGGGCTGCTCGTGCGACTCGTCTACATCGGCAGCATGCTCGTCACGAGTCTGCTCATGCTTGTGACACGGCTCTACCTGCGCGCCCACCCCGACCTGCTCGATGCCGATCCCGAGCACCTCACGCGCGGCCTCAGCGTGCAACTCGCTACGACGACGCTGTTCGCGATCGCCCTCGTGGTGTCGCTCCTCGTTCCGGCGACCACGTACTACCCGCTGCTGCTGCTCATGCTGACGGCGCCCGTCGCGCGCCTGTTCCGCCCTCTCGCCAGACGGCGCCGCCCCTAGCGGTTCGCGGGCATCGCCGCAACGGCCGCCTTCCGCCCGCGCGCACCCCGCACAATCGCAGCATGCACTTCCCGGACCTGCCCACCGAACCGATCGATATCGCCGAACTCATCGCCTCCGAACAGGTGCGCTGAGCTTCCCCGACTCACGAGGACCCCCGGCCGTGCGCCGGGGGTCCTCGTCGTTTCCTGGCGAGTGGGAGCGCACCGACCGATCGCGGCCGACCCGTGCCTAGGCTGGGTCGGTGAAAGACTCCCGAGGACGCGTGTGGACCGGCGTGCTCCGCGTCGCACCCCACCAGGGCGACCACCGAGCGGCTCTCCGCGCGGCGGTCAGCATCGCCGTACCCCTCCTCGTGCTGTGGGCTCTGGGGCGACTCGATCTCAGCATCTACGCGAGCTTCGGAGCCTTCGCCTCGCTGTACGGCCGCCACGATCCGTTCCGCGACCGCATCCGCATGCAGGCGGGCGCCGGTGCCATGATGATCGCCGCGATGCTCTGCGGAACCGCACTGTCCGTCGTCGGCGCACCCGCCGCCGTCAGTGTCGTCGTCGTCGCGGCGATCGCCTCGGGGGTCACCCTTCTCAGCTACACGCTGAGGTGGCACCCGCCGGGCGCTCTCTTCCCGGTGTTCGCCACCGGCGCGTGCGCCAGCATCCCGGCCACCGCCTCGTCGTTCGCATCGGTTCTGGGGGTCGCCGGGATCAGCGTGCTCTTCTCCCTCGCGGTGACCTCGACGGTCGCGGTGGTTCTGCGGCGGGCGCCCGTGACGGCCGGCAGGACCCGCCTGCCCGTGGGGGCGGTCGCGTGGGAGATGACGCTGACGGTCGGCGTCGCCACGCTCGCGGCCGGCATCGCCGCACTCCTCATCGTGGAGTCGCACTGGTACTGGGCGATGGTCGGCGCCGTCGCCGCGGTGAGCGGTGCCCGCACGTCGGCGCGCGTGATCCGCGGCATCCAGCGCCTGCTCGGAACGCTGGTCGGAGTGCTCGTCGCGGCGGCCGTCCTCGGTCTCGCCCTGCCCCCTCTCGCGGTGATCGCGATCGTGGTGCTCCTGCAGACCGCGGCTGAACTGTTCATCGGTCGCAACTACGGCATCGCGATGGTGTTCGTGACGCCGCTGGCCCTGCTCATGGTGTCGCTCGCATCGCCGACGCCCGCCGACGTGCTTCTTCGCGACCGCGTGATCGACACGATCATCGGCGTCGCCGTCGGCACCGTCGTCGCCGTGGTCTCTGCTGCACTCCGTCGACCACGCGGGGGCAGGACCCGACCCGCTTGACGCCGGGCCGCCCGCCGGGGCAGGTTGGGGAGACCATGCGCACTCCCCTCCTCACCGCGACCTGCGTCGTTGCTCTCGCGTTCTCGCTCACCGGGTGCACGGTGCCGGCGCAGGTGAGACCGACGACGAGTGCGTCTCCGGCCGCCTCCGCGCCCGAGCCCGAGGTGACGCAGGATGCGACTCCCGCCCTCATCACGAGCTACGAGGCCCTGCCGTGGCAGGCGTTCAACGCGCTGCCGTCGCAGGACCGGCTGCAGTACGTCGACTACCGCATCGACAGCGGCCGCGACGAGCACGCGCAGCTGCTCGGAGCGGCGCGACCGGGCTTCGTCGCACCGTCGGCGAGCAGCAACCCGCAACAGATCGTCGACCACTTCGTCTACGTGCTCGACGAGGCCGACTACCAGTTCCGCATCGATCCGCAGACGGGCGCGCAGTTGCACGATGCGACCGAGGGCATCAAGTACCTCAGCGGCGCGTTCCTGCGCGTGGAGGGCGAGGGGCTCTCGACCATCTTCGACGCCGAGCTCGAGGCGCACCGCACCAACGCCGCCGGCCCGCCGTACACGACCGACACCCGCTTCACCGCGACGGCCTACGCCGCGAAGACGGTCGAGTCCAACGGCACGATCATCAACTACCAGGACATCACCTTCACCACCGACGACGGCAGCGAGTACGTCGGACGGTGGGTGCTCATCCCCTTCGTCGCCGTCGACGGCACCGAGAAGTCGACGTGGCTCCTCGACCAGACCTACTTCCCCGACCAGCCGATCGAGGACTACTAGGTCGCGATGTCAGTGCGCCGCTTCGGCGGGCGCGCGCCGACGACCAATCCGGGAGATGCCCGTGATCACCGCGACGATGACGAGGCCGACGGCGAGACCGAAGACCGCCGACAGCGCGGTGTCGACGATCCACAGCACGACCGCTCCCGCGGCCTCGATCGTGTGCGTGATCGCGTGGACCACGTCGGAGGGACCGTGCCAGAACGTCTCGGCGAGATTCGCGATGAGGAGGTGTCCGCCGACCCACAGCATCGCGACCGTACCGATGATGCTGATGACGCGGAAGACAGCGGGCATGGCGGCCACCACGCGGGCGCCGGCGCGGCGGACGCCGCGCGCCGGGCTCTTCATGAGCCGGAGTCCGATGTCATCGATCTTGACGAGCAGCGCGACCGCGCCGTAGACGAGGATCGTCATTCCGAGGCCGATGACGACGAGGGCACCGAGGGTCATCCAGGTGCCGAAGTCGGGGTCGAGGCTCGACAGCGCGATGAGCATGATCTCGGTGCTGAGGATGAGGTCGGTGCGCACCGCGCCCAGCACGAGCTTCTTCTCGTCGCGGGGGCCGTCGTCGGCGTGGCCGTGCGAGACGCCGAACCACTCGAGCACCTTCTCCGCTCCCTCGAAGCAGAGGAACCCGCCGCCGATGATGAGCAGGAAGGGGAGCACCCACGGCGCGAAGGCCGACAGCAGCAGGGCGATCGGGATGATGATGACGAACTTGTTGACCAGGCTGCCGAGGGCGATCTTCCAGACCACGGGCAGCTCACGGGCCGGCGTGATGCCCTGCACGTACTGAGGCGTCACGGCGGCGTCGTCGATGACCACACCCGCCGTCTTCGCACTCGCCTTCAGCGCCGCGGTCAGGATGTCATCGACGACGGCGAGCAGTCCGACCGACATGTGCGCTTCTCCTCATGCTGCGTGCGCACGGAATGTGCGGCTGCTCACCGAGGGTACCGGCCGCCGGGTGATGCGCAGCATCCGCTGAGACACGCGTTCCGGCCGAGACCCACCGCCTGGCGGGGCGTCTCAGCCGGAAACGGTGTCTCGCGCGCGGACGCGTCCGATGAACGAAGAAGGGCACCCACGAGGGGTGCCCTTCTCTTTCGGTGGCGAGTGAGGGATTCGAACCCCCGAATGCAATGCAGTCTGATTTACAGTCAGATCCCTTTGGCCGCTTGGGTAACTCGCCAGGTGCGCACCCGCCCGGCTTTCTCAGTCGACCGGAGGCGCGAGAAACCATATTACTCTGCCGCGCGACCTGCTCCGAACCACGTCGACGACGGGGGCGCGCGTCAGGATGCGTCGGCGCCGGCGGGCTCGAGCACGCGCTCCACGAAGGCCTCGGTGCGGCGTCGCGTGCCGTCGATGCGTCGGTCGACGCTCGCGCGCACCTCGCTCGGGGCGAGCGGCATCGCCAGCCGCACGTTCTCGTGGCAGGAGAGGTCGGCGCAGATGTAGGTGCCGATGCTGTCGCCGGCGACGCCGGCGCGTCCGGCTTTGCGCGCGCTGAACAGGGTCACCTGGTCGGCGGGCTGCATCGTGTGGCACAGGTTGCACATCGCCGATCGCGCGCGCGACGATCCCTCCGCACCCCGCAGCACGACGCCGACCGGCTCGCCCTCATGCTCCATCACGATGTAGCCGCGTCCGCGGTTGTGCGGATCGCGCCACGCGAGGAAGTCGAGGTGATCCCAATCCAGCAGCAGGAAGTCGATGGGCATCGCGGCGACCCGACGCTCGTCGGGCATCGCGTTCACGAACGAATCGCGTACTTCTTCTTCGGTCAGGGCTCGCACGGCCACCAGTCTACGAATCCGCTCCCCTACCCGGGCCGGCGCGTGCTCTGCCCCCTCCTGCTTCCGCACGAGCTCAGGCTCGTTGCCGCCCGCGCCCCGCACGAATGCTGCAGTGACCGGAATCCGCCGCAGCCCGGGAACAACCATCCTGAGCACGGTCGCTGAGCGGGCGGCCGGGCAGCGGGCACGCCGTAGGGTGGGCGGGTGGCCGACGAAGCGGATGCCGGGGGCTGGTCCGACGTCGCCTCCGGCTGGGCGGAACTGTGGGCCGACGTCGCCCGGCCGACACACGGCGCCCTCATCGCCGCGGCGGGTATCGGCCCCGGCGCGCGCGTGCTCGACGTGGGGTGCGGCAGCGGCGAGCTCCTGCTCGCCGCGCGCGACGCGGGCGCGCAGGTCACGGGCGTCGACCCCGCGAGCGGCATGCGCGAACGGGCGCGAAGCCGGGGACTCGACGTACGAGACGCGGATGCTGCGCACCTCCCCTTCGCCGACGGAACCTTCGACGTGGTCACGGCGGTGAACGCCCTCCAGTTCGCCGACGACACGAGCGCGGCGCTCCGCGAGTTCGCGCGCGTGCTGGCGCCCGGAGGGCGCATCGCCGTCGCGAACTGGGCGGAAGGGGCGCAGAACGACGTCGACGTGATCGAGCGCGCGGTGGCCGAGGCCGACGAATCCGAGCCCCTCCCCGACGGCCCCCTCCGCCCCGCGGGAGGACTCGAGGCCGCGTTCGCCGAGGCAGGGCTGCGCGTCGTCTCCTCCGGCATGGCCGAGGCGCCGTGGACCGCGCGCGACGACGAGACACTTGTCCGCGGCATCCTGCTCGGCGAAGACGCCGCGACGCTCGACTTCTTCCGCGCGACGATCGTCGAGGCGGCCGCCCCCTTCCGCACCGCCGACGGCTACCTGTTGCGCAACGCCTTCCGCTGGGCGGTCGGCGAGGTCTGACGGCACGGAGCGGCGGCCCGCCGCATCCGCCGCTCCCCGAGAGCCGCGGCTAAACTCGCTCCATGGCTGATTCCTCTTTCGACATCGTCAGTAAGGTCGACCACCAGGAGGCGGAGAACGCCCTCAATCAGGCTCGCAAAGAGGTCGAGCAGCGCTACGACTTCAAGGGCACCGGCGCCTCCATCGAGTGGAGCGGCGAAGCGGTGCTCATCAAGGCCGGCACCGAGGAGCGCGCGAACGCGGTGCTCGACGTCTTCCAGTCGAAGCTCATCAAGCGCGGCATCTCGCTGAAGAGCCTCGAGAGCGGCGAGCCGACGCCGAGCGGCAAGGAATACCGCATCACGTCGACGCTGAAGGACGGCATCTCGTCGGAGAACGCCAAGAAGATCGGCAAGATCATCCGCGACGAGGGCCCCAAGGGCGTCAAGTCGCAGATCCAGGGCGACGAGCTGCGCGTGCAGTCCAAGAGCCGCGACGACCTGCAGGAGGTCATCCGCGTGCTCAAGGCGGCCGATCTCGACCTCGACCTGCAGTTCATCAACTACCGCTAGGAAGGGTCTACGCCCGTCACCGGGTGCGTGATGGACGCCACGAGGTAGAACCTGTCGAGGCGGATGGTGCACGTCTGCATCAGCCGGCCTCTGAGGACGCGCCGTCGCGGTCGTCGTGCTCGGCCGAGCAATAAGCGTGGAGTCCCCGCCATGTGGCCAGGTGCGCAGGCAGCGTTGTGCCGCACTCTTCGCAGGCGACGATGGCCCGACCGTAGAGTGCCCTGTTCGCCGCCGCGCGCAGCGATAAGCGCATGACCAATTCGTCTCCCCCCAGAGGTGGCCCGCTCCGGTCAGGGGTGCCTTCCATCGCGAAGCGGGCCGCGGGCGACGCTACGTGTCCCCCGAATGGGGGACACAGGGGTTGACAACATTTCACCCCGCATTTCACCCTCGACGCTCACTGCGTCGACCGGTGCGAGACCGCCGGACGCCACACGACGATCTCCCAGCCGCCGCCCGGCCCCTCGATAGCCACGATGCACACTCGGTCGTTATAGCCCTTCACGTAGCCGCGGACACGCTCTGCGGCCCGGTCGCGCCACTGCACCCACACCCACACCGGGGGCCTCGCCTGCGTCCACTCGATCGGGCGTGGCCCGTATGCCTGATGCGGCAGCGTCACCGGGGAGTCCTCGTGCCCGCCGGTCCGCTCTGCGATTCGGGCGTCGATCTTGTCGGCGTACCGTCTGTTCGTTCCCACCGGCCAGGTGTCCCTTTCCCCGGCCCGAGGCGATGAGCCTATGACAAAGGACTGACACCAGCGAGCGGGAGCGCCTGCCCTTCAGCAGAACCGCCTCGCGGTGACGACTTCCGACTGACACCCGCCCCACTACCCCCGTTCGCCCGCGAGTCGGGCGCGTCGATCTTCCTCGCGCTTGGAGTAGGCGGCGGCACGGATCGCGTCGTCCGATGCCAGTCCCGTGCCGAGCGCGCCTCCGAGAGTCGCGGCCGACGCCACGAACCAGGTGAGCACGAACAGATCTCCGTAGCCGAGCGACATTCCGAGCGAATCGCCCATCACGGCGGGGTCGAGAACGAACAGCGCCCAGCACAGATTGATGACGTAGAGCGCCAGATAGCAGAGGACGACTCCGATCGTCAGGGTCAGCAGGGTCGAGGTGTTGTAGAGACGAGACCTCTCCCGGGCTGCAGGCGAGTCGTCGTCGGGGCGATCCCACAGCTCGCCGTCGATCACGATCCAGGCGATGACGACCGCGATGGAGGCGATCGTCGCCGCCGCGAGGCGCCACCCCGACAGGGAGGCGGCCAGCAGCCAGATCGTCGGCTCGATGGTCGCTACCGCGCCGGTCGCCAGAGCCGCGACGAGTGCGGACTTGAGACCCGCCGCGAGCAGCCACGGACGATTCGCGAGCACCATTCCGAGAAGCACTCGGCCGCGGCCGTTGCGACCGCGGAGCGGCACACGATGCTCGTCGGGCCGGTCGGGTTCGGACATGCCGCTGATGAGCCCCCGCACGGCTCGACGGGCGCGGGTGCGCACCCGCAACCCGCCGAGAGCCGGAAGCGAGAGGACGGCCGAGTGCCGCCGCGGGTCGATCGCCGCCAGCAGGTAGCGACCGTCCTCGCCGCGGAGCGGAAGCTCCGTCACCCCGATGACGAGATCCCACTGGTGCGCCTCCCCACGCGCGTGGAGTCGCGACAGCGCGGTGTCGACGTCCTCCAAACCGAGCGTGAAGGGCTCGCTCACGAATTCGACGTCCCACTCGTCCCGGGCCGCGTCGCCCGCGGGGGTCAGATTCGTCATCCGCCGCGCGACGTCGGTCGGTGACGCCGGATCGGCCACCAGCCCCACGCGAATCGGCCCCATGTGCGCAACGTACACCCGGCGTCGCGCAGGCGTGAGGCCCCCTTCCGCGAGAGCAGGGCACAACGCGACCTACGCCTCCCCGGCGCCCCAGCGTCCGAGCGCTTCGATGGCCTCGCGGAGTGCCAGGCCGCGATCGGTCAGCGCGTAGGCCCGCGTGTTGTGCTTCAGCGGCAATCTGGTCAGCACTCCGGCCGCCTCCAGCTCGCGCAGCCGGGTCGCCAGCATGTTGGTCGGCACCCCGAGGTCGCGGTGCAGGTCGCCGTAGCGCTGCGGTGCGTCGAGCAGCCGCTCCACGATGAGCAACGCCCAGCGCGCTCCGACGATGTCGAGGGCCGCGGCGAGGTCGCTCACGCGGTCGGAGCGGCGTCCGGCTTCATCCAGAACGGCGAATAGTGGTACCCGTCGGGGTCGTCGAACTGTCGCTGGTACATGAACGAGTAGTCGTCGGTGTCGCCGATGCGCCCACCGGCGGCCTCGGCGCGCTCCACGAGTTCGTCGACCGCTTCGCGGCTGGGGAGATCGAACGAGACCGTGACCTTCGAGGGGGTCCCCGGCCCGCCGATCAGCTCCTCGGTGCCGCCGACGCTCGCGTACATCTCGCGGCTTCCGAGCATGACGTACTGGTCGGGCGCGATCGCGAAGCACGACACGTTGTGATCGGACATGTCGGCGTTGAGGGTCCACCCGAGGGCGGTGTAGAAGGCGGTCGCGCGTTCGACGCTCTCGACCGGGCAGGTGATGAAGAGGCTCATGCGGCTAACACTTGCAAAACGCAAGTTAGCCGTCAAGAGCCCCGCCGCGGCGCCCTCGCCGGGCGACCCGTTCGAGCCGGCGGCACGTCACGCCCGCGAAGCCCTAGAGTCGCGCCATGCGGATCGTTGTGTCGGGCACCCATGCGAGCGGGAAGAGCACCCTCATCTCCGACTTCGCCGCCCGACATCCCGAGTACTCCGTTCTGCCCGACCCGTTCGAGCTCATGGACGAGTTCTGGGACGCCCCCGGTCCCGCGATGTTCGCCGCGCAGCTCCGTCTCGCCGCGGATCGCCTCTCGAACGGGGAGCACGGTTCGCATCTCATCGCCGAGCGCGGACCCCTGGACTTCCTCGCCTACCTGTCGGCTCTCGAGGCACTCGATGAAGCACCGGTCTCACCACACCTGTGGGACCGAGCAACAGGGATTGTCCGCGACTCGCTGCGTCTGGTCGACCTCGTCGTGGTGCTCCCCCTCGCGGGCTCGGATGCCCTCGTCGCGGGCGCCGACGAACACCTCGCGCTTCGCGAGGCGATGAACGACGCCCTGCTCGACCTCATCGACGATCGCGATGTCGTGGACGAGCGCGCTCGGGTGGTCGAGATCACCGGCGACAGGGGCCGGCGATTGGCCGCCCTCGAAGCGGCGGTCGCCGGGTCGACGGCGCAGAAGGTTCCGTAGGGCGAGCCGTGCGAGCGCGTGTCCCGCCCTGCGCGGAGGGCCGGCCGCTGCGTTCCGGCGCATGAATGCTGCGACAGATCGCCCACCGACGTCGATCGCCCTATGCCGTCTTGCCGTCGCCGATCTCGTACGCCGAGGCCTTGCGCTCGAGGAATGAGCAGAGCTCGGAGACCGTGGCGAGCTCGCGGGAGAGCCACATCACCGTCTTCGCGTCGAGCCGCAACGGCTCGTCGCGCGCGTCGAACACGGTCACCCAGCGGTTCGAGCCGACGAACTCGGGCTCGATCGTGGTCACGGTGGAGGCGTTGACCATGCGGATCTCGACGAGACCGGTGTCGGCGCCGTCTTCACCGTCCTGGATCAGCACCACGACCTCGCTGACGAACGGCGCGTGCAGGTCGGTGAACTCATCGATCCACCCTTGGAGGGTGGGGAGCGTGTGGTAAGTGATCGCTTCTCCTGAGGGCGCTCGAGATTGTTGGCCGCCGCCCAACAAGTCGAGCATCAGCCCGACAATTATTGCAGTCCCTTCCGACAAAGAACCCGTGAGTCCGCCGATCACGCCTGCCGTGCGATCAGCGGAACGAGCCGGGGGTGTCGCCGAAGCGCTCGCGGAACGCCCGGTGGAATCCGGATGCGTCGCGCCACCCGCACGCGGAGGCGATCCGAGCGACCGACGCCTGCTTCCACACCGGCGATCCCAGCCGCTCGCGTGCGAGCTCGAGCCGCGCGCGCAGCATCCACCGGGTGACCGTGTCGCCCTCCCCCGCGAACACGCTCTGCACCGTGCGCGCCGAGACGCCATGGAGCGCGGCGATCTCGTTCACACCGAAGTCGGGCTCCGCCAGATGGGCCGCCGCCGTCGCGGTGTAGTCGGCGAAGCGCTCGGCGGGCGAGGCGGCGGCGCCGCCGTCCCACAGCCGGCGCACCATCGCCGCAACCGCCGCGGCCATCGCCCCGGCCACCTCGATGCGGCCGGCGTCGAACTCCGTGGTCATCAGTCGCACCTGCAGGGCGATCTGACGGCCGAGCACCGTGCGGCGCAGCCGGTCGTCCAGAGCGATCGCGTCGGCGGCATCCAGCCGGTGGCCGTGCACCTCTCGCGGCAGCCGCAGCGAGTAGAGGCGGAAGCGACGCGCGTCGTCGAAGTGGAGACGGAAGGGCTCGGCGTTGTCGAGCAGCACCGGCAGGGCTGCGGCGACCGGAACCGCCCTGTCGCCGGTGTCGACGACCGACGCCGAGGTGTCGCTGAAGTTCAGGAAGAGGGCGTCGTCGGGCTTCGCGGCGATGTCGCGCCTGTCGCGGCGGGCCTCGTGACCGGGTGCCCGCATGCGCGAGAGCACGATGTCCCCCCACCCGAAAGCGAGCACGTCGGCCTCGAAGCCCGGGGAGGCGATGCGCTGAGGACGGATGCCGAGGTACACGTCGCACAGCGCGTCGCAGAACTGCTCGAACTGGTCGCCGGGGGGCGCATCTCGGGTCGAGGATTCGAGCACGGGGGCCGCGCCTGCGCTCGTGTCCATGATCCTGCGCCCTCCACCAGTGCGTTCCACGTCGGCGTCGCCGTACCCTGCTGGCGGGCCCGAAGACGGGCGAACCCCTACCCGAAGGAGACGACGATGTCTGAGAAGCCGACTCTACTGCTGGTGCATGGAGCGTGGCACGGCGCCTGGGCGTGGGACCCCGTCGCCGGCATCCTCGAAGACCGCGGCTGGGCCGTGGAGCGGATCGACCTGCCCACCGTCCACGCCGACGACCCGGTCGGCCTGCATCTCTCCGACGACGCCGACGCGGTCGCCGCGGCGATCGCCGCGATCGACGGCCCCGTCGTCGTGGTCGCGCATTCGTACGGCGGTGTTCCCACGACACAGGCCGCGACCGGCGACACCGTGCAGCACATCGTCTATATCGCGGCGTTCGCGCTCGACGAGGGCGAGTCGCTGCTCGGCGCGGTCGGCGGCGTCGCGCCGTCGTGGTGGGTCGTCGACGGTCCGCTCGCGACGGCGGGAACCGACGACGAACCACCGGTGTCGATCTTCTTCGCGGACGTCGACGCGGATGCTGCGGCCGCGGCATCCGCGAGGCTGAAGCCGCAGAGCGTGCTCGCCTTCCAGGAGCCGCTCACCCAGGTCGCGTGGCGCACGAAGCCGACGACGTACATCGTCACCGAGCAGGACGCGATCTTCCCCGTCCCCGCACAGGAGGCCCTCGCCGCGCGCGCGGGATCGACCGTGCGCCGGCTCGATACGAGCCACTCCCCGTTCCTGTCGCAGCCCGAAGCGGTCGCCGACATCATCGAGGAGGCGGCGCGAAGCTGACCGGGCGAAGAACCAGTGTTTCGCCGGTAGTCAAGCTGCTATCGCCGGGGCTGCGAAGGCGAGAGTCTGTACCGGTCACCGCCGGGCCGAGGTGCCCGTTCCGGCGGTGACTCCCACCACTCCGGGGCGCCGCCGCTCTACTTCCAGGCGGTGACGCCGTCGGGGTCGGGAGGCAGCAGCGCGGCGACGGGAACCCCCAGCACGCCGGCCAGGGCGACGAGGGTGCGAAGGCGCGGGTTCGCGGGCGTGCCGGGGTTCGACTCGCCCTTCTCGAGCTTGCGGTACGAGAACGCGGCGATCCCGGCGGCGTAGGCGACCTGCTCCTGAGACAGTCCCCGAGTGGCCCGTGCCCGCGCGAGTGCGACGCCCAGCGCTGCCGTGTACTGCTCCCAGGCCTGGTTCGGGTCGTCATGCATGCTTCGAGACTGACGCACATTACATGCCTGCATGCACAGGTTTACATGCTGAGAGAAGAGTGATCCGAGAAGCGGATGCTGCGCGCTCAGGCCGCGAGCAGCGTTCCGAGGGTCGCCATCGCGACCCACAGACCGTTGTAGACCACGTGCGCGAGCACCGCCGGCCAGAGCCGCCCCGTGAGCAGCACCAGCAGGCTCGCGGTGAGACCGACCAGTGCGAGCGAGGCGACGGCATCCCACGCCAGGGGTGCGAGGAGGGCGTGCGCGACGACGAAAAGACCGGTCGACACGATCGCCGCGGCGAACATCGCGACCTCGCGCCCGGCCAGCCGCCGCACCGCCGTGTAGACCGCGACGAGAACGAGCCCGCGGAAGAAGAGCTCCTCCAGCACGGGCGAGATGACGACGTCCGAGAGGAGGTCGTCAAACAACCACGACGACGGGAGTGAGCCGCCCAGGCTCGGGTAGCTCGGCCAGCCGCCATCGCCGCCGGCACGCATCTCCAGCCAGCCCTGGACCAGGCGCAGGATCCCACCCAGCACGAGGCCGAACAGCAGGTCGACCGGCCGGAAACGCAGCAGACCGCGAGGCACCGACCGCACGAAGGCCGCCACGATCGCCGCCGCGAACGCGACCCACAGCACGACCTGTGCGAGGAGCGGAGCAGACCCGCCCCCGATGATCTCCGTCACCCCGGTCGCCCCGAGCACGCCGATGCCGAGGGCCAGCACCGCCCAGCCGGCCAGCTCCCACCCCCAGCGCTGAACGGACGTGCCGCCCTCGCGCCAGGTGCGTCGCGGCCGACTGGAGCCGTCGCCGCGACGTCGGCGACGGCGACGCTCGGCCGATCGCGCCGACTCGTCGTCGAAGTCGTCGAGCGGCTCGTCGATGACGATCCCCGATGCCGGGGTGCTGCTCGACGCGTGGATAGACTCGCTCATCAGCGCCCACGTTACCGCTCTGCCACCCCGAGCACCGGTCCTGGGCCCACGTACATCTGCACGCGCCGGGGGGTCGTCATGCTGGATCTGGATCTGAGTTCGATGTTCCGAGGTGGGGGAAACGCCGAGGCGAGTCCGACCATCGAGATACTCACCGTCTGCACCGGCAACATCTGCCGTTCGCCGCTGGCCGAGCAGATCCTCCGCGCCGCGCTCACTCCGCTCGACGTGGAGGTCTCCAGCGCCGGCACGCATGCGCTCGTCGACAAGCCCATGACCCGCGAGTCGGCGAAGCTCGCCGCCTCGTTCGGGGTGCGGGCGGCCGACTCGAAGGCGCACCGCGCGCGGTGGCTGACCGAGCTGCACCTCACGGGCCCCGACCTCGTGCTCGCGATGAGCCGCGAGCACCGCACGCATGTCGTCGGGCTGGCTCCGGCGCGCATGCGCTCCACCTTCACGGTGCGCGAGTTCGAGCGTCTCGCGAAGAACGTGGGCGACGCGGAGATCCGCGACGAGGCGGAGGCGGCCGGAGCCGACCCCCACGCCCGGGTGCGCGCCGCCCTGGCGCTGCTGCGCGCGCACCGCGACCGTGTCGAGGCTCCGGTCGACCCCGTCGACGACGACGTGGTCGACCCGTATCGCCGCTCGTGGGACGTCTACCAGCAGTCGGCGACCGAGCTCGCGCCCGGCCTCGCGGAGGTCGCCCGCGTGCTGCGCATCGCCCTGGCCTGAGGCGGGCACGACACAACTCCTGCAGAACGGCGGGGTTCCGGCTCCCATGACCGGCACGGGCCGGTTCGCGCAGCGCCGTGCAGGAGTTGTGTCGCGCGCCTCAGCGGCGCCCGCTCAGTAGCGCGGGAGGCAGAGCCGGAACGTCGCGCCGTCGTCGACGTCTTCGGCGGTCAGCGTGCCGCCGTGCGCCGCGACGATCGGACGGCTGACCGCGAGCCCGAGGCCCGTGCCCGCCACGGCGCCCCGCTGGGCGTTGCCGCCGCGGTAGAAGCGATCGAAGATGCGCTCGAGGTCTTCGCGGTCGATGTGCGACCCGGTATTGGTCACGTCCAGCCACACGGATGCGTCGTCCTCGCCGCTCGTGATCGATATCCGGCCGCCCGCGCGGGAGAACTTCACGGCGTTGCCGAGCAGGTTGATCAGCACCTCCGCGATGCCGCGGGGGTCGGCCAGCACCCACAGGTCGGGCGCGACATCGAGCAGCAATTCACGATCCACGAAACCCGGAACGGTCTCCATCACCGCGAGCGCGTCGTCGACGACACGGGCGAGCGGAATGCGTTCGCGCGTCAGAGGAACCTCGCCGTGCAGGTCGTCGAGGAACGACGCGGAGAGCGACAGCAGGTGCTCCGCGTTGCGGGAGATGACTTCGACGCGGGCGGATGCCGCGTCGGTCAGATCGTCGGCCAGCAGCAGCTCGCTGTAGCCGACGATCGAGGTCAGCGGGGTGCGCAGTTCGTGGGCGAGGGTCGCGAGGGCGTCTTCGCGGGCGCGGTTGGATTGCAAGAGCTCGGTGACGTCCTGCACGACGAGGATGGCACCGGCCGCCCTCCCGTCGGCGCGCTCGATCGGTCGGCCGTTCGCCACGAGTGCGCGCTGTCCACCGCGGGGCCCGATCCAGTAGAGGAGGTCGGCGAAGCTCTCGCCGCGCGCCATCCTCGCCAACGGCTGGTCGTCGGCCGACAACGGTGTGACCTGGTCGGCCGCGTAGACGCGCGATCCGGCGTTGTCGCCCTCCGCGTGGCGCGCAAGTTCTCCGTAAGCGACGATCGCGTTGTTGAACAGCACCGCCTCGCCGCGCTCGTCGAGGTAGAGGAGTCCGGCATCGACGTGCTCGAAGAACGACCGGAGGGCCGCGCTCGCGCGCTCGGCATCGACGACCGCGGCCTCGCTCGCAGCGTTGGCCGCACGCGCGGCCGTGACGGTCAGCGTCGCCGCCCAGACGATCACGGCGACGACGACGGAGACGATGAGGGCCGAGGTCCACCGGGCCGCGGTCTCATCCGACGGCGCGGCCAGCACCGTCGCGGCCGACGCGGCGAAGGCACCCACGATTCCGACGACGGCACCACCCGTTCCGAACGCCACGCCCAGCCAGACGGCGGGGAACACCACGAGCATGACGACGCTGTCGATGGTGCCCGACAGCGCCGCGGCGAGCATTGCGACCCCGACGATGTCGAGGACGGGCATCGTCGCCTGCGAGAAGCGCGGCAGCCGGTGCCACGGGATCAGCAGCGAGGCGATCGAGACGGCGACGATGACCGCGGTGCCGATCACCAGCAGGAGAGGACGCGCGACGTCGACGCCCAGGATCAGCACCATCGCGAAGAGGAGCACCACCGAGGCCGTCATCGCGAACCGCGTGCGCAAGAACCGCGTCCAGCGTTCCGTCGTGCCCGAGACTTCTGTTCCGTCCGCCATGACGCTTCCCCCCGGAGCTCTGCGAATCGATGAACGCCCCGGCACGGGCACTCCGCACACTATCGGACCGGCTGACTCCTCCGGAAACAGCGAAACGCCCCGGCCAGAGGCGCGGGGCGTTTCGGTGTGAGAGACGAGGCTTTACTTGAAAGCATCCTTGACGTTCTCGCCGGCCTTCTTGACGTTGGCGGCGGTCTGGTCGCCCTGGCCCTCGGCCTCGAGGCGCTCGTTGTCGGTCGCCTTGCCGGTCGCTTCCTTCGCCTTACCGGCGATGTCCTGAGCGGCGTTCTTGATCTTGTCGTCGAGTCCCATCTGGGCTCCCTCCGTCTTCGATCCGGGTGTCTCCCGAAAGGTGATTCCACGGTACGTGGAGCACCCGCCGCACAAGGGATGCTGGCGAATCGCGCGGTTTTGAGGTAAGACGCCCGAGGCGCCGGGCCGGGCCTCCTCCCCCGGGCACGAGGCCCGGGGGAGGTTCGGCTCAGTGGATCAGACCGCGCTGCGCGGAGAGACGCCGCTGGTGCTGCCAGTACAGCACCACGCCGAGCGCCAGCGCGAGGCCGGCGACGAGGGCGGCCAGTCCCGGTGCGCCGCCCCCGGTGAAGGGCAGGGCTCCGATGACGGCTGCAGGCGTCTCGCTCGCCGACGGGGTCGGCGACGCGGATGCTGCGGGATCGCCCCCACCGGTGCCGGCCGACTCCGAGGGGGTGGGCTCGGGCGTGGGCTCGGGCTCGGCCACCGGGGTCGGGCTCACCACGTCGGCGAGCGCCGACGAGTCGAACGTCGGCGAGCCGAGCGTCGCGAACCACGTGCGGGCCTGCTCGACGTCGCCGGTGAACGCCCGGCTGAGGATGAGCAGGATGCGGGCCTTCTGCGGCAGCAGGTCGCCGCCGGGGATGATGTTCCCCGAGCCGCCGCTGACCGAACCGCTGCCGGTGCGGGTGGTGCTGACGAACCAGACGCCCTGGTCGCGCGCGGCCGCCGTGCGGGCCTGGCCCGCGGCGCTGGAGATTCCGCCGGCACCCGTTCCTGCGGTCACGACGCCCTGCACTCCCGCAGCCGCCCAAGCCGAGATCGACTCGCCACCGGCCGCCTGCGCGTTGTAGAAGATCTCCACGCGTGAGTAGGCGTCGCGCGAAACGGCGCGCAGGTCGAACGGGGTGAACCAGTCGTTCGTCTCGCAGTCGAGCACGCGCGCGGGTGCGCGGTTGATGATGACGTCGGAACCGTCGATCCAGCCGAGCATGCCCGACAGGCGGGTGGCGAAGGTGTCGTTGCGGGTCGAGTTCGTCTTCGTCACGTCGCGGGCGGCGTGCACCTCGTCGTTGAGCGACAGCACGGTGCCGAAGCAGAACGTCTCCTGGCTGGCTGCGAGCCGGATCGACTGCAGCAGGTTGGCGGGGCCGTCGGTGCCGAGCACCATCGAGTCGGACGCCGTGTCGCCGGCGGCCCACGGGCGCATGGCGCCGGTGATCACGACGGGCTTCTTGCTCTGCACGGTGAGGTCGAGCCAGTAGGCGAACTCCTCCATCGTGTCGGTACCGGTGGTCACGACCACGCCGTCGGCGTCCTTGAGCGCATCCTCGACCGCGATCGTGAGGTCGTGGTACTGCGGGAAGGTGTAGCCGCCCGAGCCGGAGTTGCCGAACTGCACGACCTCGACGTCGGCGAAGGCCGAGACCTCGGGCTGCAGCACCGCGACCATGTCGCTCATCGGGTAGGTCCCGGCGCGGTAGTTCGTGTAGGTGTCGCGCCCCGCGGCCTTGCCCGCGAGGGTGCCGCCGGTGGCGACCACCACGATCTTGGGCTTGTCGGCGGGTTCGGCCGCCGCAGCGACCGCGACGGGCGCGGTCGCGACCGTGCCCGCGCCGACGAGGGCGGTGGCGATGAGCCCGGCGACGAGTCGTCGGGAGAGACGGGATGCTGCGGAGGTTCGATGAACGGTTGCCACGGGTTTCCTCTCGGGGAGCGGGCACGCCGAATGCGCGCCCGTCACGGGTGTGGAGCGAGGAGCGCCCGGGCGGGGACCGGGCGAGCCGGGTCTTCTGCCCGGTGTCCTGTCATCGTGGCGGTGACCCGTTTCCGCCGCTCTCCGTCTGTGTGTCGGCTATGTAAACCGTGGTGAGACAGCATCTGCCCCTCCCTCGAGACGCGGGCCCTCGGCCCGCGCGCGGAAGCCCGCGTTCCACCGCACACGCACGAATGCCCCGACCGTGAGGTCGGGGCATTCGGGGGGACGCTGGCTTACTTGAACGTGTCCTTGACGTCCTCGCCGGCCTTCTTCGCGTCGGCCTTGACCTGGTCGGCCTTGCCTTCGGCCTCGAGGCGCTCGTTGTTGGTCACCTTGCCGATGGTCTCCTTCGCCTTACCGGCGATGTCTTCCGCGGCGTTCTTGATCTTGTCGTCGAGTCCCATGTCGGGCTCCTCTCTTCTGGTGATCCCGGTTTCCCGGTTGTAGCCCGGTTCCCCCGGGTGGTGGTCCCGGTGGTCCCGGGTGGTGAGTCAGGCCAATTCTCGGTGCTCCGTCGCGAGGCGCGCTCGGAGTCCCGTTCGAATCGACACATAAGTGGGTATGTCCTGGCCGGTCAGTACGGCGAGGTTGGAGGCGAGTCGGTCGACCTCCAGGGCGATCGCCCGCGGCGACGTGTTGCGCTGCGGGGTGACCGAGATGTGCAGCACCGTCTCCTTCTGCACCTCGGCGGCGGTGACCTTCGCGCTGACGACGTCTCCGCGCGAGGCGAGCGAGTGCGTCAACGCATCGGAGGCGAAGGAGTCCTTCACCACGACGCGGCCGAGCGTGTTCTCGTCCATCGACGACTGCAGCACCGACCGGCTGCGTCCGCCGCCGAGGCGGGAGAGCACCACGATCAGCAGCACGATGACGATCACGATGGCGGCGAGGGCACCGACGATGACCCACGAGACACCGCTGGTGCCGATGGGGCTCGCCTGCGCCGCGCCGAGGAGTCCGGCTTCGAGCTGCTCCGCGGTGCTCCGCCACACGTCGCCCACCACGGGAGACGCGGCGGCGGCGACCATCGCCGCACCGACGGCGAGGAGGACGAGCCCGATCAGGAACAGCAGGATGCGGTTGAGCGCACGATTCGTCTGGTTCATCGGCTGAACTCCTGCTCCTTGGGTGCGGCGATCTTCACGACGGTCTTCACCGGGGGCGTCAGGCGGTACCCGGCCATCTCCTCGTCGGCGATGAGCCGCACGCGGGAGGCGTCGATCGGCAGGCCGGCGTCGGGGGTGATGACGACGTCGACGACGCGGTGGGCGACACCCACCGTGATGTGGTCGCGCGGAATCCCGGCCTCATCGCTGATGCGCTGGGCGAGGGAGGCCGCGAGTACGCCGTTGTCGACGATGATGGCGCGGTCCCCGATGTCCATCCGGTGCTTCGAGAGACGCCCCGGAGTGAGGGAGAGCACGAGGAACACCAGTCCGACGACGGCGACGAGAACGCCGATGCCGATGACGGTTCCGGACGGCTGGAGCCCGGGCACGTCGGCGAGCTGCGCGAGCGCGTCGGCCGGGGCGATCAGCAGCGCGGGCTGCGAGAGCAGATCGAGCACGATCTCGAGGCCGACGTAGATCAGCGCGAGGATCACGAGCACCACGGCGACGGCCATGGCGACCGTGCGCGGCGAGTGCGTCTCGCGCCGGATGACGCGAGAGAGAACGCGATCGCTCATCGGACTCTCCTTCTGGTGGGGACGACCGCCCCGGTGACGGTGACGTCGACGCGGGTGACGGCGCGACCGGTGAGGTCGGCGACGTTGCGGCGGAGGTTCTGCTGGATGCTGCGGATGCGCTCGATCACGGTCGCACCCGCGTGCACGGATTCGGTGTCGTCGAGGTCGGGAATCGGAAGCGGGGCGGACACGCGCAGGGCGAGGCCGCCGGCCGCCGAACCGATCTCGACCGACACCTGGTCGCGGCCGACCCCGAACGCCAGCGCACTGGCCTGCTCGGTGACGGCGCGCAGCGCCCGGTCGGCAACGGTGATGCGGCCGGGCAGCGCCGTCGAGGCGGTGGCCGAAGCATCCGCCTCGCTCTGTCCCGCGGCGGCGAATCCGCTGCCGCCGCGGGACACCGTTGCGGTGCTCATGACGTCCGTCGTCCGGAGAAGGCGTTGGCCAACCCGCGTACGTCGAGCTTGCCCGAGGCGACGCGTCCGAGGAGTGCGCCGATGCCCATGAACAGGGCGACGAGCAGGAATCCCCAGAACCCGAACACGAGGGCGGCGAAGGCGAGCACGGCGCCGATCAGGGCGCCGGAGATCGTGGCACTCATGCGACGCGCGACTCGTTCTGGTCGTCGTCGTTGTTGTCGTCACCGGGGAGGTGCACGTCGTTGACGTCGACGTTCACTTCGACGACCTCGAGACCGGCGAGGCGGGTGATAGCGGATGCGACGGCGGTGCGGACGTTCGCGGCGACCTGGTGGATCGGCTGCGGGTACTCCACCACGATGGTGAGGTCTGCGGCGGCCTGGGTCTCGCCGACCTCGACCTTGACGCCCTGCGTGAGGTCGGTCTGGTTGATGGCGTCGCGGATCGCGCCGAAGGCGCGGGCTCCGCCGCCACCGAGGGCGAACACACCGGGGACCTCGCGCGCGGCGATGCCTGCGATCTTGGCGACGACGCTCTCCGCGATGTGGGTGGTGCCGCCCGACTCGGTCGACGCCTCACCCGGGGTGGTGCCGACGCGGTCGACACGGCTCACCGTGGCGGGGGTGACGGCGGGGGTGTTCTTCTCTTCAGTAGCCATGCGATTTTCTCCTAGCTGTTTCGAGGTATGGACGCAACCACTGCCAGCTGACTTCGCTGCGCGTTAGCGTCGCTCATGAATAGGAGGCAGGGCGGGCCTCATTCGTCACAAAAAAGTTCGGCGGATTTTTCATGACAGGACGTTCGGGCGGCGCCGCCTCTCCTCTGAGCGGGTTGTCCGACCGCATTCTGGTCGAGCGCGCGAGCGACGGAGACGAGCTGGCGTTCGGTGAGATCGTGCGGCGGCACAGCGGGATCATGCGCGCCTACACCTCACGCATCGTGGGCTCGCTGTCGGAGGCCGACGATGTCGTGCAGGAGGCGTTCTCCACCGCCTGGAAGCAGCTGCCCACACTCCGAGACGGCTCCGTCGTGAAGGCGTGGCTGATGAAGATCGCGAGTCGCGAGGCGTTCGCGTTGATCCGCCGGAGGGGGACGGATGCTGCGCTCGACGACGGGATCGACGTCCCCGCCCGCGACTCGACGAACCCCGAGGCGATCGCGGTGCACAACGCTAGACTCGCGGCACTCTCGAAAGCGCTCGCCACACTTCCGGAGGCTCAGCGCACCTCCTGGCTGCTCCGGGAGATCGGGGGCTTCAGCTACGACGAGATCGCCGAGCAGACGTCTCTGCCCGTCAGCACCGTTCGAGGAAACCTGTCCCGTGCGCGGGCGAGCATCATGATCCAGATGGAGGGATGGCGATGAACGAAGGCCACTCCGTCGCGTTGGAATGCGGCAAGACCGTCGACGAGCTGAGCGACTACCTCGCCGCCGGCCGACTGCCCTACGACCCCGACATCGAGACCTGCCCGGAGTGCTTGAACGCGCTCGATGCGCTGGAGCGGGTCGGCATGCTCTCGCGCAGCCTGCTCGAGCGGGAGGCGCGTGAGCTCCCCCCTCCCCCGGCGAACT
This sequence comes from Microbacterium hatanonis, assembly GCF_008017415.1. Taxonomy (NCBI): domain Bacteria; kingdom Bacillati; phylum Actinomycetota; class Actinomycetes; order Micrococcales; family Microbacteriaceae; genus Microbacterium; species Microbacterium hatanonis. Next base: position 1,285,756 of record NZ_VRSV01000002.1, on the reverse strand, counting down.
GGTTCGACCGGATCATGGACGTCGTCCGATCGGAGATGCGCGTCGGCCGGAGCCTCCCCGTGCAGCATCCTGACCCCCGGGTGCAGATCACGATCACCGAGGGCGCGGTGCGCGCACTGGTGCGATCGGTCGGTGACGAGATCGACGGTCTGTACATCGGGCGCGTCGACATCGACGGCGACGCCGAAGTGCCCGGCGCCCCCGTCGAGGTGAACATCACGGGAACGATCGGATGGGATCAGTCGGTGCTCGACGCGACCGCGCTGCTGCGCACCGCGGTCTACGACGCGCTCGCGCAGCACACCGACCTCAACGTCGTCGCGGTGAACGTGACGATCGAAGACGTGCACGACTTCGCGAACGGGGAGGACGAGTCATGAGCGCGCTCGAGAGCGGCCGGTTCACGGAGGTCATCCTCGGCGTCGACGGGGTGGTCGACACGTTCCCGCCGCCCTCGATCCCCCGGCTGATCGCCGCGGCGACGGGCGACGTGGAGAAGGCGATCGTTCCCACGAACGACGGCCTGCGCATCGACGCCCGCATCGCGACGAAGATCGACGGCCGCAGCGCCGACAGCGCCCGCGCGGTGGCCGACGCGCTCCTCGCCGAGCACCCCGCGCCCGATGTGGAGATCCGCATCCAGATCGCACGCATCCACTGAGGCCTCGGTCCGTGACGGACAAAGCTCCCCGTCACGGAATGGAAACACCCGGTGTGGCAGGATGATCCCGTACTGAACCCCGGAAAGGTGCCATGGAGCTCAGCGACTACATTCGCATCCTGCGTAAGAACTGGCTCGTGATCGTGGTCACCACCCTGGTGGGCGTCGCGGTTGCTGCCGGATTCTCTCTTACGCGGACGCCCCAGTTCGAGGCGACGAGCGGTGTCTTCGTCTCCACCGAGGGCGGATCGACGATCACCGAGCTGCAGCAGGGCTCCAACTTCACCCAGGCGCGCATCGCGACCTACGTCGAGCTGGTGGAAGAGCCGTTCGTGCTCAACCCCGTCATCACCGACCTCGGCCTCAACATGAACGCGGACTCTCTCGCGGGCCGCGTCACCGCATCCGCTCAGCTCGACTCGACGATCGTGCAGATCACGGTGACCGACGCCGACCCGGCCAGGGCCGCGCTCATCGCGAACGCCCTCGGGGCGAGCCTCGCGAACGCCGTCGAGACGCTCGAGACCCGCGACGGCCAGGAGGTCAGTCCGGTCAAGCTCACCCGCGTGCGCGACGCGCAGGCCCCGCGCACCCCGGTCAGCCCGAACGTGCCGCTGAACCTCGCGCTCGGCGGGCTCGTCGGCCTCGCGCTCGGCGTCGGCATCGCCGTGCTCCGCGCCGTGCTCGACAACAAGGTGCGCAACCCCCGCGACATCGAGAACCTCACCGATCGACCGCTCATCGGCGCGATCCCCTTCGATCCGAAGGCGAAGGAACGGCCCCTCATCCTCGAGGCCGACCCTCATAACCAGCGGTCGGAGGCCTTCCGCGCACTGCGCACGAACCTCCAGTTCCTCGAGATGGACGGCGGCAACATCTTCGTCGTCACCTCCAGCCTCCCCAGCGAGGGCAAGTCGACCACCACCATCAACCTCGCCGTCGCCCTCGCCGACGCCGGCAAGCGCGTGGCGCTGCTCGACACCGACCTCCGCAAGCCGAAGGTCGCCGAGTACCTCAACATCGAAGGCGGCGCGGGCCTCACCGACGTGCTGATCGGCCGCGCGCGCGTCGCCGACGTGATGCTCCCCTGGGGAAAGCGTCCGCTCTACGTGCTGCCGGCCGGCAAGGTGCCGCCGAACCCGAGCGAGCTGCTGGGCTCCAAGCAGATGGGCCAGCTGCTCGAGGCCCTCGGCAACGAGTTCGACGTGGTCCTGTGCGACGCGCCGCCGCTGCTCCCGGTGACGGATGCTGCGGTCCTGTCGAAGTTCACCGCCGGGGCCCTCCTCATCGTCGCGGCGGGCAAGACCACGACCCACCAGCTCAGCGGCGCGCTCGACGCGCTCGAGACGGTCGGATCGAAGGTCGGCGGCGTCGTGCTGACGATGCTCCCCACCCGCGGACCGGATTCCTACGGCTACGGCTACGGGTACGGATACGGCGGCTACGGCTCGTACGGCACCTACGGGGCCCCCGCCGAGAAGCCCACCCGGCGCGGGCGGAAGAACGCCGCGGCGGAGCCCTCCGACGACCAGCTGCTGCCCTGACGCGGGGCACGATGGCCCGCAGACGACGGCTCGATCCCGTCCCCGCGCGATGGCTCGTAGGGGCGCTCGTCGCGCTGCTGATCGTGGCGACGATCGTGCTCGTGGTTCTCGCGCTGCAGAGCGTGCAGCCCACCACGGCCGCCGACACGACCCCGACCGATCAGGAGTACTCCTTCGAGGTCGACCCGACCACCTCGGCGAGCCCGACGGCGGTTGCGCCCTCGCCGTCGTCGCCCTCGGCGTCTGCACCCTCGGCGGGCGCCGCCTACTCCGCCGCTGAGGCGCGGTTCTTCTCCGTCGGCTCGGAAGGGTGGTGGCGCGCCACCGCGGGTGACTGCGGCACGACGGCCCCGGTCGTCGAGCACTCCGCCGACGGCGGCCGCACGTGGCAGGACGTCACCCCCGCCTACCGCGGGATCGGCCAGGTCGCCTCGCTCGACGCGTTCGCGGGTTCGGAGGCCGAGATGGTCGCCGCCATGGGCGCCTCGTGCGAGGTGCAGGCTCTCCGCACCTTCACGCAGGGCGAGTTCTGGCAGCCCTACCCCGAGGTGCTCACCGCATCGCGCTACCCCGACTTCGCCGACCCGGCCATGGTCGTGCTGCCCGGCGACGATGTCGCCGCCCCGTGCGCCGACCCGCGCTCGTTCCGCGCGGCCGGTGACGTGGTGGCCGTCGAGTGCGCCGGCGCCGTGTCGGTGCTCGGTGCCGACCGCACGTGGCAGTCCCTCGGAGCGACGGATGCTGTCGCCATCGCGATCGCCGACGGCGCCGTTCTCACGGCCGCCCCCGCCGATGGATGCTCCGGGGTGGCCGTCACGCGCTGGTCGGGCGACGGCTTCGCCACCGCCACCCCGCTCGGCTGCGCCGCCGGGGTCGACCCCGCCGCCCCGCTCGCCCTGGCCCTCGCCGACGGCGAGGCGCTGGTGTGGTCGGGCGACGCCATCGTCCCCGCCGCCTGACCCGCCCCGCTTCCGCCCCTCATGGCAGGAATGTGGCGCCTTCCTGTAAGTGACTGCACCAATTCGTACAGTCAGTTGCCGGATGCTGGCGCACTCGCTCGGCTTTCCCCTATGCCACGCGCTGCCCCTGCATGCCCGCGCGGCCGTTCCTCCCGCTCGTGCTGCCCATCTGTGCCCGCGCGGCGTCCATAAGCACAGCGCGCGCACAGAACGGCAGCGCGAAGCATCCGCCCCACCCCGGCCGCACGTGTTCGTCGCCCGCGGCCGTGCTGGTCGCCTCGCCGCGCGCGCCGAAATGTGGCACATTCCTGCGAATGACTGCACCGATTCGTACAGTCAGTCGCCGGATGCTGGCGCAGTCGCTCCCGCGGCGGGACCGCGGCACCGCGCACGCAGCCCCCGGCCTCCCAACCCCGGCCGCATCCCGGCGCGCTGCACCCGCGGCCCCCGCACCACCCCGCAGCCCCACCCGGCCGCGCTCCGGCGCGATGCACCCGCGGCCCCCGCAGCCCCGCCCCCGCCGCAGCCCGCAGCGCCCCCACCAGCCCAGACCCCGCCCCGCACCACGCCGGCAGCGCGCGGCGCGGGACGCGGGTGAGCCTCAGGGATCTCGGATAAAGTCACGGCGGCGGAAAACGCCACGGAAGGACCTCGGATGCGAAACGAGCCGACGACGCGCGCGCGCCGAGCCGGGGCAGCGGTGCTGCGGTGGTGCCGGACGCGTCCGGTGACCCTCGCCGTCACCGCCCTGGTCATCGTGCTCAGCCTGACGGGGTTCATCGCCTCGCCCTCGGGCTGGGGCTGGCAGGTGCTCGACGAGGGCGTGCCCGAGATCTTCATCCAGCGCCACTGGTGGGGCACCGTCACGTCGCTCCTGGCGGTCCCTGATCTCGCGTCGTTGCTGGCGCTCGTTCCCGTGCTGCTCGTCGTGGTCGGAGCCGCGGAGAAGACGATGGGCAGCGTCCGCACCCTCATCGCCTACGTCGTCGGCGGTGTGGCGGCGTCGTTCGCCGGGCTCGGCGTCGGACTCCTCGAAGAGCAGTTCCTCGACTTCCTGCCCCTCAACGCCCCCGCCGTCGACACCCTCTCCCCGCTCGCGGCGCTCATCTGCACCGCGATGGCGGCGAGCTCGTTCGCCGGCGCGCTCTGGCGCCGCCGCACGCGACTGCTGGCCACCCTCACCGCGGTCACGCTCTTCCTCTACGCCGGCGGCGCGAACGACCTCTTCTCACTCCTCGCCGTCCCGATCGGCCTCGGGCTCGGGTACGTGCTCGGCGGACGGCACTCGGGCTTCCGTCTGGTGCGCAGCTCGCACCACGAGAAGCGCGTTCTGCTGGCGGCGCTGACGTTCGTCACGTCGGTGGGTCCGGTCATCGCGACGTTCTCCACCACGGGGGCGGGCCTGCTGTCGATCTACGGCTTCCTCTCCGACGACCCCGTCACCCTCGTCGACGGACAGACCTGCGCCTTCGGATCCCCGGCAGCGCCCTGCCCCGACACCTACGACTCGTTCGGCGAGCTGCAACCGGCATCCGGGTTCATCGCCCTGCTGCCGATCCTCGTCGCGGTGATCGCGGCCTGGGGCATCCTTAACGGGCGGCGCGCCGCCCTGTGGCTCGCGGTCGTCTTCAACGGCGTCGTCTTCGCCGGGATGCTGTACGTCTTCTCGGTCATCCAGCCCGAGACGGTGGCGGCGATCGCACAGCTGCGCGACGCCGAGTCGCAGGAGTACGTGTGGCAGACGCTCTCGAGCAGCCTGATCGGCGCCCTCGTGCCGCTCAGCGTGGCGATCGTGCTCGTCGTGTTCCGCCGCAACGTCCGTGCCGCCTCGACGCCCGCCGCGCTGCGCACGTTCGGCCTCACCGTCGGCGTCGCCGCCGCGGCCAACCTGCTGCTCGCGTTCGCCGGCGGCCTGGTCGCGTCCGATGGCTACAACCCGAACCTCGACGTCGGCGACGTGCTCGTCGGACTGCCGCTGCGCCTCCTGCCGCCGACGCTCCTGCCCTCGGACATCCTGACGTTCGTGCCGTCGAGCGGCTGGGCCCAGGCGTTCTGGTACCTGCCGTCGCTGCTGTTCTGGCTCGCCACGACGGTCGCCACGGCTCGACTCGTGCTCGATCCGGGCGCGGTGAGCGGGGCGTCCGACCGGGCGCGCGCGCGTCTGATGCTCGAGCGCGGCGGCGGCGACACCCTGTCGTTCATGACGACGTGGGAGGGGAACGCCTACTGGTTCTCCCCCGACCTGGATGCGGCGATCGCCTACCGCGTGCGCGGTCCTGTCGCCGTCACGCTCGGCGGTGCGTTCGGTCCCGACGCGCAGCGCCCCGAGGTGGTGGCGGGCTTCGTGGAGTTCTGCGGCGAGAACGGCTGGACCGCCGTCTTCTACAGCGTCGAGGACGGCGATGATTCGCCCTACCGTCAGCTCGGATGGCAGCGGATGCCGGTGGCCGAAGAGGCGCTGCTCGATCCGGCCACCTGGAACACCTCGGGCAAGAAGCGCCAAGACATTCGCACCGCGACGAACCGCGCGGCCCGGGAGGGCGTCACCGCGACCTGGACCAGCTGGCACGACCTGACGATCGCCGAGCACGCGCAGATCCGCGAGATCTCGGAGGCGTGGGTCGCCGACAAGAGCCTCCCCGAGATGGAGTTCACGCTGGGGGGCGTCGATGAGCTCGCCGACCCCGAGGTGCGCCTCATGCTCGCGGTCGACGAGGCCGGGCGGATCCAGGCCGTCACGAGCTGGCTGCCCCTGTTCGCACCCGGCGGCGTGCACGGGTACACCCTCGACTTCATGCGTCGCCGGGCCGACTCGATGAACGGGATCATGGAGTTCGTCATCGGTGCCGCCGCCGACCACATGAAGGCCGCGGGCCTCGATCGCATGAGCTTGTCGGGGTCGCCTCTGGCGTCGCGACCCGACGACGGCGAGCGCGCCCCCATCACGCGGGTGCTCGATCGTTTCGGCGAGCTGCTCGAACCGGCCTACGGCTTCCGCTCGCTGCTGAACTTCAAGCGCAAGTTCCAGCCCGAGTTCGTCACGCTGTGGGCGGTCTACCCCGAGTCGTCCGTGCTGCCCTCCCTGGGCATCGCGCTGGCGCGCTGCTACCTGCCGCATCTGACGCTCGCGCAGGCCGCCCGCATGGCCGGCACGCTGCGCGAACCCCGCGAGCCCGTCGCCGCGAAGTAGCGCCCGCGCCGCTCCGAGCCGTTCCCTGTCCCTGAGACGCTCCCCGGTCCCCGAGCGTGCCGAGGGGCCGCCCCGTCCTACCGGTTCAGGCCCCAGTGGTCGGCGATCAGCCCGAGCCCGATGTTGAAGACGTACGTCCAGGCCGCCGAGTCATGGGCGTTCCCCGCCGATTCGAGGTACGTGGCATCCATCCCCGCGGCCTGAGCGTCGGCGTAGAGGGTCATCACCCCGGGGCGGAAGGCCGTGTCTTCGCTGCCGACTCCGAAGACCGCGAACATGTCGGTGTACGGCGCCTTCGAGGCCATGATCGCGGCGGGGTAGGCGGCCGCGTATTTCTCCGCGTCGCCGCCGAACCCCTGCGCGATGGTGGTCGCTGGGTCGCCGAGCGTGGGGAACTCCTCGCCCGACGCGTCGAGGATCGCGCTGAAGAGCTCGGGATGCTGCGCCCCGAGCTGGATCGAGCACGTGCCGCCCTGCGAGAGACCGCCGACCCCCCAGTAGTCCGGCGAGTCGAGCACCGGGAGGTTCGCTCTGATCCAGTTCGGCACGTCGACCGTGATGTAGGTGGCCGAGTTGCCGAGCGGCGAGTCGACGCACATCGGGTTCGCCTCAGGAGACCCGAGCTGGTCGGGTGAGACGACGATCGGAGCGAGGCCCTGGTGCGCCGCGGCGTACGCGTCGAGCGTCTCGCGCAGGTGCGCGACCGTGAACACCTCGTCGGTCGTGCCCGGCTGCCCCGACATCATGATGAGCACCGGCAGGAGGGGCGGGTTGTCGGTCAGAGCCGCCGGGGGCAGGTAGACGGTCGCATCCCGTGCGACGAAACCCGACTCCGTGGCCGGGATGACGACCGACGCCATGCTGCCCTGCGCGGGCATTCCGGCGGGGGCCGTCCAGTCGGCGACGGTCGGTCTATTCGCCGATCCGTCCTTGAGATCCGGGAGCACGTCCCCGGCATACGCGCTGAGGCCGAGAACGCTGCGGATCGTCGGGTACTGCCCGAAAGCGATGTTCACCCCCATCGCGCTGGTGAGCACGAAGAGCACGATCGCGAGGGGGACGGCGATCATCCGACGCCACGAGGCGCGCCACAGCGACGCGAGCGCGACGAAGATCCCGGCGAATCCGAGGGCGATCCACACTCTCGACGCGAAGGTGAGATCGACGCCGAAGGCATCCATCTCGTCGGCGATCAGCCACGTGAGCGCCGCCCCGATCAGCGCGCCCGCGAGGGCGGAGCCGACGGCGGTCGTGATCCAGATGCTGCGCCTCCAACGCCCGCTGGGGCGCACGAGCACGAGGAGCGCGGCGACGATTCCCGTGACGACCAAGACGATGATGACGGCGGGACCGGAGAGGATTCCGATGTCGAGCAGTGCGTTCACGCGTACCTCAGTTCAGACGGGATGCTTCAGCATCCTCTCCTCGGCTATGAGGTCGCTGCAACGCCCGGGGTGGCGTGTCGCCCGGCGGCGATCGCTCGGCGGAGGGCGATCTTCACGATCCAGGCCCAGGCGGATCCCTCGAAGGCGCGGTACTCGGGGGCGCTCCGCCACACGGTGGTGAAGACGTCGAGCATGACCTCCTCGGCCGGCGTACGGCCTCGGCCGACCTGGGTGACGAGGCCGAGCACACGGCTCGAGCTGAGGTCGTAGACCTCCGCGAAGGCATCGGTGTCGCCCTGCGCGACGCGCACCATCAGCTCGTCGAGATCGGGCGGGAAGATCCCGTCGTCGACCGGGGCGGGGAGAAGCGTGGTCACCCCTCGATCGTCACATCCGAGGGGCTCGGGCACCGGGCCGTTGCTGAGATCGGGCGCTTGGTGGTAGGCGTCCGGCCGCGGCGATGAGGTGCTTGCCGTCACGGACGCAGGACTTGTCACCGGCGGAGGGGAGATCGCCCCCGCGTGGACCTCCACTCGTGAGATCTCCTCCGCCGGTGACGGATACGACGACGCCCGCACCCCTTTCGGGAGTGCGGGCGTCGTCGGTTGCGCGGGAGGGGGCTCAGCGTCCGAGGAAGCTCAGCAGCGCCGTGTTGAACTGCTCCTTGTGGCTGACGTTGAGGCCGTGGGGAGCGCCCTCGACGAGCACGAGCTCGCTGCCGACGAGCGCCTCGTGGGTGCGCTTGCCCGAACCCTCGAACGGCACGGTTCCGTCACTGTCGCCGTGGATGATCAGCGCCGGCACGGTCACGTTGGGCAGGTCGTCGCGGAAGTCGGTGGTCGCGAACGCCTCCATCGACTTGAGCGCGGCGTGGTGGTCGGCCTGGTTGGCGAGGCGCTCGGCGTCGGCCTGCTGCGCGTCGCTCACAGTGAGCTTGCCGTCGACCGAGAAGAAGTCGGTCGTGAACTGGTGGTAGAAGCCCTTCTCGTCCTCGCGCAGCCCCTTCTCCATGCCGGCGGCGGTCTCGTCGTCGAGCGGGCCCTCGGGGTTGTCGTCGCTCTTCTTCAGGTACGGCGGCACAGCGGCGGCGAACACGACGCTCTTCAGGCGATCGGTGCCGTGCTTGGTGACGTAGCGGGCGACCTCACCGCCACCCATCGAGAATCCGACCAGCGTGACGTCGCGCAGGTCGAGGGCCGCGAGAACGGCCGCGAGGTCGTCGGCGAACGTGTCGTAGTTGTAACCGGTGCGGGGCTTGTCGCTGCGCCCGAAGCCGCGGCGGTCGTACGTGATCACGCGGTAGCCGGCCTTCTCGAGGGCCGGGACCTGCTCCGACCACGACTCGCCCGAGAGGGGCCAGCCGTGGATCAGCACGACCGGGCGACCCGATCCGCCGGTGTCGTCGACGTGCAGGTTGATGTCGGTCAGCAGTCCGTGGTGTGCGGTGATCTCAGTCATGCCCGACATCGTGCTCGGCGAACCTGGCGCGAAAGCCCGCGTTGACGAATCTCGGACGAGCGGGTAGTGCTCAAGGATGCTGCGCCGGGCGCCGAACGCTTCGACAGGCTCAGCGACCGACCGGCGGCGGTCCCTGAGCGTGTCGAAGAGTCCGCGGGTCTACCCGGCGGACACCAGCATCCGGTCTGCGGTGCGCAGCGACATCGCCATAATCGTGGGGGCGGGGTTCGCGGCCAGGGCGCTGGGGAACACGGAGTTGTCGCTGATCCAGAGGTTCGGGATGTCGTGCGACCGACCGTCGGCGTCGACCACACCGTCTGCCGGGTCGGCCGACATCCGGCACGTGCCCACGGTGTGGGCGGTGCGGGCGAGCACGATGGTGTCGCTCGCCCCGGCGGCGCGCATGATGTCCTCCATCGTCCGCGTGGCGTGGGTGTCGAGGGCCTTCTCGTTCGGTCCGGCGGTGAAATCGATCCGCGCGCGCGGGATGCCCCACTCGTCGAGTTCGTCGACCAGCTCGAGCCGGTTCGCCTCCGACGGCAAGCAGTCGCCGTTGATGCCGATTCCGGCATACATCCGCGCGTCGAGGGTGCGTTCGACGAGTTCCCGGCCCCACAGCCCACCGCCGCGGGCGAGGGTGGTCGCGTAGGTCAGGGGCATCACGCCGAGGCTCTGCATGAGGTAACCGCCCGCGAAGTCGGCGTCCGCCGGCCTCAGCATGTCTTCGCTGATGAGCGACGACGGGTATCCGCGGTGACCCCGGACGGACTCGTCGAACCGCCCCCACACCTGGGTCGCACCGTGAGCGAGGAAGTTGCGCCCGACCTGACCGCTCGAGTTCGCCAGCCCGGTGTGCAGCAGCAGGCGCGGCGTCTCGATGCCGCCCGCCGCGAGCACGAGCGTGCGGCAGAGCTGCCGGCGCTCGACGCCGTCGCGGCGATAGAGCACGGCGGCGACCCGGCCCCGGGCATCGAGCTCGATGCCGTGAACCATCGACTGCGCGCGGATCTCGGCCCCGTACGACACCGCCGCCGGGAGGTAGGTCGTCGCGGTCGTGGCCTTCGCGCCGAATCGGCAGCCCTGGTGGCAGGCGCCGCACGACTGGCACGCGCCGCGTTCGCCGTAGGCGGGCTGCAGTCGTGCGCGGGTGAGCACGGCTGCCGGTGCGTCGGCGGTGCGGATACCGAGCGCGGTCGCCCCGCGGGCGACGATGTCGGCCGAGCCGTTGCGACCCGGCGCCTTGTAGGCGTAGGCGCGGTCGGGGTCCCACGGGTAGGGCACGGGGCCCGACACGCCGATGTCGCTCTCGACGCGGGCGACGTAGCGCAGCAGCTCTTCCGGGTCGAGAGGCCAGTCGCGCCCCTCACCCGTCTCGGTGCGCAGGCGCAGGTCGCGTCGGTCGGGGCGGGGCGCGAAGGCTCCCCAGTGCAGGGTCGATCCGCCGACCCCGATGCCGCTGTTGTTCGGTCCGAACGCGGTCGGGTCGTCTCCCCCGCTGAGGCGCTCCGACATCCAGTTGATGCGCACCGCCTCGGTCTCGTCGGGGGTGAAGTCGTCGAGCTCGAAGTTGCGACCGGCCTCGAGGGCGACCGCGCTCAGACCGCGGCGGGCCATCTCGGCGAGGAGCGGGGCGCCGCCGGCGCCCGTTCCGACGACGACGACGTCGACGATCTCGTCGTCGGAGTAGGTGCGCATGTTCTCGAGGTTCACGCGTTCACCTCCGCCGGTTCCCATGCATCTCGCGTTCCGCTGCCGAGTTCGGTGAACCCGCGCAGCGGCAGCACCGTGCCGCCCGTGGCGAAGCCGTCGAAGCCCGCCTTCGCCGCCGTGGCGGGATGGGCGAGCCACTGCCGCACGAGATCGACCCGCACGTCTTCGAGCCAGGCCGCCAGCTGCGCGGCGTCGAACGCTCCGCCGGTCTCGAGCTCGCCCTCGATCGCGGCGCGCAGGGTCTCCTCCCCCGCCCAGCCGTCGGCGAGCGCCGCGAGCCCGGTGCGGTAGGCCTCCGGATCGGGCGGAAGCGATGCGTTCCGCCATCCGTCGCCCTCGCCACGGGCGAGCTGGGCATCGACGCGAGCGGCGAGGTCGATCGCCGGGCCGTCCTGCGGCACCACGAGGTCGGCGATCTCGCGCAGCAGCGTCAACTGCGCCGCATCCATCACCTGCGGGGCATACTCGGCGTCGTCGGGAAGAGCGCGCCGAGACAGGATGCCGCGCACCTCGACGTCGACGCGATCCGAGGCGATCAGGCGAGCCCACTCTTCGGGCACCGTCGGGGACGACGAGATCTCGTGCGTGACGAAGTCGGCGAGCTCGCCGACGCGGGCTCGAGGGAAGGTGTGGTGCACGACTCCTGCGATCTGCGCCGTGGCGGCCTGTTCGGCGCCGTCCGGGGCCGTATCGCTCGCGGAATGCAGGAGTTGTGTCGTGTCTGCCGGTAACACCAGCGTCGGAAGGTCGAACGCCTCGGCCCCGAGGTCTCCCTCGGGCTCGGCCAGCACTACCCCGGCGAGCCCGAACACCGGAGCTTCGCCGCTGAGCAGCCGCTGCACGACCGCGGCGACGACCGCGGCCTCCGCCCCTGCGCCCGCGATCACGAAGCGCCGGCCGCCGTAAGAGGCCAGCAGCGCCACGACGTGATCGGTCTCCGCGAGCTCGACCGGGCGCACGTCGAGATCACCGATCGGACCCACGCGCTCCGCGAAGCCCGGCAGGGTGCAGACAATGACGGGAGCGTGCGTGTTCAGAACCACCATGAGGTCAACATTCGAGCACCGCGAGCATTTTCGGGGCGGCTTGCGCTTCGCCGCGAAATACTCCACCCCGCCCCGATCGGCCTTTCAGGTGCCAAGACACCCGGACACACGTGCTCGCTCGTCCGGGTGTCTTGGCATCTCGACGAGCGACACCCGCGCCACGGGCGCCCTGCGCAGCATCCGCCGCCGCCGCGCGTACCGTCCCCCCCCCGAGGTGCCAAGACACCCGGACACACGTGCTCGCCCGTCCGGGTGTCTTGGCATCTCGACGAGAGAAACGCGCGCTACGGCGTGACCATGCCGCCGTTCACGTTCAGCGTCTCGCCCGAGACGTAGCTCGACTCGGCCGACGCGAGGAACACGAAGGCGGGTGCGATCTCGGCGGGCTGCCCGGCGCGCTGGTAGGTGCTCTCGTCGTCGAAGGCCGTCATCTGCTCGTCCGAGACGCCGCCGCTGACCTGCAGGGCCGACCAGGTCGGGCCGGGCGCGACGACGTTCACGCGGATCCCCCGCGGTGCCAGCTGCTGCGCGAGCCCCTTCGACAGGTTGTTCACGGCGGCCTTGGTCGCCGCGTAGTCGAGCCGGTCGGGAGCGGGCTTGTAGGCCTCGAGCGACGCGGTGTTGATGATGCTCGCACCGGCCGGCAGGTGCGCGAGCGCGGCCTTGGTGATCCAGAAGTTGGCGAACACGTTCGTGCGGAAGGTCTCCTCGAACTGCTCGTCGCTGAGGTCTTCCACGCGGTCGACGGCCACCTGCTTGCCGGCGTTGTTCACGAGGATGTCGAGTCCGCCGAGCGCCTCGACGGCCTCGGCGACGAGCGCGCGGCAGGCCGCAGCATCCGAGATGTCGGTCGCGATGGAGACGCCGGTGCGTCCGGCCTCACGTACGAGCCCGAGCACGTGGTCGGCGTCGGCCTGCTCGTCGGGCAGGTGCACGATAGCGACGTCGGCGCCTTCGCGGGCGAAGGCGATGGCAACGGCACCGCCGATGCCGGAATCGCCGCCCGTGATGAGGGCCTTCCGGCCAGTGAGGCGCCCGGTTCCGCGGTAGGTCTTCTCGCCGAGGTCGGGAACGGGCGTCATCTCGCCCTGCACGCCCGGCTCGCTCTGATGCTGCACGGGCGGCTCGACGCGGGCGTAGCGGGTGACGGGGTTGTCGAAGGTGTACTGATCAGCCATGCCCGGAACGTTAGGCGCTCGCCCCGGGCTCGAGCCGACCCTTGCGCTCAGCGGCGCGTGGTGCCAGTCGGCGGGGTCTGACCGGCGTTCTTCGCCTGGCGCGAGCGCCAGAGCTTGCGTGCGATCGGGTACAGCACAGGGGCGAAGCGGAGCAGGAAGCGGAACATCGGTGACTCGTCTCTCGGGGGAGCCCTCACCGTAGGTCGCGGCGATTCGGGTGATCCCGGGCTTGCGCTCGGCGGCTCGCCCGCGTATCCCGCGAGATGGGGCGGATGCTGCGCCACCGACCCCGCACTCTCGCGCTGCCCTTTCGGCGCGCTGCGTTCAGACGCGCAGCGCGGGAGCGCACGAGCAGCGCGAGAACGAATGAGCCGCGTGAGCGAACCTCCGGCGCGGAGTCGCGCAACCGTCACGGCCTGCTCAGGCGCCGCGGATATCGTGGCCGCCATGCCCCACCGACACAGGATCCTCCGCCCGACCGCCGCCCTGGGCGCCCTCGCCGCGACCGCGCTGGTGCTCGCCGGATGCACGAGCACCACGCTGCCCGTCGAGGCCCCTCCCACGTCGACCGCACCCGCCGCGCCGCCGCAGCAGAGCCCGTCGACGGATGCTGCGGCCACGGGCAATGACGCCGCATTCGCCGCGATCACCACGGCCGAAGACGAGACCCAGGGCATCGCGTACGAGCTGGAGCTCGACGACGGCCTCTGGGAGGTGCGCGTGGCGGTCGGCGACACCGACGCCGAGGTGCGCACGTCCGGCGACGGCGCCGAGGTGGTCTCGACCGACACCGACGACACCGTCGACGACGACGACCGCCGCGCCCTGGACGCCGCGGGCATCACGCTCGCCGTCGCTCTGCAGGCCGCGATCGACGGGCACGGATCGGGGTCGGTCGATGAGATCAGCGTGAGCGACGACGTCGAGGGGCAGCTCGCCTGGGAGGTGTCGTTCACCGACGACGTCGAGGTGTACGTGGCCGTCGTCGACGGCGCGATCCTTCGCGTCGATCGGTAGCCGCGGCACGGCCGCCGCATCCCGTTCCGGCGTATCCGGCACAGGAGAAGACGCGCACGCAGGATGCTGCGCGCCAGATCGTCCTACGCCGGCGCCGTCTCCTCCGCCCGTTCCGCCCCAGCGCCGCCTTCTGCCCGCACGTCGCCCGGGCACCCCGCCCGGGCACGCCGAAGGGCCGACCCCGCAGAGCGGCGGGATCGGCCCGGAGGTGGTGACGCGTCAGCCGCGCGGGAGCGGCGGGCGCTGGGGCTGGCTGCGGGTCGCGGCCTGCGCCTGCTGCGCGGCCTGTGCGGCCTGATCCGCGACGGAGGGAGCCTTCTGCGCCTCCTGCTGGATCTTCGGCGCTTCCTCCTCCGCCTTGGTCAGCAGGGCTTCCCACCGCTGCTGCATCGGCTTGATGAGGCCTCCGCCGGCGCCGACGATGATGACGCCGGCGATGATGGCGAGAACGGCGATCAGGATCGGCGTCGTGACGGTCGTGGCCACCTCGACCTGGTTGAGCGCTGCCGTGACGCCGAGGAACAGGATGAAGATCGCGACGATGTTGCCGAGGATCTTTCCGTACGAGAGGCCGCCCAGGGTGTTCTGGATGAGCGCCTTGGCACCGGCGGCGATGGCCGCGGCGATCACGACGATGACGATCGCGACGATGATCTTCGGCAGGAAGGCGATGATGCCCTCGAGCAGATCACTGACCGGGTTGGGCCCGAAGACTCCGAACGCGAACTGCAGGACGAACAGCACGAGCGCGTAGTAGACGATCTTGGCGACGATGTCGGAGGCGTCGAGCTTCGACTTCGCGAGGGCCTTCTTGATGCCGCCGCGCTCGACGAGCCGGTCGAATCCGACCTTCTCGAGCAGCTTCTCGAGGCCCTTCGAGATCAGCTTCGCGACGATGAGACCGACGACGAGGATGAGGAGGAACAGCAGGGCCAGGGGCACGAACGCGATGACGGCCGCAAGCCCCCCTTCCAATGCTTGGGGGAAGTTCATGATTGTCCCTTCAGGACGAAGATGCGAAAACTTACAGCGTAAGTCTCTCCCGTTGACCGGCGACCGGACCTCCGTAGACAGCGGTGCGCAAAAGCGATAATGGGACGACGCGAAGGAGGCGACTCTGTGGCACGTCAGACGAAGAAGCCGGGGCGCCCCTCGGAGCCCAGACTGCGCCGCGACCTCATCCTCGCGACCGCCCTGGGCCAGATCGACCGATCCGGGGCACAGGGACTGTCCATGAGGTCGCTCGCGCAGGAGCTCGATGTGGAGGCGATGTCTCTCTACCGCTACGTGCACGGACGAGAGGACCTGCTCGAAGGCGTCGTGGCGCTGCTCATGGCCGACCTCAACGCGAACCTCGATGACGAGGTGACCGACCATTGGCAGGGGTTCCTGCAGACGGTCGCGCACGAGGTGCGCCGCATCGCGATCGAGCATCCGATGGCGTTCCCCCTCGTCGCCACCCGCCATCCCGCGGCCCCGTGGCTGCGACCACCGCTGCGGAGCGTCGAGGTCGTGAATACCTTCCTCGCCACGCTGATCGGCCACGGTTTCACCGACGAGCAGGCCGTCGACGCCTATCGGTCGTTCAGCAGCTTCCTCCTCGGGCACCTGCTTCTCGAGTCGGCTGTCCGAGGTGCCGAGACGGCTCCCGTCGAGGAGCCGCTCGATGAGGGGAACGCGACGATCCCCGAGGGCGACGGCGAGATGAGCCTGGCCCACGCCCCGGAGGTGAGCCGACTCCGCGCGCTGCTCAGCGAGGACCGCAGCGACGAGGAGTTCGAGGTCTCGCTCGAGAACCTGCTCGACCGCCTGAGCCGAGACCTCTCGCAGTAGTCACGAGACGCCGACCCGGCGTTCCCGGCGCAGGCAATGGAGCGCAGGTAGGACGATGCTCCGCGAATCGTCCTACGCCGGCGCCATCTCCTACGCCCGAGACGCCGCACCGCGGCGGCCCGCGAGCCCGGAGTCCGCCGGGCTACTGCCCGCGTGAGGAGCGCACGCGGAACCAGAGACTCAGTTCTCGCACCGCTCGCAGGGTCGCCGTGGCGTCGTCGCCGACCTCGAGGTCGTCGAAGGTGTCGCGGAACGCCGCCGGCTTCTCCTCGCGCGGCTCGGAGATCGGTTCGTACCCCATCGTCCACTCGGCGAACTGTCGTTCCTCGAGGTGCTCCTCGAAGAGCACCCGCATGTTCGTGTGGCGGGGGTCGGCGCCGATCGTCGCGACGAGCTCGCGCACGGTGCTCTCGGGGCCTTCGAGCACCTGCACGAACCGGCCGCCGCGGTAGAGCAGCATCCCGGTGAGGTCGTGTCGTGCATTGTTCTCGCGGCTCTGGGCGAGGAGGGCGCGGAGCCGGTCGTCGTCGAAGGGTTCGGCGGCCCGGCTCGAGTACAGGATCGACAGCAGCTCGGTGGTCATCGCCGGCGCAACCGCTCGGAGGCCTCGACCGCGGTCAGCGCCTTCATCGCCGCCGTCAGGTCGGCGAACAGCCCGACCTCGCGCGAGTACAGGTCGCACGCCAACCATCGGCCGTCGCGCTGTCGATCGATGTAGCCGAGGAACTCGCCACCCCTGCTGCCCACGTGGAAGCCGTCTTCGACGCGCGCCCAGACGACCCCCGCTCCGGGACGATCGACCTCAACCGTGCTCACTCGCTTCTCCGATGCTCGAGACCCTCTGCTGACGAGTCGTATCCGAACATAACGGCGACTCCCGACAGCGACCCGGGCATACCGATCGAACGGGGGTGTGTGCTAGGTCGGCCGGATGCTGCTCTCCCTCGAACTCGCGTCGCGCCCCGAGGCACCGAAGAGCCGCCCCGGGAACGCGTCCCGGGGCGGCTCATTCAGCGATCAGGTGCTCAGACGCGGCTCCGGCGTCGCACGGTCACGACGGCGGCCGCTCCGAGGGCGATCGTCAGCATCGCGAACAGCGCGACGGATCCGAGGCGCTCGGCGGTGAAACCGGTCGCGGCGAGCGCCGCGACGATCGTGACGCGGACGTCGGCCTCGTCGGTCACGCTCGCACCGGTCGGCGGCGTGCCCGTCGCCTCCGCGACGTTCACGACGACCCCCGCGGCACGGTCGGCGTCGGTCACGACGTAGACCGCCGACGCGGTCACCGACTGGCCGGGTGCGAGCACGCCGTCCGCCCCGGGCCATGCGCCGAACGAGATCGCCGAGAGCCCGGCGAGGTCGTCGGAGAGCGCGACCCCGTGGAGGGTGACGTCACCGGTGTTCGTGATCGCGAACGAGAAGCGCACGAGCGCGCCGTCCTGCGCGCCGGTCTTCACCAGCCCGATCGACGGGTTCTGCGGCACGGGAACCTCGGCCGAGTCGTCGTCCGTCACGTCGGTACCGCCCGGCGGGGTGCCGGTGGCCTCGGCGACGTTGACGACCGATCCCGCGTCGCGGTCGGCCTGCGTCAGGGCGTAGCTCGCCGTGGCGGTCACCGACTGCCCGGGGGCGAGCTCGCCCGCGGTCGCCGGCCATTCGCCGAACGCGATGTCGGAGAGCCCCTCGAGCTCGTCTGCGATCGTCACGCCGCGAAGCGTCACGTCGCCGACGTTCGTCACGTCGAAGGAGTAGCGGATGCTGCTGCCCTCGAGTTCGCCCGACTTGACCAGCTGGATGCCCGGCGCCTGCGGTACGGGAACCTCGGCGTCGTCCTCGTCGGTGACGTCGTCGCCCTTCGGCGGGGTTGCGGTGACGGTCGCGGTGTTGAGCACCTCGCCGCGGTCGCGGTCGGGCTGCGTGAGCTCGTACGACGCGGTGGCGGTCACCGACTGCCCGGGGGCGAGCGTTCCGGTCGCCGCCGGCCAGTCGCCGAACACGATGTCGGAGAGGCCTGCGAGCTCGTCGCTCAGCTCGACGCCGCGCAGCGTGACGTTGCCGGTGTTGGTGACGGTGAACGTGTAGCCGATCGTGTCGCCGTCGAGGGCGCCGACCTTGACCAGCCCGATGCCGGGTGCCGTCGGCACGGGCTGGTCAAAGCCGTCCTGGTCCGTGACGCGCGGTCCCGTGGGAGGGGTGCCGCCGGTGGTCGCCGTGTTGACGACCTCTCCGTTGTCACGGTCGTTCTGGGTGAGCGTGTACGCCGCCGTCGCGGTGACTTTCTGCCCGGGGGCGAGCACGCCCGCCTGGCCGGGCCACGCGCCGAAGGTCACGGCCGACAGACCCGGGAGGGGGTCGGTGACGGTCACGCCCGAGAGCGTCACGTCGCCGGTATTGGTGACGACGAACGTGTACGCGATGGTGTCACCGGTGAGCACACCGGTCTTGACGATGTCGATCCCGGGGTTCGCCGCGAGCGGCTGGGTGAACTCGTCGGTGTCGGTGACGGGTGCGCCCTTCGGCGGGGTGCCGGTCGTGGTGGCGGTGTTCTCGACCTCGCCGCGGTCGCGGTCGGCCTGGGCGAGCGTGTACGACGCGGTCGCGGTGACCTTCTGGCCCGGGGCGAGGGCGCCGGTGGCTCCCGGCCAGGTGCCGAAGGTGATCGCCGAGATGCCGGGCAGCTCGTCGGCGAGCGTCACGCCGGTGAGCGTGACGTTGCCGGTGTTGGTGACCACGAACGAGTAGCGGATGCTGTCGCCCTCGAGGACGCCGGTCTTGTCGAGCGAGATTCCCGGAGCCTGGGGCACGGGCAGCTCGACGTCGTCCTCGTCCGAGACGGCGGGTCCGGTCGGCGGGGTGCCCGTCGCCGTCGCCGTGTTGGCGATGTCGCCGCGGTCGCGGTCGGCCTGCGTGAGCGTGTACGACGCGGTCGCGGTGACCTTCTGGCCCGGGGCGAGGGCGCCGGTGGCTCCCGGCCACGTGCCGAAGGTGATCGCCGAGAGACCGGGCAGCTCATCCGTCAGCGTCACGCCCGAGAGCGGCACGGTGCCGGTGTTGGTGACGACGAACGTGTAGGCGACCGTGTCACCGGTGAGCACGCCGGTCTTGTCGAGGCTGATCGCGGGCACGGGGTCGGGCAGCACGACGAGCGCGGGCGATTCGTCGCTGACGCGCGAGCCCGCAGGCGGCAGACCTGTCGCCGTCGCCGTATTGCCCACCTCGCCGGCGGTCACGTCGGCGGCGGTGAGCGTGTATGTGGCCTTCGCCGTGACCGACTGTCCGGGATCGAGCGTGCCGGTCGCGCCCGGCCAGGTGCCGAACGTGATGGCCGACAGACCGGGCTTGGGGTCGGAGAGCTGCACATCGCGCAACTGCACGGCGCCCGTGTTCGTCACGGTGAAGGCGTAGTCGACCGTGTCGCCGACGTTGCCGAGGCTGCCGGCCGCGAGCGTGCCGGTCTTCTCCAGGTCGATCGTGGCGCAGTTCGCGTTGACGATGTCGAGCAGCGTCGACTGCAGACCGCTGAAGCCGGCGAGGTAGTAGTCGCTCCCCTGGGTCGGGCCCGACACCTGCGCGACGTGCTGGCGGAACTCCGCGAGCGGCTGCCCGCTGAGGTTGTCCTGCACGCCGATCGGGATGACGCGCACGCCTTCGCCCTTGAGCGCGTTCGCGCTGGTGACGGCGGCGTCGATCGTGGCCTGGTTGGTGGAGTTCCCGGGGCCCTGCGCGGGGCTGCCGTACTGGGTGGGGTTGCCGTCGGTCACGAGCAGCAGCGCGTCGTACGACTCGGTCGAGGCCGTGACCGCGGCGAAGGCGCGGTCCCAGTTCGTGCCGCCCTGCGCCTGCGCGGGGCGCTGCACGCCCTTGACGTAGGCGTCGAAGGCCTGCACGCCGGCGTCGGTGCTGAGCGAGGTGAGGGGCAGGGGGGCGTTGGATGCCGCGGAGGTCGCCGGGGCGTTCGAGGCGAACGTGTGCATGGCGAGCTTGACCGGGTAGCCCTCGAGCGCGTCGGCGAGGCCTGCGAGTTCGGAGCGCGCCTGCGCGAGCTGCTGGTCGGTGACCGAGTTCGACAGATCGAGGCTGATGGCGAGGTTGAGGTCGCAGTGATCGGCGAGCGCGGGGTTCGGGGCGACGGGCACCGCCGACTCGACCGCGTGCGCGGCGACTCCGCCGGCGAGGGTGAGCGCCGAGGCGACGACGACGGCGACGAGCGCGCGGCCGGTGGTGCGCGCGGATCTCCCGCGCGATGGACGGGGAAGACGTGATGACGTCACGATTTTCGGACTCCTTGAAGGGGGCACCTGACGGAGAGGGGCCGACGTGGCAGGCGTGTTCCTGCCGCGCATGAGTCTGGAGTTCCGTTGTCCCCCATTCGGAGGACAACGGTGCTTTTCACCCCCGGTTTCATCCCGGGTTTCACCGACCCGCCGGAGGTCTGGCAGGATGCCGCGAGTGCCTCGCCGCTTGTTCTGGTCGCTCCTCGGAGCGAGCCTCGCGCTCAACGCGATGTACGGCGCGGTCGCCGGCATCCTCGTGCCGGCGCAGATCGCGACCGCCGACCCCGCGGGGAAGGAAGCCGCTCTCGCCGTGACGATGACGGCCTCCTCGGCGGTCACCGTGGTGCTGCGCCCGGTGTTCGGGATGCTGTCCGATCGCACGCGCTCGCGGTTCGGGCGCCGCACGCCCTACATCGTCGGCGGGGCGATCGGAGCGGCCATCGCCCTGGTCGCGCTCGGCCAGGCCACCTCGGTCGTCGCGATCGCGATCGGCTGGATCGTCGTCCAGCCCCTCCTCAATCTCATCGAGGGTCCTCTCGATGCGGTGATGGCCGATCGGGTGCGGCCGGCGTCGCTCCCCCGGGCCTCCGCGTTCTACGGGGCGGGGATCGCGATCGGGGTCGCGGGCGGCACGGTCGTGGCGGGCGCGACCGTCTCCGCCGTCGGGGCCGCCTATTCCGGACTCGCCGTCGTACTGGTCTTCGCGATGGTGGGCTTCGCCCTCCTCGAGCGCGACCGCCCGCGCGGTCCCGCAGCATCCGTCTCGCTCCCCTGGCGACGCGCCTGGGCCAGCCGCGACCTTCGGCTCGTGTTCGCCGCCCGGTTCGTGCTCGTGCTCGGGCACCAGCTCGTGCTCGGGTACCTGCTCTACGTCGTGATGGCGTTCACGTCGGCCCCGGTCGACGAGGCCGGGGGCATCTCGAGCCGCGTCATCGGGCTCCACATCGTGTGCCTCGTGGTCGGCGCGGCCCTCGGCGGTGTGGTCGTCAAGGGCCACCGGGTGCGCTGGATCATCGCCGCGTCGGGCGTCATCGGCGCGGCGCTCATCATCCCGGCCGTCTGGTCCGACCTCACGGGCCTCACCGTCTACGCGGCGATCGCCGGCGTCGCGCGGGGCGTGTACCTGACCGCCGACCTCGCCCTCATGATCGATCTGCTGCCGTCGCGCGCCGACAGCGGGCGCGATCTCGGGGTGCTGGGGCTCGCCACGACGTTGCCGCAGACCCTCGCGCCCACGATCGCGGGTCTGGTGCTCGTGTCGACCGCGAACGACTACGAGGTGCTGTTCGTGCTGGCCTCGGTACTGGTGTTCGCCTCGGCGGGCGTGATCTCGCGCGTGCGATCGTCGGTGCCGTCGAGCAGTCGGTGAGCGACCGCGACCGCGAGGGCGTCTTCGCGGCGGGTCACTCCGAGCTTGCGGTAGAGCGTGCGCCGCTGCGATTTCACCGTGTTCGGTGAGACGTGCAGGCGCGCGGCGACCTCGTCGACGTTGGCCGTGCGTGCCAGCTCCGAGAGCACGATCGCCTCACGCGGGGTGAGTCGGGGCGGGGCCGCGGATGGGGCGGATGCCGCACCCGCCTCCGCGTAGGGGTGGTCGAAGAGATCGCGGTCGCGGTCGGCGACGAGAAGAAGCGGCGTGTGCAGTCCGAGTGCGCGCTGCATCGCAGCCACCTGCCGCACGAGAGCGTCGCACTCGTCGCGCCGGTCGAGCCGTCGCAGCACGACGGCGCTCGTCGCGAGGTAGGCCATGCGCTGGTCGGGCGTGGTCGGCCGGGTGTCGGCCACGAGCCGCAGCGCCCGTTCGTGGTCGCCGTCGTGCAGGGCGACGCGCGCGACGGCGAGACGCACGTCGGCGCCGTCGGAACGATGCACGTTCAGCCGGCGCGCCGAGACGAGATCGCCGGCGGCGAGGGCGAGCGCCGCCTCGGTGGCGTCAAGCGCCCGCGCCGCCGGTCGTGACGAACGCATCTTCGCGCCCCGCTGAGACCGCAGGCTGCGCAGTCGCGCCAAGCCTTCCTCGGGCCGGCCCGATGCATGGTCGGCGAGCGCCCGCACCGCCCCGAGCAGGGGCCAGTGCTCGATCGTGTCGATGATGGGCCACACCCGGTCGAGGAAGGCGATGGATGCGGCGGGGTCGCCGTCCTCGAGAGCCACACGTGCCTGCGCGATGCGCAGCATGCTGCCGGGGTACTCGTCGACGATGCCCTGCGCCCAGGTGCGCTCCTCGGCGGTGGCGATCCAGCGACGCGCGTCGGGGACGTCTCCCGCGAGCGCGTGCGTGAGCGCGACTCCGCCGATCGCCATGAGCTCCACGCTCGGACGCACGGCTCCGGTGACGGCGCGCTCGAACTCTGCACGGGCCTCTTCGGGGTGACCGCCGTAGAGCAGGCTCACACCGAGGTGCACGCGCAGGTCGCCGCGCAGCGCCTCGAGCTGCCCCGCCTCGGCCGTCGGCAGCTCGCTCAGCTGGCCCGAGGCGCTGCGGGCGGCGCGCACTCCCCCGTCTCCGATACCGGTGAGGCGCCGGGCGATGCTCTCGAGCGCGCGCAGCAGCGCGCGGTCCGACGACGAGCGCGGCGCGGCCTGCATGCCGACCAGGGCGATGGCGAACATCTCCACGGCGCGCACCCGGTGCTGCCGTCGGGCGTTGTACATGACGCCGAGTGCGAGCGCGATCACCGGATGCTGGCGCAACCGAGCCGTCGGGATGCCCTGCAGCAGGGCGGCCAGGGTCGGACCGTGCGCCGACAGCAGCGCGAGTCCGCCGTTCTTGAGAGCGGCGTCGACGAGATCGAACCGCTCGACGGCGACGGCCTCGACGATCGCCGGCACGAACGCCCCCTGCGCGAGCAGTGCCTCGGCCGCCCGCTCCCGCACGGCGTGGCGGTCGCCCTCGTCGACCGGGTGACGGGCGAGCGTCGCCGCGCGCACCGGGGCGATGAGGGCGAACGCGAGGCCCGAGGGACCGTCGACCCATGCGCCGTCGCCGCGCCGTATCGCGCGCTCGAAGACGTCGACCGTGCCGCCGAGCTCGACCGCGAGGTCGGGCGTCAGCGTCGCGGGGATCGCGAGGCGCGCCTCGTCGGCGGGGAGAGCGGCGTCCGCCCAGACCCGAGCGAGCAGTGCCTCCATGTCGCGCGCCGCGGTCGCCCCGGTCTGCGTGACCAGGCGCACCGCGTCGGGGAGCCCGGCGGTCGCCATGAGCACCGTGCGCGGGTCGGCCGCCGATCCGCGCCGGCCGAGGTAGTCGGCGAGTTCGGCGCGCGTGAACGCGAGGTCGTGCACGATCGCGGCGTCCCACTGGCTCATCGCGGCGAACGGGGCGCGTGCACTGACGCGCAGCCGCGCCCCCGGAGTCTCCGCGAGCCAGCGGTCGAGCCGTCGCCAGTCCGCCGGGTCGAGGCCGTCGGCCCCGTCGAGCACGAGCGTCTGCTGCGTCGGCAGCGCGTCGGGAAGACCGCCGCCGCCGAGCCATGCCGCGTTCGTCCGGGTCGAGAACCACTCCGACAGCAGCACGGTCTTGCCCGCTCCGCGCGAACCGATCACGACGACCACCGGCGACTCCGACGACAGCACGTCGAGCAGCCGCGGCCGCGAGACGAGAGCCGAGACGGGGCGCGGGGGCGGAGTCATCCGCTCATGCTGCGCCATTCCCCGGGGGCCGCTATCAGCGAGCGACTCCGGCGAGGCTTCCGGTGGTGCGCACGTTGGGTTCGTAGATCACGCACTGCACCACGCGGTCGCCGCCCTCGGTCCAGCTGCCCTCGGTCGGCACGTAGGGGTACCAGTCGAGCACCGACTGGTCGTAGGCGAGTCCGACGAAGGTGTCGAACTGCGGCAGGCACTGCTCGTCGGCCGCGGTGTAGATGGCGTCTTCGCCGGGGAACTCGCCGTCGGCCATGGTGAATTCGTAGTAGATCTCGTCGTCGTGCGGGTCGCTGCAGGGCACCGCTTCGACCTGCGAGACCTCTTCGGAGGTCGCCTCCTGCAGGCAGTCGCCGACCTTGAG
This sequence comes from Microbacterium hatanonis, assembly GCF_008017415.1. Taxonomy (NCBI): domain Bacteria; kingdom Bacillati; phylum Actinomycetota; class Actinomycetes; order Micrococcales; family Microbacteriaceae; genus Microbacterium; species Microbacterium hatanonis. The sequence goes on along the minus strand of NZ_VRSV01000002.1, from coordinate 1,261,492 downwards.
GGTGAAGACGTCGGCAGTTCCGCCCTCGGTGACCTCCTGCGTGTCGGAGTCGCGGGCGACGGTCTCGCCGCCGCCGATGAGCCCTTGGATGGCGGAGCATCCGCCGAGGGCGACGACCGACGCGAGGGCGATGGCAGCGAACGTGGAACGGGCGAGCACGCGCATGTGAGACTCCTGTGAGGTTGGCGATCTCACCCTAGCGAATGCACGCGGACCGCCGTGGACGGGGCGCGGCCGGCGGAACCCGGTTCAGAGCAGGCCCCCGAGCCCGGCACCGGCGAGAGCGGCGATGACGGCGAGGGTGACCATCCCGACGGTGTTCAGCACTGCCGCACCGTACCGCCGCTGTTGGATGAGGCGCACGCTCTCGAAGCTGGCGGTGCTGAACGTCGTGTACCCGCCGAGCAGCCCCGTTCCGACGATGAGGCGCGCCGCATCGGGCAGGATGCCGCGGAAGGCGATCTCGGTGACGAAGCCGAGGAGCAATGCCCCGGTGATGTTGATGATCATCGTGCCGATGGGAAACGAGGTTCGGGTATGGGCCTTGACGGTGCCATCGACGACGAGGCGCAGCGCCGCACCGACTCCGCCCGCGACCGACAACGCCAGGAAGAGCACCGGAGTCACGACGCGCCCTCCCCTGCGGCGTCCGGGTGCCGGCGGCGGTGATGCGCGGCGGCCAACGAGATCCCCGCCAATGTGGCGAGCGCCCCGACGGCGATGGTCGTGATGGCATAACCGAGCCCCACCCAGGTATCACCGTCGATCAGGAGGAAGACGGTGTCGGACGCCAGTGCGCTGTAGGTGGTGAACCCGCCGGCGAATCCTGTGCCCAGCAGCAGCCGCAGGATCCGTCTGCGCCCCTCGTCTGCCCCGCGCCGGGCGAGTGCCTCCAGCAGCACACCGAGGAACAGGGCGCCGACGACGTTGATGAGCAGGATCGCGACCGGGATGCCGTTGATCGACGGGATCACGAGGCTGAGGGCCTCGCGCGCGGCGGTTCCCGCGGTTCCACCGGCGAACACCAGGCCGATGTACCGCCAGCGGAGGTGGATGGGCCGGGCCGGCCCCGACTGCCGGGTATCCGACACCTCGGTGTCGCTGTCGAGGGGCAGCATGCTGCCCGGGTCCGCTCTCCTGCGGGTGGCCGGGTCGTGGGGATCGCTCATCGCAGTCCGTACCGGAGGCCGCCGCTGTGCGCTTCGGTCTCATCGGAGCGATGAGAGCTCATGCGGGCCATTCCGTTCCCCTTTGCCGCGGCGATCGCGTCGAACGTGTCAGAGACGGTGCCGCTCGGGTTCGGTTCGATCGGCGCTGCGTTCGAGTATCCCCCGATCGCCCCGTTCGCGGTACGCGCCAGGTCGGTGACGGAGAGGTCACCGCCCCTCGGCCTGACGGGGTTCGTCGGTCCCGGACGGATGAGGCCGTCCGTCGCCGCCGAGCGGACCCGTCAGGCGCGCTCGAGCCTTGCCAGCACGTGCTCGGGTGCCATGCCGTAGTTGTACGCGTCGACGCGGTCGGCCCCGGCGGCGATGGCGGCGGCCTCCTTCTCATGCCAGTGCGAGGCCGAGGTCGTGTCGGGGTGGCCGGGGCGCAGGATCACGCGCAGCTCGCCCTCCCCGATCGCCGCACGCACCGACGCGACGTCGTCGTGCAGTCGTGCGGGGTCCTGCGCGTATCCGAGCACGGCATAGGCGTCCACCCCGGAGGCGACCGCGGCCGGATCGATCGCGAGCCGCCACGCCTGGTCGGCGGCGAGCGCACCCTGAGGGCGCCCGTCGTCGTAGCCGAGTACGGCCCCCGTCAGGTCCATGAACACGAGCCGTTGCCCTCGGGAGTGCACGATCGCGGCGACCTCGCCGGCGAGCTCGGTCACCGCCCGCTCCCGCGCGGCGAGATACGCGAGCAGGTCGTCACCGATGGCGTCGACGAGGGCGTCTCGTGTGGCCGGGAGCGCCGCGGCACCCGCCCACGCCGCATCCACTCGCTCCCGGCAGCGCGCGGCGAGCGCCTCGGTGTCGACGTCGCCCGCACGGTCGGCGCACGCTCCGCAGAAGCAGAGGCTCAGCAAGGTCTCGTCGCCCGCGCTCACGGGGGCGAAGCTGCGTTCGTGGTGGTGGCCGTGGCCGAAGGTCTGCTGGCTCAGCGCCTCGGCGACGACGTCGAGACCACGGGAGGAGACGTCGTCGGCGAGGGCCAGCGCATAGGCGCGGGCGAGGGGCGTCGCGGGGCAGAGATTCGACAGGATCCGGTCGCCGAAGCAGTTCTCGGTGGCGGCAGACGGATGCTGCTCGCCGAGACCCGTGTTGTGCAGGAACACCGTCCACGACTCGACGGCGGGCCGGTCGGGGGCGGCCAGCAGCTCGGCGACCGCCGCCCTCTCCTCCGCGGACTGCACGGACGGTCGCATCGGCGAGCTCGCCCACTTCTCGTCGTCGGGCTCGAAGAACACGCCGTCACGCCGGTACCTCAGGCGCGGACCTCTCGGGTGGGGCACGACGTCACGGGCCTGGTGGTAGGCGAGGGCCACGGCGAGCGTGTCGAATCCGCCCGACCGGGCGTCGTCGATCACGCGGGCCACGCCGTCGTCGACGAGGTCGCTGGGAAAGGTGTAGAGGCTGGCGGAGCGGGTCTGCGGCGGCATCGTTCTGTCTCCTCGGCGTGTAAACGTTATGTTTCCGTACTTGACGGGTTGACCGGTCAAGTGCGAGTGTATGGCCCACGCTCCACCCTCGCACCCACCCGAAATCACCCCACCCCGAAGGGCAGCATGAACACCTCCACCTGGAAGCGCGCGACGACGCTCGCCGCGGTCGCCGCTGTGACCGCACTCACCCTCTCCGCCTGCACCGACGGCGCGAGCGAGACCCCCGCGGCCGACGGCACGTACGTCATCGGCTACGACTCGTACTTCGTCGGCAACACCTGGTCGGCCCAGCTCGAGGCGGAGTTCACTGCCGCCACCGAGCGCGACGCCGATCAGATCTCCGACGTCATCATGACGCAGTCCGACAACGACGCTCAGAAGCAGATCTCCAACATCCAGTCGATGATCGCCCGCAACGTCGACGCGATCATCGTCACCCCCATCTCCCCCGAGGGCATCGTGCCCGTGCTGCAGCAGGCGTCCGCCGCGGGCATCGACGTCATCCTCAACGCCTCGGGTGCCGAGACCGACGACTACACCTCGTACGTGAACGTCGACGACGAGTCGTTCGGCGCGACCGGCGCCGAGTGGCTGGTCGACAAGCTCGGCGGCTCGGGCCGCATCATCGCGATCAACGGCATCGCCGGCATCCCGACGAGCGACCTGCGCTACGCCGGAGCCCAGGCCGTCTTCGACGAGAACCCCGGCATCGAGGTCGTCTCGACGATCGACGGCGGCTGGGACCAGGCCACCACGAAGACCGCGGTCGAAGCCGTGCTCGCCGCGAACCCCGACATCGACGGCGTGTGGTCGCAGGGCGGGTCGATGACCCTCGGTGCGATCGAGGCGTTCGAGGCCGCTGGCGTGCCGCTGGTGCCGATGACCGGCGAAGACAGCAACGGTCTGCTGAAGAAGTGGCAGTCGCTCGTCGCCGCCGGTGAGACCGGCTTCGACTGCATCGCCGTCGCCAAGCCCACCTGGATCTCGGCCCAGTCGCTCGAGAACGCCCTCGCCGCCCTCTCGGGCGAAGACGTCACGAAGGACGACATCCTCGACCCCGAGGTCATCACGGCCGACAACCTGGCCGACTTCGTGCGCGACGACCTGCCTGACAGCCTGTGGGTCAACACCCGCATGACCGACGACGAGATCACCGCTCTGTTCGGCTGAGCGCCGCTCTCCCCCACGAAACGAGGAACTCTCCGTGTCTCAGCCCGCCCTGACGTGCCAACACGTGTCGAAGTCGTTCGGCGCGACCCGCGCCGTGGTCGATGTCGATGTGACGCTGAACCGCGGAGAGATCCTCGCCCTCGTCGGCGAGAACGGTGCCGGCAAGTCCACCCTCATGAACATGCTCTCGGGCCTGCTCTCCCCCGACACCGGATCGATCACGATCGCCGACCCTCCCGAGGGCGGCCGCGCGGTGTCGATGGTGCATCAGGAACTGAGCCTGTTCGCCAACCTCACCGTCGCCGAGAACCTGTCTCTCGGCGACGGTGACACCACCCACCGGTCGGAGCGGGCGAAGCGCGAGTTCGCCCGCTCCACCCTCGCGGGTCTGGGCGTCGACATCGACGTGGACGCGACGGTCGGCGATCTCACCGTCGGGCAGCGCCAGCTGCTCGAGGTCGCCAAGGCCATCGCCGTGCCGCCGACGCTCCTGATCCTCGACGAGCCGACCTCGTCGCTCGAGAATCCGCAGGTCGAGCTGCTCTTCGCCGCCGTCCGCCGTCTCAGCGCAGCGGGGGCCGCCGTCGTGTTCGTCTCGCACCGCATGGACGAGCTGTTCGAGCTCTGCGACCGCGTGCTCGTCATGCGCGACGGCAGGCAGGTCGATGAAGGCCCCCTGGCCGACCGCACCCGCGATCAGCTGGTCGCGTCGATGGTGGGCCGCGAGGCGAGCGACCTCTACCCGTCGCGTGACGCACGCGATGACGACCAGGATGCGGGGCGGTCGGCCGAGCCCGCCGCCGTCGAACTGGTCGACGTGTCGCTCGAGGGGAGCCTCTCCTCCGTCGACCTCCGCGTCACCGCCGGATCGATCACCGCGATCGCAGGACTCGAGGGTCACGGCCAGTCGGAGGTCGCCGAGGTGGTCGCCGGCGTGCGCACCCCCACGAGCGGAACCCTCCGCCGCGCCGGACGACCGGTGCGTCTGCGCTCCCCGCGTCAGGCGGTGCGTTCCGGGATCGGCTACGTCGCCCCCGACCGGCGACTCGACGGCCTGCTGCTCGACCAGTCCATCTCGGCCAACGCCCTGCTGGCAGCCATGCCCCGCCTCTTCCCCTCCGGCATCGTCAGCCCGCGCCGCGCCCGCCAGGTCGTGCAGCGCGTGGTCTCGCATCTCGCGGTCAAGCACGCCGCGCTCACCCAACCGATCGTCGAGCTGTCGGGCGGCAACCAGCAGAAGGTGCTCATCGGCCGCTGGCTCGTCGACGACGGCCTCGAGGTCCTCGTGCTCAACGACCCCACGCGCGGCGTCGACGTCGGCTCGCGCGCCCAGATCTACCAGAGCATCCGCGAGCTCACCGAGCGCGGCGTCGCCGTGCTGCTCGTCTCGACCGACCTGCAGGAGATCCTCGGGCTGAGCGACGAGGTGTACGTCATGTACTCCGGCCGCATCACCGGCCGCCTCGATTCCCGCACCGCCACCGAGACCGCCGTCATGCACCTCGCCACCGGAGGAACCGCCGTTGTCTAGCGCCACCAGAGCCTTCCGTCCGCAGGCCCTCTCGACCACCTCGCTGCGTGCGCTGTCGCGCGCGAAGTTCTTGTGGATCCTCGCCCTCGCCGTGATCGTCGTCGCCTCGATCGCCCTCCCGGCCTTCCGCAGCACCGTCAGCGTCAACTCGCTGCTGGCGTCGCTCGCCCCGATCGTGCTCATCGCGGTGGGTCAGGGGATCGTCGTCATGTGGGGCGGCATCGACCTGAGCGTCGGCGCCATCGCCGGGCTCGCCACCGTCGTGCTCTCGTTGAGCCCGGTGCTCCCCGGTGGAGCCGCGGTCGCCGTCCCACTCGTGCTGGTCGCCGGCCTCGTCGTCGGTCTTGCCAACGGTGCGGGCGTCATCGCGGGCATCAACCCGCTGCTGATGACGTTCGCCGCATCCGGCGTCGTGCAGGGTTTCGCCCTGCTGCTGCAGTCGACCCCGGGCGCAGGCATCCCGCTGCCGCTCCTGACCGTGCTCGGAACGAGCCTCGGCGCGGTCCCCCTGTTCGCGCTGATCGCGCTCGTCGTCCTCATCGCCGCCTGGGCGTGGATGGGTCAGAGCCGCGCCGGCCGGTACGTGCAGGCCGTGGGCTACGACCAGCGCATCGCGACGCGCCTGGGCTTCCCGGTGCGTCGCTCGGCGCTGCTCGTCTACGGCCTCTCGGGCGTCTTCGCCTCCCTCGGGGGCATGGCGATCGCCTCGCGCACGTACACGGCCGACGCACTCGTCGGAGCCAGTTCGGTGATCGACTCGATCGCCACCGTGCTCGTCGCCGGTATCGTCATCACCGGCGGTATCGGCTCGCTCCTCAGCATCCTTCCCGCCGCGGTCATCATCGCCGTGGTGGGTCAGGTGATCACGCTGACCGGCACCGACACGTACTACCAGACGATCTTCAAGGGCGTTCTGCTCATCGCTGCGATGGGCGTGTACGGCCTCGCCGATCGGGGGCTGAAGATCCCGTGGCGGTTGAGGCCGAAAGACAAGGATGCTTCACCCGCCCAGACCCGATCGGAGCCCGCGCGATGACCGCCCTCGACTCGCCGCCGCTCCGCACGGATCGGCCCCGTTCCGGGTTCGGCTCGGCGCTCGGGCGCATTCCCACCTCGCTGTGGGTCGCCTACGGGCTCACGTTCGCCTGTCTGATCCTGCTGGGAGTGAGCACCTCCGACGGGTTCAACCCCGACCGTCTGCTGCGCATCCTCTCCAACGCGGCACCGCTGGGTGTCGTCGCCATCGCGCAGACCATCGTCATCATCAACCGCGGCCTCGATCTCTCGGTCGGCCCGGTGATGAACTCCGCCGCGATCCTGACCGCGGTGCTCTCCGCGGCTCCCGGCGCGAGCCTGGCCACGACCGTGCCGCTCGTCGTGCTGATGGGTGCCGCGATCGGCCTCGTCAACGGCGTGCTGCTCGCCTTCACCCGCATCCCCCCGCTGCTCGGCACGCTCGCGACGGCGACGATCATCGGGGGCGTGAACGCCCTGGTCACCCGCGGCCAGCCGCGCGGCATCGTTCCCGACGAACTGCGCGTGCTGGCCGACGGGCGCCTGTTCGGCACCCCCTTCTCGGCCTCGCTCGTGATCTGGATCGTGCTGCTCGTGATCGTCGGACTCATCCTCACGGGCACCGTGGCCGGCCGTCGGTTCAAGGCCGTCGGGGCGAACCCCCGCGCGTCGTGGCTGTCGGGCGTGCCGGTGCGCCGCCACACCCTCGTCGCCTACACCGCCTCGGGAACCCTGGCGGCGATGGCCGGCATCCTGTTGATCGCCTACTCGGGATCGCCCTCGCTCACCGCCGGAGACAGCTACGCGCTCAACTCCGTCGTCGCCGCGGTCATCGGCGGGGCCGCCCTCGCCGGGGGCACCGGCGGCATGGTGGGCACGTTCGCCGGCGTCGCGGCACTGGCCTTCCTCACCACGGTGCTCAACTCCTTCAACATCCCCTCCCCCGTGCAGTTCATCGTCAACGGTGGTGTGCTGATCGGGATGCTGCTGATCAACGGTCGCCTGTCGGCGCGGCGAGGTGCGCGATGACCCGGTGGGCCGACCTCACCTGGCCCGAGGTGGCGGGCGCGGTCGAGAAGCAGCCGTGGGCGCTGCTGTGCCTCGGCGCGGTCGAGGAGCACGGCCCGCACCTGCCCGTGGGCACCGATGCGTTCGCCGCGGAGGCGTTCTCGACGAGGCTCGCCGATGAGGCGGGACTGATCGAACTGCCCGTGCTGCCCTACGGCCAGGTGTGGTCGCTCGAGCACTTCGACGGCAGCCTGTCGATCAGCGACGGCACGCTCGTGTCGCTGATCGTCGAGCTGGCCGACGGCCTCGCCCGCAACGGCGTGCGAGGCCTCGTGCTGTTCTCGGCGCACCTGGGCAACGCGGCTGCGATGAAGGCCGCGACGCGCGCCCTCGAGGAGCGCGGTGGCCTGCCGGCGATCGCACTCACCTACCCGGGGCTGGCCGAGGTGGCCGCCGCCGTGGCCGAGAGCCCGCGCAGCCACCCCGCGATCATGCACGCCGACGAACTCGAGACCTCGATCATGCTGGCGCTGCGCGACGACGTGGTGCGCATGGATCGCGCGGTCACCGAGTACCCCGACTACCCGGCGCACTTCGACGTCGCCCCCGTGCGGTGGGACACGATCAGCGAGACGGGCGTGTTCGGCGACGCGACGGCCGCGACGGCCGAGAAGGGTCGGCGCATCGTCGACCACGTGATGGCGACCGCCGTGCGCCTGATCACGGCATGGAAAGAGGCGCAGAAGTGAGAGACGACGAAGAGGCGCTCGGCGCCGACGTGCTGCGCGACCTCGACACCGACTCGCACGTGAGCCGGTACCGTCAGATCGCCGACCAGCTGGCGGCCGTCATCCTCGATCAGCGTCCCGGCGTGCGGTTGCCGTCGGAGTTCGAGATCGTGCAGCGGTTGTCGGTGAGTCGGGCCACGGCCACCCAGGCCCTCCGCGACCTCGAGCAGCGGGGGCTGGTCATCCGCCGTCAGGGTCGGGGCACGTTCGTCGCCGATTCGAGCCGCGCCATCCGGTCGAACCGCCCCGGCATCCTCCCCTCGTTCAGCGAAGACCTGCGCGCGGCGGGCCGGCAGACCCGCGAGCAGGTCATCACGCTCGAGGTCATCGGGGCGCCGAGCGAGATCGCCGCGACCCTCGGGCTGGTCGCCGGCGACGACGTCTGGCGCGTCGAGCGCCTGATCGTCAGCGACGGCGACCCGGTCGTGCACCTCACCTCGTGGCTTCCCTGCGCGCTCGTGCCGACGCTCACCCGTTCGGCGATCGAGCAGGGATCGCTGTACGAGCAGCTCGAGAAGATCGAGGGGTCGCCCGGTCGCCCGTGCTCGGCCGACGAGCAGTGGACCGCGGCATCCGCCCTCACCGAGACCGCGAACCTCCTGGCCGTTCCGCGCCACACTCCCGTCATGCGGGTGACCCGCACCGCCTATCTGCACGACCAGCGGGCGGTGGAGTACTCCATCTCGTACGTGCGCGGAGAGATCTTCGCGGTATCACTGCACATCGACGCGCACCGCCATCGCAGCCTCGCGCAGATCGCCGAGGCTCCGTGAGCGCGACGACCGCGCTCAGTCTGGGCATCGACCTCGGCACGACCAGCACGAAAGCGCTGCTGCTCGACGCCGAGGGAGCCGTCGTCGCGGTGGCGAGCGCGCATCACGGTATCGATCCCGCCTCGGACGGCGTGCAGGTCGACCCCGCGGTATGGATCGCCTCGGCCCGCGAGGCGGTGGCCGAGCTCGGCGCATCGATCGACCTCGGTCGGGTCTCGGCCGTCGGCGTGAGCGGCAACATGAGCGCCGTCGTGCTCGTCGACGACGCTCTCGATCCGGTGGCCCCCGCACTGCTGCTCGCCGACCGACGCGGCGCAGACGAACTGCGCGCGCTCGACGACGGGATCAGGGAACGGATGCTGCGCCAGTCGGGCAATCGGCCGAGCGCGGTGTTCTCGCTGTCGAGTCTGCTGTGGTGGCAGTCGCGCCACCCCGAGACCCTCGCGAAGGCCCGCGCCTATCTCTCGGCGAAGGACTATCTGCGCGCGACGCTCACCGGCCAGATCGCCACCGACCAGACCGATGCATGGAACGCCCTGCTCCTGCGCGCCGACGGCGAGTGGGACGACGAGCTCATCGCCGCGGTCGGGCTTCCGCGTCACCTCTTCCCCGCCCTGCTCTCCAGCTCCTCGACCGCCGGCACCGTCCACAAGGGCGGAGCGGCCGCTTTCGGTCTGTCGGCCGGGGTGCCGGTCGCGACCGGCGCGGGAGACGTGGCCGCCACGCTCGAGGGGTTGGGCGGCATCGACGGCGACGAGGTGGCCGTGGCCCTCGGTACGTCCGCCGTGATGATGGCCGCCATCGATCCCGCCGCGGAGTCGAGTTCCGCCGACGGCGCCTTCACGCAGCATCCGGCCGTCGACGGCACGCGCTTCGCGCTGGCCTCGCTGCTGACCGGCGGACTCGCCCTGAACTGGCTGCGGGCCACCGTCGGAGCAGCAGCCATCGCCGAGGCACCGGCCGACCCCGACCCCGATGACCCGCTGTGCTTCCTGCCCTACCTCGCCGGCACGGGCAGCCCCGATTTCGACGAGCGCGCGACCGGGGCGGTGATCGGCATCACGCCGACGACGAGCTCGCCGCGGATGGTGTCGGCGGCTCTCGAGGCGATCGCCTTCGACCTCGCCGATCTGATCGAGCGGCTCGAACGCGACCGCACCACCCCGTACCGCCACATCACCGCGTGCGGCGGGGGGACGAACGTCGCCGCGTGGCCGCAGATCATCGCCGATGTCACCGGGCTGCCCGTGCGCGTGGTCGCCCAGGCCGACCTCGCGGCGGTGGGTGCCGCGCAGCTCGGGTGGGCCGCCGTCGGCCATCGCGTGCGCTCGCCCCGCGCCGAGCATCCGGTGCTCCCCCGGCCCGCCTTCGCCGCCGCGTGGCGTCGACGCCACGACCGGTTCCGCACCGTGCGCCGTTCGCTCCTCGAGCTCGAGCGGCAGCCCCATACCCCTCATCCCCCGTCACAGAAAGCAGCATCATGATCCGCACAGTCACCGGAGACATCCACTCCGACGACCTCGGCTTCACCTACTCGCACGAGCACCTGCTCGGCGCACCTCCCGTGCACAAGCGGGTCGACGAAGATCTCGTCATCCTCGACCCCGCCATGGCGAAGATCGAGGCCCAGGCGGCCCTCGATGTCGGCGTGAAGAGCCTGTACGAGGCATCGGCCTGGGATTACTCGCGTCAGCCCGAAGACCTGCGTCGCATCTCGGAGGAGACCGGGCTGCAGATCATCGCGTGCGGTGGGTTCAACAAGGGCGAGTGGTTCGACGACCTGCTCGCCGACCACTCGATCGAACAGCTGCAGGCGCAGATCGTGGCCGACGTGACCACCGGCATGAACGGCACCACAGTGCGCGCCGGTGCCATCAAGTACGGCACGAGCTACAACCGGGTGACGCCCGCCGAGGATCGCGTGCTGCGCGCCGCCGCCCGCGCCCACCGCCAGACCGGCGCCGTGCTGCACGGTCACACCGAGACGGGCACGATGGCGATCACCCAGCTCGACATGCTCGAGGAGGAGGGCGTCGACCTCAACCGGGTCGGCATCGTGCACCTGATGCGCAACCCCGACCCGTACCTGCACAAGCAGATCGCCAAGCGCGGCACCTACCTCTGCTACGACGGGTTCGCGAAGATCAAGTACTTCCCCGAGAGCACGCGCATCCACGTGATCCTCGACGTCGTCGAAGCCGGTCACGCCGACCGCATCCTCATCGGCGGCGATCTCGCACGTCGCACCGACCTCACCGCGTACACCGGCGGCCCGGGCCTGCACTACATCGCCGGAGCATGGCTGCCCCGCTTCCGCGACGAGCTCGCCCAGCGCCACTACTCGCAGGCCGACATCGACGAACTGGTGCGCCTGTTCTTCGTCGAGAACCCGAAGCGCTACTTCACCTTCGGCGAGCCGTACTGAGTCGCGCTCCCTCCCGCTCCCGCACCACCCCGAACGGAACCGTCATGCCCCACGCCTCCCTGCCCGCCATCTCCGACGCCGGTGTCATCGCGACCCTGCGCGCCCCGAGCGCCGATGCCGCCTACCGTGCCGTCGACGCCCTGGTCGAGGAGGGCCTCGTCGCGATCGAGGTCACGTACACGACTCCGGATGCGGGGGCGGTCATCGCCGGCGTCGCCGAACGGTTCGGCGACCGCGTGCTGCTCGGCGCCGGAACTCTGACCACGGTCGCGCAGGTCGAGGAGGCGCGGTCCGCCGGGGCGGTGTTCCTCGTCTCCCCCGGATTCGACGACGAGGTGACGCCCGCGATCATGGCGTCGGGCGCGCTGTCGATGATCGGCGGATACACCCCCACCGAGGTGCAGCGCCTCCGCAAGATCGGCGTCGACGTGGTGAAGTTCTTCCCCGGCAGCATCGGCGGACCGGCGGCGCTCAAGGCGCTGCGCGGCCCGTTCCCCGACGTCACGTACATCCCCACCGGGGGTGTGAACGCCGAGAACCTGGGCGACTGGCTCGCCGCCGGTGCCGTGGCCGTCGGCGCGGGAAGCGAGCTGCTGCCCGCCGCCGCCGTGCGCGACGGCGATGCCGAGACGATCCGCGCGAACGCCCGCCACTTCCTCCAGGCGCTGCGCACCGCCCGAGAGGCACCGCTCAGCCGCTGACCCGCCCCGGTGGCGGAGCCGACCCCATCCGGTCGCTGAGCTTGTCGAAGCGTCCGCTCAGAACCCGTCGATGAACATCTGGGTCGCGGCGGGCACGTAATCCGCGCTGGTCGCGGGGTCCCACCCGACGAGCGCGATCGCCGTGCCTTCGTGTACGGCCGTTATGCCGACGAGCCTGAACGGAGAGCCGGCGACCTCGCCGGTCGCCCGCCACGAGACGGCCTCGTCGGTGCCGGTCACGGTCGTGGGAGTGGTCTCGAGCTGCAGATCGACGGGAACGCCCGACAGCTCGAACGACTGGCTGCCGTCGGCGCATGTCGCGAGCGCCTCTTCCGCGTCGGCGAACAGGGTGGCGGCCTGATCGGGGTCGGCCGAGCTGACGACCACGGCGGTCATCGAACGGTCGTTGCTGGTCGCCATCTCCGCGGCCGTGTCGTCGTCGGCGACCGCCGACTCCCAGCCGGCGCCGAAGGGCGCGAGGCACGAGGGATCGGACACGGTCAGGCCCGGGTAGATCGAGCTCAGCAGCTCGGCGCTGGTGTCGTATTCCCCGGGCGGGAACTGCAGCTTGTCGAAGAGGGCGGTCAGCTCCTCCGCCGAGAGGCGGTCGGCCTCGCTCGCGGCCGAGGGGTCGAGGGTCGCGGATGCTGCAGCATCCGGCGTCGCGGATGTCTCACCCCCGGCGCAGCCGGCGAGCGCGAGGGCCAGCACGCCCGCGAACGCGAGGCCTGCGAGGCCGGAGCGACGGCGGGCCGTCATCGCCGGCCTCAGCACTCGGCGTCGAGGAAGTCGCGGATGACGCCCGTGGGCTCGTCGAGCTCGCCGATGATCTCGATCACGCGTGAGTCCATGACGGGCTCGCTCGGGGTGGTCTGCTCGGCGATCTCGACGCTCTCGGCGTAGAGATCGCGGGTGGTCTGCCACTCGGTCGCGATCTCGTCGGGCGCAGTGACGGCGTCGAACACCGCGATGCGCTCGCTGAGGTCGGCGATCGTCTGCTCGGCGGGCAGCCCGATCTGGAAGTTGCTGGGCGTCGCGAGCGTGCCTCCGACGTCGGAGTAGTCGGTGCAGAACGTGCTGGAGTCGGATGCCTGCGACTCTTCGGCGGCGGGGGTGACCGGCGAGACTTCGACCTCGGCGGACGAGCAGCCGACCAGCAGAGACAGGGCGGCACCCGCGGTGACGACAAGGGTGACAGGGCGCAGACGCATGATTCTCTCCTCAGATGCGGACGTTTCGACCCTATCGACGCACCTCCGCGGAGCCACTTCGCCCCCGGGGCTTGACACCCCGCTCGCCCCCGGTCGCTGAGCCTGTCGAAGCGCCCGGCGCCGCTCTACCGCTTGATCGCCTTGTCGAAGGTGCCGCGCCGCGAGTCGACGATCTGCTTGCCCAGCGGGGTGAGCGACACCGACACGAGCTTGAAGTTCGCGATGCCCAGCGGGATGCCGATGATCGTGATGCACAGCGCGAGCCCCGAGATGATGTGCCCGAGCGCGAGCCACCAGCCGGCGAGGATCACCCAGATCACGTTGCCGATCGCCGAGAAGACACCCGACGTCGGCTTCTCGATCACGTCGCGGCCGAACGGCCACAGCACGTAGCCAGCGATGCGGAACGACGCGATCCCCCAGGGGATCGTCACGATCAGCACGCACAGGATGACGCCGGCGAGCACGTATCCGAGAAACAGCCAGAACCCCGACAGCACGAGCCAGAGAACGTTGAGTATGGTGCGCATGCCTCGATCATGCCCCCTCGCGCCCCCCGCGCGAGAGGGCTTGCATCACTCCTCGCCCTCGCCCCCGCCCGCGTCGAGTCGCCGCATGCGCGACCATGTCCCACTTCCCACCCGAATACCGACCTGGTAACCGTCCGAAGTGGGACACGGCCCCCGCGCTCCCGACCCCCCACCGCACCTACCCGAACAGCTCGCGCACGCCCTCCCAGTGCTGCGACGCGACGAACACGGGCACGCTCGCGCGCTCCACGACGTCGACGTCCACCACCCGGCCGCCGTCGAATCGGGCACCGGTGCGGGCCTCGATCCATTCGCCCGCCGGCAGGTACACCGGCCACGAGACGGCACCGGGCTCGAGCACGGGCGCGACGAGCAGCGCGTCGCCCAGCATCCACTGCACCGGCTTGTCCCAGACGCGCTCGTCGAGCGGGTGGTCGAAGCAGAGCGGACGCATGAGAGGAACGGATGCTGAAACCGCCCTCTCGGCGGAGGCCGCGAGGTAGGGAACGAGCCGCTCGCGCAGCTCGACGAGCGCACGCACCTCGTCGATCACGGCGGGGTCGTCGAAGCGTTCGGCGATGTTCCACGGGGTGCGGTCGTTGGAGGGCAGCCGGTGGTGATTGAACTCGGAGTGGTACTGCATGATCGGCACGAACACGCTCGCCGCCATCGCCCGGACGTACAGCTCGGGGTCGGGGATCGGTCCCGAGAAACCCGCGATGTCCCATCCCCAGTAGACGATCCCGCACGAGCTGGCCGAGAGCCCGGCGAGCATCGACCACCGCAAGGCGTCCCACGTCGAGTTCTCGTCGCCGGCCCAGAACGCGCCGTGCGCCCCCGAGCCCGTGAAGCCGGCGCGGCTGAACGTCACCGGTGCCTTCCCCGCCGAGGCGAGCAGCTTGCCGTAGGCGGCCGCGTAGGCCACGGGGAAGCGGTTGTTCGACTCGGCGCCGGTCGACCCGTCGAGGTACACGAGGCCTTCTCCCCACGCGTGCTCGCCGCCGTCGGTCTTGAACCCGTCGATGCCGATCTCTTCGACGAGGTAGCGGCGCTTCTCGGTCCACCACTCGGCCGCGCGCTCGTCGGTCAGATCGGGCATCAGCGACAGCGGGAACCACCACCCGCGGTTGCGGTACGGGCGCAGCTCGCCGCCCGGCGCGGTCTCGCGGATGAGCACCCCGGCCTCGATCGCGGCGCGCGCGTCGGCGGCGGCCTGTCCGGTGGGATGCGGACGCAGCTTCATGAGCGGGATCTGCCACAGGTGCACGCGAACGTCGTGCGCGTGCAGGTCGTCGACCATCCCCTTCGGGTCGGGCCACGCACCCTCGGCGGGGAAGGTGAAGTCGCCCAACCGCATCGGGGCGCCGTCTTCGCGCACGGTGCACTCCGCGTCGCGGAAGATGGTGAACGTCTTCTCGTCGCTCCACGCTTCGATCACGACGTTGCGCACCGGGATGCGGTGCTCCCGGTGCAGCGCCATCTGCCGCTCGACCTCGGCCTGCGTGTTCCACTCGTTGCCGCTCGCCCACAGCCCGAAGACCCAGTCGGGTAGGGCCTCGGGGCGCCCGGTCTCCGCGACGAACGCCTCGAGCACGGCGGTCGGAGGGCCGGCGTAGAGGCCGAGGCTCAGGATGCTGCGCTCCCCCGGCGCAGCATCGACCTCGGCCTCCACGGCCAGCCGGTCGTCGCGCGAGCGCCCGACGTCGAACCACACGCGTCGCGAGGTGCGCACGTGGAATCCCCACCCCTCGCCGCCGATGACGTGCGCGAACGGCATGGGCAGGTAGGTGCGTCGGTGCTCGCCCTGGCTCTTGTACTGCTCGAACACGACCGAGTCGAGTGTCTCGCCGCGGTGGTCGAGCGCGTCGTAGCGTTCGCCGAAACCGGTGACGTGCTCACCGGGCTGCAGCGGGAGCGAGAAGCGGATGCGGTGGATCCGCTCGCCGTCGTCGAGCACGGCGACACCCGCCGGGTCGACCTCGACCGCCGAGCCGTCGACCTGCAGCTCGCCGTCCGACGCGGGCCGCCACCCCGCCGAGCGGGTGCGGAACCATCGGGTCGCCTGCGGACGGTCGTCCGCGAGCGCGACGAGTCGGTACTCGATCGCGCTGCCCGCCTCGGGGGCGTCGAGCACGACCTCCCAGCCGCCGGCCGATCGGGCGGTGCGCGCCTGGGCCGACGCGAGGTGCCCGCCGTCGACGGCCTGCCCGCGCGACGACCGCGCGACGCGGTCGAGGGGCACCTCCCGCACGGCGCCTTGGTCGATGCGCAACTCGAGGGTGACGGCGTCCACGTCGGCAGAGGTGCGGGCGCCGATCCGCAGCGGCTCACCGGCCACCGGCTGCACAGGCGAGCGCTGCTCGGTGTCGTCGGAGTACGGGTGGCCCGAACCCGACGGGCGGTGCCGGATCACGCGGCCACCTCCCCGCGGTTCGTGCCGAGCTCGGCGGCGAGACGCAGCACCATGGCGTGGCTCCACAGCAGCGGGTTCGCGACCGGCCCCCACCGGTCGATCCACTCCTGCTGGTGTTCGGGAGAGAGAAGGTGCCCCGCGACCTGTTCGGGAAGTGTCCCCTCGTCGGTCGCGGTCGAGGCAGCCCAGTCGAGCAGCCGCTGCGCCGAGTCGCGGTCGCCGGATGCGGCGTAGGCGAGCCCGAGGAAGCACGACAGCAACGGCCACCGGCCGCCGCCGTAGAAGGTGTCGGCGAGGAAGCGGTGCACCCCGCCGTCGACCTCGAGATCTGCCGAGACCGCCCGCAGTGTCGCCGCGCCCAGGTCGGAGCTCGCGTCGATCACGCCGAGCGGCGCGATGAGGGCGCTGAGGCTGGCGTCGACGGCCGTCGATCCGAACCACTTCACCAGGTGCCCGTCGACCACGCCCGACTGCTCGATACGCGCTCGCACCCGCTCGGCGCCCGCGCGGGCCCGCAGCGCCCGGTCGCCCGAGACGAGTCCCGAGTCGGCCGCGGCGGCGAGGCCCGCGGCGACGCATCCGAGGGTCGACACGTGCACCTCTTCGCTGTGCTCCTCCCACCAGTCGAAGCACGGGCGCTGCCACGAGCTCAGCAGGTAGTCGATGGTGAGTGCGGCCGCGGCCGACCACCGGCCCACGTCGACGCCGTGCCGCGCGGCGTGCTCGGCCGCAGCCCACAGCCACGTGCCGTAGCCGTCCAACTGGAAGTCCCACCAGTCGTCGTCGCCGAGCGATCCGTCGAAGGTGAAGCGTGCAGGCAGCATCCGATCGTCGGGCAGCGGGGCGCCTGCGGCGGCCGCCGCCACGATCTCGTCGATGCGCGAGCCGTGACGCTCGACGACCATCGCGCACCAGTCGAAGAAGGCCGACGCCGACGCGACCTCGCCGGCGGCCGATGCGCCGTCGGCGATGAACGCGCCGTCGCGCAGCCAGCAGTACCCCCGGTAGGCCGAGAACGTCGGCGACGCGGGGTACGCGCCGTTCGGCTGCTGCAGCGTCGTGATGACGGCGCGAGAACGGTCGAGAAGCGCGTCGAGGTCGACGCGAGGGGTGGTGGTCATGGATCCTGTTCCGATCGAGGCAAGGGATGCGGGGCGGGCGTCGGCCCGCCCCGCATCGGTTGTGTCTGACGCGTCAGCCGAGCAGCGGTGCGACGCGCTCTTCGGCGTCGGCCAGTGCCTGCTCGACGGTCTTGCGACCGGCGGCTGCCTCGGTCAGCTCCTCCGTGACGATGTCCTGCATCTCGGCCTGGCCCTCACCGATCGACGGAGCGAGAGCGACCTCTTCGAGCGAGTCGAACACGGCCTGACGGTTCGTCGGCGGCGTCTTCTCGAGGTACGGCGCGAGGGCTGCCTGGTCGGCGATGGGCGGGAGCTCCCAGCCCGCGTCGAGCCGCACGTCGACGGTCGTCTGCGAGCTCGTGAGGAACTCGGCGAACGCGGTGGCCGCCTCGACGTTCTTCGAACCCGCCGAGATGGCGACGCCGTTGGAGAACAGGGCGCTCGCGTGCTGGGTGTCTCCCGGCTCGACGGCGACGTCCCAGGTGAAGGCGGTGTCGGCGAGGGTGCCGAACATCCAGATGCCGGTGTGCCACATGCCGAGCTTGCCGTCGGTGAACAGCGTGCTGTCGAAGTCGGGCGTGCCCGCTCCCTGCTCGGCCGTCGGCATCGTCGTGCCGCTCTTGCCGATGAGCCACTGCGCCGCGGCGACGCCCTCGGGCGAGTTGAACTCGACCGACGAGCCGTCTGCGCTCAGGAACTCGCCGCCGGCCTGCGCGACGGTCTTGTAGAACTCGTTGTAGCTGATGGGCTGGTAGTCGCCCCAGACGCCGGCTGCAGCATCCGTCAACTTCTCGGCGGCGGCCTGCTCGTCTTCCCAGGTCCACTCCGACGTCGGGTACTCGATGCCGGCGGCGTCGAAGAGGTCGGCGTTGTAGAACAGCACGACGTTCGAGAACGAGCTCGGCAGCGCGTACTGCGTGCCGTCGGTCGCGTACGCGTCGGCGAGGGTCGACTGGTAGACGCTGGTGTCGACGCCCTCGATCGGCGCGAGCACGCCGCTCTCCTGGTACGCGGCGTAGTTCGCGAACTCGATGTCGAAGACGTCCGACACCGTGCCGCCGGCGAGGTCGGTCTGCAGCGCCGTGAAGTAGTCGGCGTAGGGCAGCGTCGTGACCTCGACCGTGACGTTGTCGTTCTCGGCCTCGAAGGCGTCGACGATCTTCTGCAGGTTCTCTTCGTTGCCTCCGTTCGAGGTGAAGTTCGTGTACGTGATGGTGATGGGTCCGTCTCCGGCGGGCGTTCCGCCGCCGGAGCATCCTGCGAGGGCGAGACCGGCGACGGCGACGATGCCGACTCCGACCAGGCGTGCTGTGTGAGCCATGGGGTTATCTCCTTCGATGGTGAATTGCGGGTGAGGTGCGGGTCATTTGATGCCGCTCGAGGCGACGCCCTGAATGACGAAGCGCTGAGCGAACAGGTAGATGGCGAGCATGGGCAGGATGCTGACGACGGAGCCCGCCATCATTACGTCCCACTGGGTGGTGTACTGCCCCTGCAGACCGGCGAGCGCGAGCGGAAGGGTCTGCAGCTCGCTCGATCGCAGGATGATGAGCGGCCAGAGGAAGCTGTTCCAGCTGTTCATGAACGCGAACACAGCGAGCGTCGCGATCGACGGGCCGACGAGGGGCAGCACCACGGTGCCGAAGATGCGGAAGTGCCCGGCGCCGTCGAGGGTGGCCGCTTCGTCGAGCTCGCGCGGCACTGCGTTCATCGCCTGACGTAGCAGGAACACCCCGAACGCGTTGGCGACGCTCGGCAGCAGCACGCCCAGGTAGGTGTCGACGAGACCGAGGTCGCGCATCTGCACGAACAGCGGCACGATCAGCACCTGGATGGGGATCATCATCGTCGCCAGGTACAGCGCGAAGACGACGCCGCGTCCGCGGAACGGCAGACGGCTGAACGCGTAGGCCGCGAGCGCGCTCGTGACGATCTGCAGCAGCGCCGTGACGACCGCGAGTCCGAGCGAGTTCGCGATGATGCGGGCGAACGGCAGCTCGGCGAACAGCGTCTGGTAGGCCGAGAACGAGGGGTTCTCGGGGATGAGCTGCGGCGTTGCGTCGAGGCCCGCGCCGGGCGAGAGCGACGTCGTCAGCGTCCACAGGAACGGGAAGAACATGATGAGCGCCCCGATGATGAGCACGCCCGTGAGCGCGATGCGCTGAGTCTTCTCACGCATAGGTGACCCACCTCTTCTGGCCGATGATCTGCACGACGGTCACTCCGAGCACGAGAACGAAGAGCATCCACGAGAGGGCGGATGCTTCGCCCGCGGCGCCGTAGCGGAAGGTCAGGTCGAAGATCTGCTGCACCACGACGGTGCTCGCCCCCGCGGGTCCGCCTCCGGTCATCGCGTACACCTGGTCGAAGACCTGGAACCCGTTGATGAGCGAGATGACGACGACGAAGAACGTCGAGGGCGACAGGAGCGGGAGGGTGACGTTGAACAACCGCCGCCACGCGCCGGCGCCGTCGACCTTCGCCGCCTCGTACATCTCCTGCGGGATCGCCTGGAGCCCGGCGAGCAGGATGATCATGACGAAGCCGAGGTCTTTCCAGGCCGAGGCGATGATGATCGACGGCATGGCCCAGGCAGGGTCGGTCCACCACCCCGGTCCTTCGATGCCGAAGACGCCGAGCGTGGCGTTGACGATGCCGACCGAGGGGTTGAGCAGCCACCGCCACACGAGGGCGACGACGATCCAGCTCGTGACGACCGGCAGGAAGTAGACGCCTCGGAGGATGTTGCGCCCCTTGATGCGCGCGTTGAGCGCGAGGGCGAGGGCGAGTCCGCCGACGTAGACCAGCGGCAGGTAGCCGGCGAGGTAGTAGAAGGTGTTGAAGAACGCCCGCTGCGTCGTGGGGTCTTGTGCGAGCGAGACGTAGTTGTCGAAGCCGACCCACTGCATGGGCGCGAGCAGGTTCCACTTGTGGAAGCTCGTCCAGAGGGCCCCGAACATCGGGTAGATCGTGAAGAAGGCGAGCGGCAGGGCGCTCGGCAGCAGGAAGACGAGCACCGTGAGCGCGTAGCGCCCCTTCTTGCGGCGGCGACGCACGGGAGGGTTCTCGATCGCCTCGCGGCCCTCGGTGGCCGGAACGGGCCGGTAGGTGAGCGTCATTCCTTCGCCGCCTCGGGGCCGGTTACCGCAGCGTCGGGTGACGCCGTGCGTGAGACCGCCAGGCGCTCGCGTACGAGGCGCCCCTGCTCCCCCGACTGGCCCTGCGCGTCGAACGGGGTGGAGAGCACGAGCGATGCCGCGCCCTGCGCCCACCGGTCGTCCTGCCAGGTCTCGACGGCGACGGGCACGGCGCGGTTGCGGGGGATGAGGCCCGCACGGAAGGCGGGTTCGAAGCCGAACGACCAGTGGCTCCATGCCTCCACGCCCTCGCCCAGCACGATCACGATCTCGGGATCGACCAGGTTGACCACCCCGGCGAGCACGCGCCCGAGCAGGTGGCCCGCGCGCGAGAAGAGCTGCTGCGCTCCTTCGTCGCCCGCGTCGGCGAGACCGCGCAGCACAGCGATGCCGGCGTCTGCCGAGATGAGGCCGCGCTCGCGCGCCTGAGCGACGAGCGCACTCTGGCCGATGAGCGCTTCGAGGCAGCCGTGGCCACCGCACTGGCAGAGGGGTCCGTCTTCCTCGACGGGGGTGTGCCCGATCTCGCCCGCGCCGCCGCTGCGACCGCGCAGCACGCGGCTGTCGCTGAGCAGGCCCGCGCCGACGCCCGTTCCGATCGTGATGACCAGCACGTTTTCGTGCCCCCGAGCCTGGCCGTGCAGGGCCTCGGCGATCGCGAGGGCGTTGACGTTGTTCTCCACGAGCACGGGCAGGTCGAGCTCTCGCCGCAGCGCCTCGCCGAGAGGAACCCGCAGCCAGCCCAGCTGGGTGGAGTCGACGGTGCCGACGGCCTGCTCGTCGACGTTGCCGGGAACCCCCACACCGATGCCGAGCAGGGGCGCCTCGCCGCCCCCGGCGATGAAGCCGCGCAGCACCTCGCCGAGGCGCGTGACGGCGGTGCCGGCCGCGGCGTCGAAGGGCTCGGTCGCCGAGCGGACGACGGCGCCGTCGATGCCGACCTCGACCGCGGTGATGTGGTCGGCGACGATCTTCACCCCGATGGCACGGCCCGCGTCGGCGACGAGCCCGAGGAGACGCGCGGGGCGTCCGCCCTGCGAGGGGCTGTGCTCGAGCTCGACGAGCAGACCGTCGGCGATGAGCTGCCGGGTGTGCTGCGTGATGAGCGCGGGTGAGACGCCGAGCTCGCGGGCGAGGTCGGCGCGAGACGTCGGGCCGCTCGCCCCGATGTGAGCGAGAACGGCCGAACGCATGACGTCGGCGCGTGCAGTGGACTGGGCCAAGGGAACCCCTTTGTTCAGGACTGAATGAAGAGTAGGGCGGATTCCCGCACTCCGTCAAGCAATATTCGGGACCTTGCGGCCAAATGGGTATAGAAGTGAATAAAGATCGAGCTCACGTCAGACGCGAAGCGCTCCCTGACGACACCGCGCGATCTCACCCTCAACGAAGAAGACGGCGCCAGGACCGCCCATGAGAGCGGCGCCGCGAGCACGACGCAGATCAGCCAGGCGACGGCGCGCAGCACCGCCTCGGTGACGGTAGGCGCCTGTCGGGGCATCGACACCGGCACACCATCGGCGTGGCCGCACTCGTCAAGCTGGTGACCGACTCCAGCCAGTGACCGGCGGTGACGCTTGGCACAGCGCGCTGAGCCCGCACGCAAGCCAGACGGCCTGACAGCGCGAGCTAGAAGAAGGTGAGCACGGTGCGCATTCCGCGATCACGCCTCCGCGCGCGGGATCCCCGCAACAGGCGCGCCTCGCTCGTGCGAGCCATCCCCCTGCGAAGTGCACGCCCACTATGAACACCGCTCGGTCAAGGCGCACCGCTACCGCCGCGTCAGTAATGAACCGCACGCCGCCCGAATATTTCAGATCTACGAGGCTGTTTGAGCCTCCGTCGACGTGACCTGCAGCTGGTCGGATGGTGCTAACCAGGGCCTGTAGTCCACCAACTTAGTTCCGCGACACTTCACCTGCACGAAACATCGACTCTGCCATAGTTACTCAAGTACCGGCAGGAGGGGGACGCTTTGCGCATCTACGGACTGGACGCTATCCGGATCATCTGCGCCGCAATTGTGGCCCTCGGCCATTTTCCGTTCGATTTCACGGAATCACTGACGCCAGCCCTCGGCTCGACCGCTGCGAACTTCGTGGACGCTCTTCTCGGAAACGCTTTTAATGGACCAGCGGCCGTCATCGTGTTCTTCGTCCTCAGCGGGTTTGTGATCCACCTGCCCTACACGTCCGGACGAAAATTCTTCTGGGGAGAGTTCGCCGCACGGCGATACACCCGCATAATCCCCCCGCTGGTTATCTTCATGATCCTCTCGTTCGCGTTCGGCCGGCCGGTTACCGACTGGGACTGGAACAATACCGTTCTGTGGAGCGTAATCTGCGAGCTGATCTATTACACGATGTATCCCGCCCTCCGTCGGCTCCGCGTGTCATTCCTCAACCAGACCTTCGTCGCATTCGGGGTCGCCGCCGCTCTGGGAATCGCCGGTTGGCCCGTCGTGGAGTCGAGCGGCGAGGACTACGTAGTGTTCGGCTACTTCACCTTCCTGCTCGGGCTTCCGGCGTGGCTAGCAGGCTGCGCCCTGGCAGAACGCCGTGAACGATTCCGGGTACTCACTCCCGCCGCAATGTGGGCGATGCGGGTCGCAATTTTTGCTCTCTCGGTGATCTTCCGCGCCATCAAATTCCACGGTGAGCCTTACGTGGGGGTGGGCGCCTCGAATGTCTACCTGTTGACCGTACTCGCCCTTCCGACAACTATCTGGCTCGGCTTTGAGGCGAAATACTATGCCGAACGTACGAATCGCAGCGTCCGCCTCCTGGACCGCGGCGGCGCAGCGAGCTACTCGCTCTACCTCGTGCACACACTCGCCCTGACCGCGCTAGCGAACGTACTGGTACTGGGAGATATTGGTTCATTCGTCATTTATGGTCTAGCGACGACTCTCGGGACGATTGTTTTTTACTGGATGGTCGAGAGACCCAGCCATCTCCTAGCTCGGAGATTCGGCTCCGCAGCTAGGAGTCGACGCGAGATGGGCGAGCAGGAGGCGCGCCTGCGGTCACCCAGCTAGTTCACCCTCCCAAACCGCGGCGGGCTGTTCACACGCAGTAGAAGTGGTGCGCCTTCAGTGCGGATGCCTCGCCGACGAATGCCTCCATCTCGCCCCGGAGTGGGGCTGACGGCCAAATACGTCAGACCCGACCATCAAGTTCCTCGCGCTGGTGAGGCACATCGAGGATTCCCCCACCTGCGCCTCTCGTGGAGGGAGCGCCCGGTGGTCTCAACGAACCGCCCACACGCTGTCAGGTGACGAAGCCCCGGTGCGACCCGGGTCGGCCGCGCCGGCTTCTCGCCACGGCCGGCGGTTCACACCGGCTTCGCGGAGGGGCCTACGAGCAAGAGGTCAGCTCCAGCCCACCCTGCAGGCTGCGTAATAGCGGTCGTGACCCCATCAGCGCCTGTGGCACAACTAGCATCGCCGACGACGGTGGGATGCTCAGCCAGCGGAGTTCCGCCAGACTGCTCACGTGGAGAACGCTCATGTGGCTGTATGACCTG
This sequence comes from Microbacterium hatanonis, assembly GCF_008017415.1. NCBI lineage: Bacteria > Bacillati > Actinomycetota > Actinomycetes > Micrococcales > Microbacteriaceae > Microbacterium > Microbacterium hatanonis. The sequence goes on along the minus strand of NZ_VRSV01000002.1, from coordinate 1,237,498 downwards.
CCGATAGCGGTCGGGCTGCCCCTCTTTGTCCTCGTAGTCGTCGGCGGATCACTCGGCATCCTTCTGCTGCTCCGGCGCTGGGTGCGCAGAATGGCACAGGAAGACATCGAGTGGGACCGCGTGCTCGGGTACGCCGTAGGCGCCTACGGAGTGTTCTACGGGGTCACGCTCGGGCTCATCGCGGCCGGCGCCTACGGCAACCTCGTCGAGGTCGACGACGCCGTGTTGTCGGAGTCTTCGTCGATTGCGGTGATGTACCGCAGCGCCGACCAGTTCCCCGAGCCGGTGTCGTCGGAGCTGCAGGCCGCGCTCATCGATTACACGGAGAAGGTCGTCGAACTTGACTGGCCCTTGCAGCAGCGACTGATCGTGCCCGAGACGACCGATGCTGAAGTCGGGATCATCCAGGACGCGATTCTCTCGCTCGAACCGACGACGACGACCGAGACGACACTGCAGGCGCAGACGCTCGTCGTCTTCAACGACTTCGTCGCTGAACGGCGCCAACGTCTCGCGCTGACGAGCCTCGCCCTGCCGGGGGTGCTGTGGATCGTGCTAGCCGTCGGCGCGGTGTTGAACGCCGTGCTCATCGGCCTGATCCAGGTCACCAACCTGCGGATACATCTGCTAATGGCCGGGCTGATCGCCCTGTTCGTTTCGTTGCTGCTGTACGCGGTGGCAGGCTTCGACCATGCCTATGCGGGACCGGTCGCCGTCGAGCCGATCTACTTCCAAGACCTCATCGACGGGCTCTTCATTCAAGTGCCCTGAGCATCCCCGACCGTCCGCAACCCGTCGTTACGACAAGTGTTATACGGCCGACACAAACGGGTGATACCGTTCCCCACGGGGAGATTCTTCAGGGGAAAGGGATCGCACAACTGTGACGTCGCACCTTCGGGTCGACGCGACACCGGCGTCGCAGCGAGCCATTCAGATGAGTTCCAACCGTTCCGACGAGCTGAGCGACACTCTCGCTGAGCCGATAACGCCCGTTCCGTCCGCTCCCACGCCGAGCGTCCCGCCGACACCCAAGTTCAACTGGCGCAAACGGTATGCCCGCATGCTCTGGGTGAGCGACCTGCTAGTTCTGGTGTGGGTCGTCCTAGGCACACAGATCGCCTGGATCGGGCTCGGCAACGTTGCGGTCGCAATTCGCGAGGACGCGCGGATCAACGAGTTCTCATACTGGACGTTCTCCGTCATCCTCATCGCAGCGTGGATGTACACCCTCACCTTCGTCGACTCGCGTGGTTATCGCGTAATCGGAAGTGGATCGACCGAGTACGTCCGGATCGCGACATCCAGCTTTCGACTCTTCGGCGTGATCGCGATCATCGCGTTCCTGTTCCGCATTGATGTCGCTCGCGGATTCCTCTTGATTGCTTTGCCGGTAGGGATACTCGTCCTCCTAGCGGAACGGTGGCTGTGGCGCCAGTGGCTCGGCACGAAGCGGCGCAACGGAGAGTACGCAGCGCGGGTTCTCTTGGTCGGGTCGGAATCATCCGTGGCGCAAATCGCACGTGAGCTTCATCGCTCCCCCGGCTCGGGATATCAGGTGGTCGGGGCGTGTGTACCATCTGGCCGCGTGGCCGGAACTATTCCTGGCACGGCAATCCCGATCATGGGTTCGGTGTCGGCCGTCGGCCGAGCCATTCAGGCGACAGGCGCGGACACGGTCGCCGTAACCAGCACCGACGAACTACCACCGGACAAAGTCAAAGAGATCTCGTGGAACCTCGAAGCTGGGAAGCAGCACCTCGTTCTGGCACCCAGTATCGTCGACATTGCTGGCCCTCGCATACACATGCGTCCAGTGTCTGGACTTCCCCTCATCCATGTCGAGACGCCGCGATTCACTAAAGGGCAGCTCTTCGTCAAACGCTCGCTTGACCTGACGGCGTCTCTCGTTGGCGTGATACTCATCAGCCCCCTACTCGCAATCCTCGCAATAACCGTCCGGCTCACGAGCCAGGGACCGGTGTTCTTCCGCCAGACCCGCATCGGACTTCGCGGCAAGGAATTCACGATGATCAAATTCCGCTCCATGGTGACCAACGCCGAGGATTTACTGGAGCAACTGCAACGTGAACAGCGCGATGCTGGCAATGAGATTCTCTTCAAGATGAAGAACGACCCACGCATCACTCCTGTTGGACGGATCATGCGTAAGTTCAGCCTTGATGAGCTCCCCCAACTTTTCAACGTCATCGGCGGCACGATGTCGCTGGTCGGACCACGGCCACCACTGCCAACCGAGGTAGCGCAATACGCCGACCACGTACATAGGCGCTTTCTGGCGAAGCCCGGGATCACGGGCCTTTGGCAAGTGAGCGGCCGTTCCACACTCTCGTGGGAAGAGTCGGTCCGCCTTGATCTTTCCTATGTGGAGAATTGGACGTTCCTCGGCGATATCGTCATCTTGACGAAGACAGCTCGCGCGGCGCTCGCACCAGGCGAGACCGCATCGTAGGCGTCGCGTCCACGTTTCCTCCGAAGAAATTAGCCAGGACGGCGACCTTCGCGCGCGGGAACAGCCGGCCTCAGACGGACGACCGCAGCGCAGCCATGCGAACGGACCTTAGGGACTAGCGGTTGAGCGCCTCAATCCGCAATTATCGCGTTGCAGGACTATTGAAAAAGTGGGCCATACGACGCGTCGTAGTTTAGACCCGAGGGACGGAGCCCACTGATCGGCTTCGCGGGCACGCCTCCGACGATCTGCCCAGCGGGCACATCTTTTGCAACCAACGATCCGGCCGCCACAGCACTTGCAGCTGACAACGTGATCCCTGGAAGCACGATGGCACTGGTACCGATAAAGACATGGTCCCGAATGTTAATCGGACGTGTGCGACCAGCGAAGGCGACGTCGAACAAATCGTGATCTCCAGTCAAAAGCGTCACATTCTGCGAGATGGAAACGGACGCCCCGATCGTGATCAGTGCTCGATTATCGACACGACATCCAGCGTTTATGACACTACCCGAACCCATCGAGAAGTTTTTCCACGTATCGAATGTGACACCAAGGTGAACGAAGGACCCTCGAGCAATCGAAAAACGCATCACTCGCCGATACCAAAAAAGACGCAGACGGCGGCTCGGTATTTTATTCAACACATGATTATTGAAATAGATGAGCAAGGAGAACACGTAGACTTTCACAGGACAACTACTCCACATCGCTTTGAGTATGATTCCAGATACCGTAAATCGCGCGCGCAAGCTGACCCAACAAGGTCGGAACCGCAAGGCTAGCCGCCAGGATTGCGGCACCCAGGCTGCTAGATGTGTCCACAAAAGTCATACCGATTACGAGCCAGGCAACGACGAATGGTATGTACACCCAGCTCAGCGACAGATAGCCACGGGCGTGATTAATCGCCCCTATGCCAAATGCGGCAAAATTCGTGAGCGTGGCGCCAGCCATAAGTAACGCAAACTCCAAAGTCAACTGCTCATAGCTCTCCCCGAGGAGGTGCAACAGCGGACCACTAAATATCACCGTAATAGACAGGAATGCAAGACACGCAGCACCGTAGACTGCGAGGTACCGCCCTGATGCCCGAAGCACCGTTCCTCGGCCACCAACTGTTCGAGCCAGAGCAGACGCACCCCAGGTTCCAAGAATATTGTTGACCAATGCGAACGCGAGAGCGTAGCGCGACAACGCGGCCACCTGAGCTATCCCGAGAGTATTACCGGAAAGCGTAAGTAGAAGCGTTACTAATTGCTCACTGGCAACCATCACCAGCACCGCCGGCAATGATTGGCGCACAGCTATAGCGAACGTTCGACGGGAACTGGGGTCCACGCCCACACGCGCGCGGACGTACCGGCGAACTGATCTCCACCCCAGCACTGCCTGCGTCCAGGCCACGAACGCGGTAACGGAGAACAGCACCACAGCGCTAGAAACGCCGAGTATCCAAAGGATAGTAACGGACAGCGCGCGGACACCATTCGCGATAACATCTATCGCACCAATCAACACGAAACGTTTCTCAAGCTGCAACTCGGTGCTAGCGAGCCCAAACTGCTGAAGCGGCACGGTGCTCAAGACACAAAGCACGAGTATGCCGACTGCCGCGAGCGGATCAGCACCGTTACTTATCAGTAGATAGGCCAAGAAGGGCAAAGCCACTACCAACACGACCGTCACAAGCCGGAGCCGGGCACTACGCGCGCCCCCATAGAGTAGATCGAGTTCCATGCTTGGTCGCTCAAGCGCCGCGCCTAACGCCATGAACCTACTAGTAATACCCGTCGCCGATATAGCGGTGATGGCGGCTATGAGAGCAGCGGCGATCGCATAGAGAGCGTACTGATCGGGCGGCAGGATGCGAACGACAATTACACCGGCGGCAAAGGTCAACACCTGGGCGAAGACGCGCAGTAGCGCGAAAGACGAGAACCCTTTCACGATGAGTCCTCACATGGAAAGTTCAAGATCATCGACGCGTGCGCCCTCGATCGCGCGGTAGGTCGCGAATCGCTCTAGCAGGAACGCCAACTGCAACGCAGTACTCCGGGACATCGCGAGAGACCACCGCTCCCGCCCCGACGACACTGCCGGACCCTATGCTCACACCAGGTAAAACGATAGAACCCCTCCCTAGCCAAACGTCGTCGCCAATCCAAACTGGCGCAATTCGAATACCTTCACCAGGGACCACTTCATGAAACGCCGAGTCGGAGATACTTGAAAAAGCCGCCATGCGAAGATCATCGCCGATTCGAACCAACTTTGCCGCATGTATGGAGGCTGCCGAATTTATTAACGCACGGTTCCCGATTTCAAGTTGACCTCTCGCCTCCGTTTCGATTGATGCCCGAGCCTCTATCCCCCGGATCAAGACGCGATCTCCTACAACCATCTCCCCCAAATTCTGGATCCAGGGCAAACGACCTTCCACGAACGGACGTGAACCGATCTCGACGCCGGCCCGCCGAAAGTGGAACGCTGCCCGTACTACGCCGAACTCTCGAAAGACACGCCTAGTGACCACGTCCGACCTCACTCTCAGCGGGCGTGGCTGCCCCGCCATCAACCACCGATGGGACATAACGGGACATAGCGGCCTCCACAGCACCAACCGAAGCTGCCAGACTCGGGACGAACTGGAACGCGCGACCGGCAGCTCGACTAGTTCGCTTGAGCCGATCAGCGTCTTTTGCAAGTCTCGCAGACTCTTTTGCAAAATCTTCGTCACTAGTCAACACAAACGCACCACAGGCGGCAGCGACCCTAAGATAGTCATCGGAAAAGCGCCCGAGGTTCGTGACGGTAGGCACCGCATGCTTCATAAGGGCGGCGAAACTACCGCGGCGCCCGCTGATTCCATCCGGAAACGGCGACAGAGCGAGGTCGACGAGTTTCATTAGCTCCGAAACCTTCGCAGGCTCCGCCTCAGCCCAGACTCTCAAGATTGATTCGCCGCTCACCAGCTCTCGTGCACGCCTACTATCACGGCCGACGTACCACAACTCAGCCGTCGGCACCGCCCCCTCAATCTCCGCGAATGCGTCGCGAATGAGCTTTGCGCGTCGAGATTCGAGGTTACCGAAAACCATCACTCGCACGGCGTCGCCGGCGGGTCGCAATGGCTCGGGTGCCGCCTCGATCACCGGGATGTTCTCATGTACTGGGACAACCCACGATTCAGGGTTGAATCGGCCGAGGCGCGCCATACCCATCCGGCAGGTGAACAATACCGTCGAGGCAGATTTAGCCAATTGAATAGCCTGGCGCCGCTGATAAGCGAACATAATCGCGTGGCGAAAATTCTTGGGGTAGGCATAAGTCTCATGGAAATAGACGATCGATTGCGCAACTGGGTTCGCTTTCTTCACCAACCGAATCATGTTTGAAAATTCTGGGTTGAAGCCACGACGCCCGTAGCTGAACTGCTCGAACTGAACCAGGTAAACATCGGCCCTGGACGCTCTATCCACAACCGTGGACACGTCTCTGAGGCGTCCTGTTGGCCACCCGTCCTCGTACGATAGGTCCCCGAGGGCATCGCTACGCGGGCCCGCGCCTATCACGGTCACCTCATGTCCCTCCTGTCCGAGCGCGCGCGCAAGCCCCAGAGAGTGGTCTGCGATTCCGTCCATCTTGCGACCAACTGAGGGGAAGATTAGTGCGATACGAGACAATTCAACGGCCCTCCATCGTCTGGCAACTACTTCGCTCCCGCTTCAGCGAGTGCGGCTTCGTATGCATCCAACACAGCTCCGGCGGAATGACGTTGTAGGTGCCGGGCACGCGTCTCGACCTCTTCAACAGATAATCCGCCCTTCTCCAGCGAGGTAACGATCGCCGCCGCGAGTGCTGCCGCGTTTCCCTCGGGCACGACGACACCGCAGCCGCCAACTGCTTCCGGGAGTCCGCCACAGTCTGTTGCGACTACCCGACAGCCCGCGGCGAGGCCTTCGAGCGCCACGAGCGGGTAGACCTCCGGCGGATTCGAGACAGAAGGGATACACAGCACTGAACGACGTCGGAGGATACTCGCCACCTCATCCGGAGGTCTAGAGCCGACAAACTCCACCTCGACTGACAACTCCCGACCGAGTTTCTCTAGGCGCTCCCTCTCGGGCCCGTCACCGATGACCGTCAGAGACGTGGGAGGGGACATAATCGAACACGCTTCTATTAAGTATCGAATGCCTTTTGCGTCAACCAGCCTGCCTACAAAAACGACGCCCGATCTTGCGAGCTTGTCGTCGAGAATGTACGCAGCAGAAACCGGATTGGGCATGAAGCGCGTCGTGACCGGAACGAACCTCTGCAAGTAGCGCGCGACAACGTATGTTGAACCTGCCGGCAAGAGGAGGGACTTCACTCGATCGCGCATTCGCGGTGCAGCTTGTCCGGGCGCCCGCAGCGGGGCATGCAGGACCGCCACCCTCGGACGACGTATCAACCGAGCGACGAGAGGCCACGTGAGCCGCACGCTCATATTGGATTCAACGATTACGGAAGCCCAGCGCAGCGCTCGGATCAACTGGACAGCAGTCGGTCGACGCAACACCCCTTCCGACGCCGGTCCGTCCGTCATGGTGACGACCCGAACGGCCCACCCTCGCTCCTTCAACCCCGATACGAGGAACTCTGAGACACGCTCGATCCCCCCGATGCTAGGAGAAAAAGCGTACGAAACAATGAGCAGGTTTTTAGCCACGGGCTGTCAGCCCTTCGCGAGATTGCGCAGCCTTGAGTACGAGCAGGTCATCGGCAGTGTAAGTAGCAGCGATCTGCTCGTCGTTGCCCCCGTCAAACGCGTTGTCTGAGACCAACGAGGAGGCCTGACTCCCAAACAACATCGGGAACTCCGCAGCCACGGCCTTCAGTTGCCTCACTTGAAACCCACCACGCAGGGCCATCGCGTGCAGCCAGACGTCATCTGCTCTCGGACTTACAGTGAGAAAACGGTCTCCCACCGCTGCAACATAGCGGAAGAACTCGGCTGGATAGAGGACGCCCATTACACCTGTCGCAAAATTGAGCACAGATGGTCGCGACGATGTGACGCGGAGCCACCGCCTGTACGGGGCGATTCGCTCCTGCTCTACCAGAAGCCGGTGGGCGCGGTGGCAGAGAATCGTGGCACGATCACGAGATGCTTCGGTTAGCGACGAGAGCCAGTCTCGCGGATAGAGGATGTCATCATCCGCCGTCACGATGTCAAGACTGGAGCCATTCGAGCTACTGTAATCCGCGATGGCAAGCGGGAAGTATTTCGTATGCGGCCCGTACCGATCCGGGGAGTGCGCAATCTCTAGTCCTCGGCGTTGCAACCGCCGCAGTCCAGCGCCCAAGGTTGCGACGTCAACACCTGGGTCTACCCAAAGGATCATTCGACGCGGTCGCACCTTGCCTCGAGCGATGCCTTCTATGACCGTCGACACAGAAGCGAGCCTCGCGCCATGAGAGGTGATGGACACGATGACGGTCGACTCCCCAAGCACCGAACTCTTGGCGACTAGGTTCCGCACGCGCAGCGTGGCCTCGAGAAGCGTGCCGCCGACCAGGAGACGCCCTTTCCTGAACAGCCGCCTTGGCGTCAGACGGCGCTCACCGAAGTAGTCCGTTCGCCTCGCCAACTTCATCGAAGCCCCCGAACGTAATCGATAAACCCAACATCTCTTTTGAAATAGTCCCCCTGGAGATTTTCCTTTACCTCTCGCGCACGTTCCTGCACGAGCAGCCCCCCATCACTGAGCGACCCGGCCACAGTCGCACCCATTCCAACCACTACCCGAGACCCGATCTGGGATCCGGGAGTGATTTGCACGTTGGAGGATATGAGACTGTAGTCGCCAATCGTGATCGATCGATAGGTCTGCGACGAGGTCCGCCAATCGATGCCATGGGTGATAAAAGTCGACCGAACCCCTGCCACTGTGGTGTGATGCCCAATCGATATTCCACCACTTGCATCTATGTAATGGCGGGAAGTAAGAGCGGAGTGTCTTCCGATGGAAACCGTACCTGGCGCCCCTGCCGCACGGAGGGGTGACGCGGCGGATAACCAGTTCCACTGTCCAATACGTCCAAAATCGTCGACTTCAACGGCCGCCAGGCCCTTGAAGACGTTGAACGGCCCGATACGGGCGTTCTCACCTAGGACAACACTATCGATTGCGAAGTACAGCCCAGGTCCTACGCTGCCACCCTTCCCAACTTGCCATCCTAGAACTCGCAACAATTGCACCTTGATCCGGCTGGCTGGCCAGATGCCTACTAGTAAGACCAGCACAGTTCTGACTCTATGCTTCACGGCTAACCCTCCGATTTCGTTTAGATCGCGCTTCGTTGGCAGCAACGCTATCCGGCGACCTCTTATCCTCCAGGGCCGATGCAATCAGTAGAGCGAGTGACACGCCGAAGGCACCTTGATAACTTGGATTCTGTCCAATAGTGCCAAACACCAGAAGCGGTGCAATGACCGCAACCAGTACGACCGTGACCGTGCTATGACGACGAGCATTGAGAATCACGGAGCCGGCAATGCCCAATCCGATAGCGAGGCGGGCCAGTGCAAGGAGAATGCCCAAAATACCCATCTCGCTTACCCACCTGCTCGACTCGATCTCCACCCACTGCTGACCGGACCCTAGCGCGATCCCTACGATCGATGACCCACCGACTCCGCTGCCCGTGAGGCTGAGATTCTCTGTGAACAGAAAACCAACCGTCTGATTGAGAAGTCTTCCGCCGGTATCTTCCGCCCGATCAGCGGCTTCGAACCTCCCCACAAATGCCGCCAAAACTTGTGGAAGCAGCCAGGATGCAAGCAGCCATACAGCAGCGCTGATAACTGACACGATCATCGCGATCCTCAGGCTGCGGGCGGGGTCGTTGATGAACGCGTGGAGCAGGACAAGAATAAGAATAACCACGACACCCAACACGGTTCCTCGCGCCCCGGAAATCGCGATTGTCATGCCGGTGAGCAACAACAGAACTAGCCCGGCCCGCCGGCTGAGGATATTCGATCCAACGAGAGCCGACAAAGCGAGCGCGAAGGCAAGGACAAGGAAGCTTGTCAAGCCACTCGGCGCCGTGAACGTCCCAGTGATTCGAACAATTCCATCCTGAACGAAACGTGTCTCCTCCCCCGATATCTCACGGTTTATCCAGGATGAAGGCGGCGCGGTGGATTGCGCTAACCCGAGCACGAGTTGCACCGGCACCCACACCAACACTGCTCGAGCGATTTTTTGCAGAATGCCAGGCGGCTGATATGAGAACACAACAAGTGGAAGTATGAAAGGTGAGATATACGATCGAACGCCCGCGACTGCTACCGAGAGCGGGAGTTCCGCGACAAGTACTGTCGCGAAGGCAGCTACCGCCATAGCCAGCAACGCTGCCCAGAATAGGCCCTGACCACGTCGTGCACGCACCGGCGCTATCGCAAGGAAAAGAAGTACCCCAATAGCAACGGCGTCTCGCGCCAAATACATGATGCCGTCGGAACCGGGCACCCACTTTCGCAGCGCTCCCTCAGCAATCCAAAGATGCACATAGAGTACGGCAAGCGTACCTGCCACCCGCACCAAGTCAGCCTGCCTATTCTGGATACCCAGATGGCGGCGGCCCGAGCCGTTCCCGCGAGATTTGAGACGCATGGTCATCGTATGTTTCGCCGTGCCACTTCGATCAGCTTGGCGCGGTGATTTGACCAGGACAGGTCGTGCGCACGCGAGAAAGCTGCATCTGACATATCGTCGACGCGCCGGGAGTCCTGTAACAGTAAGTCGAGTTTCTCCGAGATCGCGCTGGCGCTCCGGACGGGGACAATCCATCCCTCGACACCGTCGGAGATGATATCAGGAGCGCCGGTGTGCGCGGTAGAGATCACCGGCAACCCACGTGACAGCGCTTCCATCAAGACCAGGCCAAAGCCCTCGAAAAGCGATGGGAAAATCAGCACGTCATGATTAGACATGAGGTCGAGGATGGCTCCATGAGCGAGGGATGGTATCCAGTTCACGTTTTCGGCCCGCAGAGCAGAGTCAACGGCAGCATTCGCACCTACCTGACGTCCAACCACGGTCAACTCGACGCGCCTGCCTGACGCACGTACAGCCGAAAAAAGATAGGAAATGCCCTTTCTCTGCGTCAGGCTACCCACGTAGAGGGCGCGGATTCTCGACGGATCTCGTTTTACACGGGTGCGAACTGGCGGCGGGGCTCCGTACGGGACGACGGTTACCCGCGGAGCTGATCCCGGATAAAGATTGAGGGATCTCGCGGTAAAACTAGACGCCACAACGATTTCCGAGGCCAACGACAGCTCTAGGTCTTTACGACTCATCCTTTCTGCGTGGTTCCGCACCGTCGTCATGGAGATCGTGCTCGCCCACGCAGGTTCAGCCTCGGCCTCCTCGTTGAGGAGCACCTCACCTAAACGCCAGTATCCGATCGGCAGATCGTAGATTCGAGGGACGTCGTGCTCGGCTGCTGCAGCAAAACTGCGTGCCGCGCCATCTTCGTACGCGTACACGGCGGTCGTACGTTCGTCGACACGCTTGCCCATTGCCGCATCGATTGCGTGGAGAGTGGTGTCTGGACCGAAAACACTTGGACTTTCCAGGAACGGGAAACGTCGCCGAAATAACCGTCGAATCTCTGGCCATCCATGTGTCTTCGTGACCCGATGAACCGGCTCGGGTAGCGAGCGTCTTGCCATTGATGCTCGCAAAGAAGCGGTGGGCATGTATTTCGCGAGTTGAGTCGTATCCAGGCTCGTGTGAAACTCCGCCAAGAGGCCTGCGTTGGCGAAGGCCAACGCCATCTGCCGACTGTTCGAGTTTAGTACAGCATGGCCCGCAATAATGCCTCCCGTGCGTTCCATCATGATGAACCTCTGCTCTGAGCCACTGCCTCGTACAGCTTTTCAAGGTTGTGCTTCGCTGAGGTCTCGCTAAAGAGGCTCTCGCCTAGCAATGCCGATCTCTGCGAAAATAGAGCATAGTTGCTCTTGTCGAGGATCAAGTGCACTGCTTCTGCCATCGCTTGTCCATCACCATCGTCCACAACAATTCCCGCTTCGTACTCAGAAACGACTGATGCGAGTACGCTGGATCGCGTTAGTACTACAGGAACACCAAGCCGGAAAGATGCCACAAGGACGTTCCCCCAAGGCTCGTTCGATGATGACAGAACAAACACACCCGTATTGCGGAGTTGTCGAAGAACCCCTTCCGAGGAAGTCGCTCCGAGGTAGTTGAGGTTCCCCACAGCGGCAGCGACCTCTAGGAGGTTCTCGAGGTCTCCCTCGTCGGGCCCGAGGACGTCGTACGACTCGTCCCATCCGTGCTTTTCAGCCGTCGCGGCGGCTGCCGCGAAATCCATCACCTTCTTGCGGGGGTGCAATCGGGCAGCGAACAACGCAGAGCGATTGGTGGCGCGTCCGTCTTGAAGCCGCTCAAGTCCCATCGGCGGCGGGTTACCCATGATCGTTATCCGATCTCGAAGGCGGTCGTTCCAGCGTTCGAGCTCGGTAGCTTCGTTCGCGGTTAGCGCGACGAAGGACGATCTCTTGCCTAGCCATGGCTTGAGTAGGACGGAATCGAAGAGTCGATGGAAGTTCGAGGCTCGAGACGTGAGCATCCCATGGGGCTGCAAGACCAGGCCTTTACGAAAGAGTCTTCCCAGCACCATCGCCGTAAGCGGCAACATCTCTCGCGAGATGCTGATGTGTAGGATATCTGCAGCTCGAATGGCTTGAGTAAGGCGAATGAATACTTGGAATGAGTAGACATCTACAAAGCTCGACATTCCGAAAACGTGACGCACCTTAGCGGTGACGCGGTTTTTTTTTGCATCCGGCTCATCACCATCGAACGATCCCGCAATAAGAACGACATCGAAACCACTCTGTCGCGCCAGTTCAGACTGACGAGATGCGGTGTCGAAGGGGCCCCCGTACATGCCGGTTCTGCTCGCTAAAGTGACAACGCGTAGGATCCTGGCCCCGGACATCAGTAGTACCTCATTCGCAACGCTCGCTTAAGAACGAGAATTTAAATCGGCCTTTGCCCGACGGCAGGCTCGATGAGTACCCACGGTCACCCATTCTTATCCGCCGTGGTGAATCTTTCCGCGAGTCGCCGAGCTGGGTTTCCGCCCCATATCTCTCCGGCGTTGATCGAGGTTCCGTCCACCAAGCTGAGGGGCCGCACCAACGCGGACTGGCCGATCTGACTGCCGCCAAGAATGACACACCGACTGGTGACCCAGACGCCTGATCCGATCATTATCTCGCGAGTAACAAGAGCCATATCGGAGCGGTGGCGGTGGCTGCCCGTCGTCAGAAACGTCTCCTGGGAGATGACAACGTCGTGCCCGACATAGATGTGGTCCTGGTTGTGGAACCAGACCCCTTCGCCGATCCATGAGCGGTCTCCGATGTGGAGCTTCCACGGGAACTTCACGCGAGTGCGCGGACGGAATACGACTCCGGAACCGATCTCAGCGCCGAAGGCGCGGAGCACTCGGATACGGAGGCTCGAGCTGATCTGCCACGGGTTGGTCACGAAGAGCAGCTCGCACACGGCCCACAGGTACACGACCCACGACGGACGGTCCCACGCGGCGCGTTCACCGGGGGCCTTCGAAAGGTCGATCACCGGAACTTCAGACATTGGGCACCTTCTGAAACGAGACGGAATCGTTGCCGCACTAAGGTCGAGACCATGCCGCGCCTCGCCCCCGCAGTCACCTTACTGGGGATCAACTACCCGCCTGAACCGACGGGCATCTCTCCCTACACGGGCGCAATGGCCCTCGGCCTTGCGCATAACGAGCGCCGCATCGAAGTCGTCACGGCGCACCCTCATTATCCGGAGTGGAAAATCCGCGAAGGTTACGGACAGTGGTCGCGCAGGGAACATCTCGACGGGGTCGCCGTCACGAGGCTGCGTCACTACGTGCCGATGAAGCCCACCGGGGTGCGAAGGCTCCTCTCTGAGATCAGCTTCGGTCTCCGGCTGGTCGCCGCACGATGGCGGCGCCCCGATGCCATCGTCCTCATCTCCCCCGCACTCTTCTCTTCCGCCTTCGCCGCTGTGCGCGCACGCATTTTCCACCGACGCACGCCCGTCGTCGTATGGGTGCAAGATCTCTACACGCTCGGGCTGTCGGAGACCGGTCAGGGGTCGGGACTCACCGGTCGGATCATCCGGGTCGTCGAAGGCTGGCTGCTGCGCCGGGCCGACCGCGTCGTCGTCATCCACGAGAGGTTCGCTCGTCGCGTCTCCGAAGACTTCTTCGTACCGCGCGACCGCATCGAAGTCGTGCGCAACTGGACGCACCTCCCACCGATGCCGGTCGTCGACCGCGAGGCCGCTCGACGCGCACTCGGGTGGGGCGATGAGACCATCGTGCTGCACGCGGGAAACATGGGCGTGAAGCAGGGGCTCGAGAACGTGCTCGCCGCCGCTCGCCTCGCCGACAAGAGCGGTGCCAGCATCCGCTTCGTCCTGATGGGTAACGGGGGCGAGAAGGCGCGCCTCTCGAAGGACGGCGCCGGCATCGGCGCGCTGCAGTTCCTCCCCCCACTTCCTGACGACGAGTTCGCTCAGGCCCTCATCGCGGCCGACGTGCTGCTGGTGAACGAGAAGCCGGGTGTCGCCGAGATGGCCGTGCCGAGCAAGCTCACCTCCTACTTCTCGACCGGTCGCCCCGTGCTTGCGGCCACCGACGAGACCGGCATCACCGCCGAGGAAGTCACAACGGCCGCCGCCGGCGTTGTCGTGCCTGCCGGCAACCCGTCGAAGCTGCTGGAAGCAGCGCTCGCGCTCGGCGCCGACGAGGCGCGCTCGACCGAGCTCGGAGCCAACGGGCTGAACTACCGAAACACGGTGCTCGACGAAACATTCGCGATCGATCGATTCGCTACGCTTCTCTCGCTGCTCATCGACGGGGATGGCTCACGAACGTCCGATCTTCACCAACGTCCGAGCACATCCTCCATCTGAACGGGGCTTCAGTTGACCAAGCGCGCACTCATCACCGGCATCACGGGGCAAGACGGCTCTTATCTCGCCGAGCTCCTGCTGTCGAAGGGCTACGAGGTGCACGGCTTGATCCGCCGCGCGTCGACCTTTAACACGCACCGCATCGACCACCTCTACGTCGACCCGCACGACCCGACGGCGAAGCTCTTCCTGCACTACGGCGACCTGAGCGACGGCGCTCGCATGGTCACGCTCATGGCGCAGATCGACCCCGACGAGGTCTACAACCTCGCCGCGCAGTCGCACGTACGTGTCTCGTTCGACGAGCCCGAGCACACCGCCGACACCACCGGCACGGGAACCATCCGCCTGCTCGAGGCCGTGCGCCTCTCGGGCGTGAAGACGAAGTTCTACCAGGCCTCGACCTCCGAGCTGTTCGGCGCGACTCCCCCGCCGCAAGACGAGAACACGCCCTTCTACCCGCGCTCGCCCTACGGTGTCGCCAAGCTCTACAGCTACTGGATCACCAAGAACTACCGCGAGGCGTACGACATGTTCGCGGTGAACGGCATCCTGTTCAACCACGAGTCGCCCCGTCGCGGTGAGACGTTCGTGACTCGCAAGATCACCCGCGCCGTGGCCCGCATCAAGGCCGGGGTGCAGAAAGACATCTACCTCGGCAACCTCGACTCGATCCGCGACTGGGGTTACGCCGCCGAGTATGTCGAGGGCATGTGGCGCATCCTGCAGGCCGACGAGCCCGAAGACTTCGTGCTCGGCACGGGCGTCGGCTACACGATCAAAGACTTCCTCGAGACCTCGTTCGGTCACGTCGGGCTCGACTGGCAGGAGTTCGTGAAGTTCGACGAGCGCTACCTGCGCCCCACCGAGGTCGACGCCCTCATCGGCGACCCCTCGAAGGCTGCCGACAAGCTCGGCTGGGTTCCCACCATCGATGGGAAGGAACTCGCCAAGCTCATGGTTGACGCCGACGTGGAAGCACTGGAAAAGGGCGCGGAGTGGATCGACACCGTCAAGCTCGCCTCGTGGGGCACCGCGTGACCGCCGTCGACGGAGTCGACTACTCCCCCGGCGAGCTCGACCGCGACGCGACGTTCTACGTCGCCGGGCACCGCGGACTCGTGGGTTCGGCGATCTGGCGCAAGCTCGAAGCATCCGGGTTCGAGAACCTGGTCGGCAAGCCCTCGGCCGAACTCGACCTGAAAGACCGCGATGCCGTCTTCGCCTACATGGGCGAGACCAAGCCGAAGTACGTCGTGCTCGCGGCGGCGAAGGTGGGCGGCATTCTCGCCAACAGCACCTACCCCGTCGACTTCCTGAGCGACAACATGCGCATCCAGGTGAACGTGCTCGACGCGGCGCACAAGAACGACGTCGAGCGCGTGCTGTTCCTCGGCTCCTCCTGCATCTACCCGAAGTTCGCCGAGCAGCCGATCCGCGAAGACTCGCTGCTCACCGGGCACCTCGAAGAGACGAACGACGCCTACGCGATCGCGAAGATCGCCGGCATCCTGCAGACCCAGGCCGTGCGTCGCCAGTACGGCCTCCCCTGGATCAGCGCGATGCCGACCAACCTCTACGGACCGAACGACAACTTCTCGCCGAAGGGCTCGCACGTGCTGCCGGCCCTCATCCGTCGGTACGACGAGGCGACGAAGTCGGGCGCGCCCACCGTGACCAACTGGGGCACCGGCACGCCGCGGCGCGAGTTCCTGCACGCCGATGACATGGCCGACGCGTGCCTGCACCTGCTCGAGCACTACGACGGACCCGACCAGGTCAACGTCGGCACGGGCTCCGACGTCACCATCCGCGAGATCGCCGAGACCATCGGCCAGGTCGTCGGGTTCGACGGCGAGACCGAGTGGGACACCACGAAGCCCGACGGCACCCCGCAGAAGCTGCTCGACGTGTCGAAGCTGGCTGAGGCGGGCTGGACCTCGAAGATCTCTCTCAGCGAGGGACTCGACCGCACCGTCGCCTGGTACCGCGAGCATGTCGACACCCTGCGCGGGTAGTGCAGCGGCATATCGTTCTGTTCCGGGTTCGTGACGATGTCACGGACCCGGAACTGTTCGCGGCTATGGACACCCTGCGCGCGCTCGAGCCGGTCGCCGGCGCCGAGCTGTGGCGGATCGAGCTGTCGATTGACGTGCGCAAGGGCCGCGTCATCGTCGAAGACGCGACGTTCACGACGGATGCTGCGTTCTCACTCTTCCTCGCACTGCCCGAGCACCGGGCCGCTGGTGAAGTGATGGCCCGGATCTCGGACTGGTGGGTGGGCGACTACAGCGAGTGACCGCTCAGACTCCGTCTTAGCTCGTCGCCGGCTTCATGTCGTAGGTGACCCACGGGGTCGCTGCAGCCACGCGGTCGTACACGCGGCGTGCTGCCGCATTGTCTGCAGCCGTGATCCAACGGACGACACTCGCGCCCTCGGCCGCGGCGATCTCGGACGCTCTGTTCAACAGGGCCGTCGCGACACCCGCGCCCCGGGTCGCGGGAGCGGTGAAGAGGTCGTCGAGGTACAAGCCCATCGACGCGGTCGACGGACGCGCGAACCGGCGCAGATGAGCCAGTCCGACCAGCTCGTCATCGACGGTGGCGACCAGCCCGATGAACCCATGCTGCGCGGTCGACACCCACTCCCACGTGGTTCTCACGGCCTCGGGGTCGTCGTCGAGCTTGTAGAAGGCTCGATACCCCGCGTAGAGCCGCGACCATGCCGCTTCGTCTGTCTCGAGAACGCGCCTGACCTGAACTGTCATCGATCCAGCCTAGGCAGGGTGAGCAGCCGCTCGAACAGCGCCTCGCACCCCGGCCACAGCGGCTGCGGCAGATCGTCGACCGCGAACCAGCCGAAGTCGAGCGCCTCGTTCTGCGGCCGCGGTTCTCCGACCGCGGTCACCACGAACGACAGGCCGACGGCGTGCTTGCGCGGGTCGTCGCCGTAGCGCAGCTGCGCAGCATCCGCCGGCAGATCGTCGGGCGGAAACCACTGGTAGACATAGCCCGGCTGCGGGTCGGCGGGCAGCTCGAGGTCGACGGCGATCGTGTCGTGCGCGTGCCGGCCGAGGGCCTCGCGAATGCTCTCGCCCCGACCGATGCGTCCGCCGAGGTGGCACCAGACCCGGCCGTGCGGCGACTCGCGCAGGATGAGCCCGATCTCGCGCCGACCGTCCACCGTGCGTTCGGGAACAAAATCGACGCACGCCAGGGGCACCGACCGCTCGATCAGCGCGTAGTCGTCGGCGGGGAGGAAGAGCATGCGTCGAGCATCCCAGACCCTGCCCGGCGGCGGGCGACGCCCCTGGCGCACAACGGAGGAGAGATGCATTTCGGAGGGCCATTCTGCGCAGAATCGACCTCCGACGTGCACATCCCCTCCGAAGCGGACGCGCTGCGGCGGCTACCCGGTCGGGACGCTTCGGGGGCCAGGTTCGATGTCGGAACCCCCTGCAACACTGGGGTCATGGCCACAGCAGATGCCTTCGATGATCGCGGCGAAGCGGTGCTCGACGACATCGTGAGCACGCTCGTCGAGAACGAGCGCGCGGCCGCCGCTCTCGAGGCCGAGAACGTCATGGGGTTCGCGACGGCGATGCGCGTGGCCCTCTCTCGCTCAGCCCACAAACCGAAGACCGTGCAGGTGCGCGAGATGCAGTTGCGGTCGATCGCCGCCGAGATCGGCATCGCCCTGCGGTGGAACGACCGCGTCGTGCAGAGGCGCATGAACGACGCGATCGACCTCGTCGACAAGTGGCCCGCGACGCTCGACGCCCTCTCCCAAGGCCGCATCTCGATGCGCCACGCGAGCGTCATCCGCGAAGAGGGCGCCGTGATCGACGATCCGAACGAGCGGCAGGCCTTCGAAGAGGTCGTGCTCGAGCGCGCGTCGACCGATACCGCCGCGCGCACGCGCACCCTCGCCCGCGCGATCGCCGAAGAGCTGCACCCCGAGTCGATCACCGTCCGTCACGCCCGCGCCGAGAACGACCGCCGCGTCTGGGTCAACGATGTCGGCGACGGCATCGGCGAGCTCGTCGTGCGGCACTCGATCACACTCGTGCGCGCGATGCGCGACCGCCTCACCCAGCAGGCGCGCGCCGTGCGGTCGGTCGCCGCGTCTTCGAGCACCGACACCGAAGCGGATGCTGCGGCCGCCGCCGAACGCGACGGCGACGCCGCATCCGCGTCCGACGTGGCATCCGACGCCGCAGCCGGCGGCGACGCCGCAGCCGATACCGACGTGGATGCCGACACCGCCGTTCACGACACCCGCACGCTCGACCAGGTGCGCGCCGATCTCGCCTGCGACCTCATGCTCACCGGGCAACCGGCCATCGATCCGACCACCGACGTGGTGCCCGGCGGGCTCGGAGCGATCCGCGCGCAGGTGCAGGTCGTGGTTCCCGCCCTCACCGCCGCCGGAGTCTCCGACCGCGGGGCGACGATCGACGGAGTCAGCCCGGTCGACGCCGAGACCGCGCGCTGCCTCATGGCCACCGCGCCCGGATGGGACCGCATTCTCACCCACCCGATCACCGGTGCCGTGCTCGCCGTCGACCGCTATCAGCGCAATCGGGCGATGGAAAGGTTTCTCGCCGCGCGCGACATCCATTGCCGCTTCCCCGGGTGCAGAATGCCCGCGCGCTACTGCGAGCACGACCACAATCGCGACTGGGCGCTCGGCGGACCCACCGATGTGACCAATCTCGCGAGCCTCTGCAAGCGACATCACACGCTCAAGACCGAGACCGAGTGGACGGCCCGGCAGCATCCCGACGGATCCATCGAATGGACCTCACCCCTCGGACACACCTCGGTCGACAAGCCCGAGCGCTACGTCACCTTCGTGCCCGACGGCGACCCGCCACCCTTCTGATCCGGCACCACCCACGCCCGCGAACGCGGGAGCATCGCCGCGCGCATGTCGCCGCACCGTCTAGCCCCGACGGGCGAAGGTCAGCGCGAGAACAGACCGACGGTGCGGGCCTGCTCGATGATCGCGTCGGCGTACTCGTCGAGGAACTCCTCGCGCGACGGCGTGCCCTCGACGGGACGCGAGAGCGCGAACACCCAGAAGTAGTAGTGGTGCTCGCCGTGGCCGGCGGGCGGCTGCGGACCGTAGTACGACGTGACCCCAGCCGTGTTCGGCCCCTGCCGGATGCCGTCGGCATCGACGTCGAGCTCGGTGGCGTCGGCCGCGATGCCGTAGACCACCCAGTGCGTGAACCCCTGGGCCAACGGAGCGTCCGGATCATGCACGATCACCGCGAGCTCCACCGTGCCCTCGGGAACGCCGTCGAACACGACACGCGGCACCCGGTTGCCGCCGTCGGCGGAGAACTCCTCCGGAATACGCGTGAGCGTGTCGAAATCGGGGCTCCTCACGGCCAGCTTGTCGATGGGCAGAGACATGGTCGACTCCTCTCGGGGGTGGATCGTTCCACCGTACGACCGGCCGACGAGCGACACCGGGGGCTTGCGCGCCCCGGCGACCCGGCTCAGCGCGACGCCGCCCTCCGAGAAACCACGGCGTCGCGCACGCCCCGCGCACCGGTGAGAGCGAAGCCCCGCAGCGCCCGCGGCAGACGCCACGGACCGGCGATCCATCCGACGACCGCCACCACCAGCGCCCCCACGATGACGACCACCGCCGCGCCTCGGAGCGGTGAGAGCGCGGCGTCGAACAGGGCGTCGACCACCCCCGCGGCAACCTCCGACGAGACGACGGCATCTGCGGCCACCGCGCGGCCGACGGCGAGTGCCACCACGAGGATAGTCATCGTCGCGGCGACCGCGATCCCCGCCCACATCAGCGCGATCCACCGGCGCCGAGCGACGGCGACCCCCGCGGCGATCAGCAGCAGCGCCACCCACGGCAGCCATGCACCCGAGACGACGGCGATGTCGTAGCCGCGCTGGATCGTGGGGAGGGCATCCGACTGCGCCACCACGATCACCCTGTCGGTCGAAGGGATCCGGTCGGCGAACGTGAACCCGTCCGACACCAGCATCTGCTTCGCGGCATCGACGATCGGGGCGAGCTGGATGCCGATCGAACCGTCTTCGCCCAGACCCACCAGCGCGTCCGGGTCGCCCTGGAGTGCCGCGGTCAGCTGCACGTGCGTGATGCGCAACGTGTTCGTCCAGACCGTGTCGAACCCCTCCGATGCGACGAGGTCGGCCACCTTCGACCGCACCAGCGACTGCAGTCCCTGGGTGACCGAACCCTTCAGTGCCTCGAGAGCCTGCGTCGCGACGGGCCCAGTGCCGAGGTCGATGATGCCGTCGATGACGTCGGAGGTGAGCTGCGGAATGTCGACCTGCTCCTCGATGACGCGCACGGTCTCGTCGGTGACGAGATCGCGCACCGCCGGGTCGTGCGCCAGCGGCGCGTAGGTGTCGACGAACCGGTCTGTGTCGGTGAGCGTGGTGTTCGCCCACGACGCCGCGGCCGCCAGCGGCGCCAGGAGCGCGCCGACGACGATCAGAACGGTGGCGACGACGGTCCACCAGCGGCCTCGCCGCCGACGCCCGTCGGGGCGGTGCGCCTCGGCGCCCCCACCGGTCGTGCGCGCCATGTCTCCCCCGTCGTCCGCGAGCCCCACGCTCGCTGCCCACAGGGTAGTGGCACGCACGACCGGCCGCGAAGAGCGCTCACGACCGACGCCGTCGTCAGAAGGAGTCGGCCGCCTCGTGCTCCACGGAGCAGTACGGGTGTGCGCCACGCCAGATCGCCCGGCTGGGGCGCAACGACGTGCCGCACTCCTCGCAGTCCACCGCCGTTCGTCCGTAGACGAAGAGGTCGACCGTGTCTCGGAGGCCCAGGCGGGGGCGCGCGTGCGTTCTATGGGTGGCCACGCGGACCAGCCGCGGGAAGGCAATCGTCGCCATGTCATCTCCTAGATGCCCGCTCCGATCAGGGGTGCCTCCGTCACGGAGCGGGCTGTGGGCGAGCCTACGCCTGTGTCCCCCGTTTGGGGGACAAAACGCGAAAACTCTGGACTTCGGATTGAAAGTCCACAACAATCCGCCCAACATGAGAGGGATCTCACTCGCCACGACCGCACCCGGGTCTACCTTGATCCACAACGGTCGATTCAAAGGGGAGTCACTATGGTCGTTCTTTTTCTTCTTCTGCTCGTGCTCTACGTCGTGATCGCAGGCGGGGTGGCGCTCGTCTTCGGGCGCGCCGCAGCATCCGCCGATCGTCGGCAGGAGACGGAGAACTCCGAGCGCGAGCAGCGGCTGCTCGCCGCGCGGCCCGTCGTCACGCAGTAGGCCCCGTCAGGCGAGAAGCGACGTCAGACGGCGAGCGCGGCCCACACCTGCGCGAGGCGCGCGCGCGAGGGCATCGGGCAGTTCGCGTCGAACCATGCCGCCGGCACCGGCGTCTCGAGGTTCGCGTACTGGCTGTCGACCGTGTACGAGCCCTGCAGCGGAGCGACGGCCGGCATGTGCGAGACGACCGTGTTCGACGCGCTCGAGACGATGACGTCGCGACTGTTGATCGACCCCAGCACCACGCTGTCAGCGAAGGTGACGCCCGAGGTCGTCTTGCCCCAGACGGAGTTCTGCCCGATGTTCACGTGACGATCCGCCCCGAAGGGATACCGTCCGCTGCCGCGGCGCCCGCCCAGCACCGCGGTGCGGGTGAAGGCGACGCCCTGCGTCTGCTCGAACTGCAGAATCTGCGAGCTCGACTGGAAGAAGATAGAATCGGTGAAGGCGATGTTGCTCACCGCTCCCCCGCTGACCTGCAGGGTGTCGCAGTGCATGGTCGACCCGGCGGGCTTGTAGGCGGGTGCGACGTAGCATCCCGACATTGTCACGCCGTTGATCGAGTGACCGTTGGCGACGCGGAAGGCCATGCGGTCGGCGTTGTCGATGTCGAGCTGGTTCGGCAGCACGCACTCCACGAACTCGACGCCCGTGACCGCCGCACCGTTCGCCGTGATGTTGAGGTACGCGAAGGTCGACCAGCCCAGCGCCACGTCTTGCGAGTCGCGCACGAGCACGGCGCTGTCGATCAGGTCGAGCCCGACGAACGAGACGCCCTTCACACCCCTGATCGCGTAGCCGCCCGCACCCGTGACGGTGCCCCATCCGTCGCGGGGCGTGACGAGGATGCGCCACGGCCGGCCTGCCGCGCCGACGTTCTCGATCGCGGCCTTCGAGCTCGACCCGGCACCCGCACCCGTGGGCAGCACGCCGGGCTTCACGCGGATCTTGACCTTGCCGTTCGGATGCTGCGTCGTCGCGGTCGTGATGGCCGCGGCGATCGCCGCCCAGGTCGGGTCGACGTCGACCACCCAGTCGAACGCCGCATCCACCGCGGGAGTGCGCGCCGGCCAGTGCGCGCCGTTCGGCCCGTAGGCGGCGAGGGCGGGCGGCTCGGGAGTCTGGGTCGGCAGCTCGTCGAGCAGCGAGATCGATGCCCCGCCACCGGTGGGCAGCGTCACGGTGAGGGTCGCCGCCGGGTCGATGGTGTCGCGGATGCCGTCGATGACGACGTATGCCGTGAAGTTCGAGACGGCGCTGCCCTCGAGCAGCGTCACGGTCGCGGTCGTGCCGCCCGGCTTCGCGGGCTGCACGTTCGCCGCCATCACGGGGTCGGTGCGGAAGAGCTCGGCCGTCGGCGAGACGCCGCCGGTCGCCGTGAAGCTGTAGACGCCGGCCGGGATCGCGGCGCCGGGGTTCGTCGACTCGACGGTCAGAGCGGGGGTGTCGTCGACCCAGTCCGGCCGAGCCGACACCGCCGGCGGCTCGGACGGCGACACCAGCCGTGCCGGCGCGGCCACGGCCGAGGCGATGACGGGCACCGCCCATGCGGTCGTCTTGAGCACGGTACGTCGATCTACCGCGGCACTCGGCAGGATTTCCACGGCCACCCCCAGGCGTGTCTGTACCAGGATTGTATCCACGGCGTGTTGCGTGCGCGTGTCGAACGCGCCGCTGACCTGCGCGTTCCATCGACGCGGCTCTTCTACGGTGGAGGCGTGCACACCCGGTCGGCCCAGCTTCGGCTCGAAGACGCCGTCGCCGTGGGGTGGCCCTGGGTGCACCGCCTGGCCGTGTCGCACGGCGTGCGCGCGCTCCTGATCAAGGGCGTCGCGCTCGAGCGTCACGGGCTGCGCGCCCCGCACGTCTCGAACGACATCGACGTGCTGATCGAGCCCGCCCGTTTCGATGTCTTCGTCGCGGCCATCGAGCACGCCGGCTGGCACGAACGCGCGAGCACCCTCGCAGGATCCGTGTTCACCACCCACTCGCGCACCTTCGTGCATCGCGACTGGCCGTGCGACCTCGACGTGCACCGCTTCTTCCCGGGCTTCCTGGCGGAGCCCGAGACGGTCTTCGACGAGCTCTGGCGCCGTCACGAGGCGATCGAGGTCGCCCACCAGAGCTGCCCCGTGCCCGACCGTGCGTCGTCGATCCTGATCCTCGCCCTGCACTCGCTGCGCGGGATCTCAGCCCTCCCCCGGCACGCGACCGAACTCGCGCACCTCACGGCCACCACCCGGCTCAGCGACGATGAGGCCGTCGACCTCGCCGTCCTGGCGCGCGCGACCGGCAGCGACGAGACGCTCCGCGGCGTGCTGCACGACCTCGGCGTCCGTCTCGGCCCGCCGACACCTCCCTCTCCGGAGCTGCTGCAGTGGCGGGCTCGCGTCAGCAGCGGCGGCACGGCGGGCTACTTCTGGCTGACGCACCTGCGGCGCACGCGGGGTCGCGACCGGCTGAGGCTCATCGCCCACGGAATCTGGCCGAGCCGCGCCGAGCTGCTGCTGCATCGCCCCGAGATCGCGGATGCCGCGCTCCCCCGACTCCGCGCCCGTGTCGCCCGCTGGCGGCGGGGCCTGCGCACCTTCCCCTCCGCGGCACGCGCCCTGTGGCGGCACCGCAGCGCCGCGAGCTACACGCGGTCGACGAGGAGCGCGCGCTCGAGCGAGGCGATGAACTCGGCCACGTGATCGGTGAGATCGTCGGGTGCGTCGAGCAGTTCGCGCTCGACGATCCGACTGATCTGCGGCACGCCCGCACCCGGCGCCCCGGCGACCGCCCGCCAGATGAGCGAGCCGACCTCGTCGAGCACCAGCGGACTCGCGGTGCGCACCCGTCGCAGCGGGAGAACAACCACTCCGCCGCCCACCGACTCCTGCCACGCGCAGTCGGCGGCGACCCGCCACCCCGAACCGACCTCGACCACGAGACCGGCGGCGCCCAGCTCGTCGAGCGCCGCCCCGACGAGCTGCTCGGCGTCCCCCTCGGGCGGGTGACCGTGCGCGGCCACCAGTGCCGTCACCAGTCCCGGCCCGTCGCCTGCGGCGCCGAGCGCCCGCCAGAGCGTCGGGGCGATGCCGCCGAGGGTGTGCACGACATCGTCGTGGAGCACGAGCAGCTGGGCGGCGTCGGCGAGCGCGATCGCATCGGCGACGGCCGCGCGGCGGAGTCCCCCGGCCGGCGGGGAGTCCGCTGCATCCACGACCGGCTCGACCGTGCCGCGACTCCGATTACCCGAGGTCTGCCAGAGGGCATCGATCGCGTCGAGATCGTGCGCCTCGCGGTAGGTCAGCCGCACGACCGGCGTCTCGGCGAGGATCGCGGCGACGAACTGCAGGGGGCGCGCGAGGTGCGAGAGGAAGCTCGTGTGGGCCGTGAGCGCGGCCACGGCCTCGACCGTGGTCAGGGTGCGGGCGGTCGGCTCGTCCGCGTCGTCGCGCCGGTCGAGCAGCACGATCGCGGTGAGCTCGAGAGGTGTGTTCGGGAGCACGCCGAGCCCGAGGCCCGACGGAGGCGTCTCGGTCTTCGGGGCGATCCCCCCACCGCGCACCGAGAGGGGCTTCCGGTACGGCGCGACATCTCGCCCCGGCCCGATGAACACGGTCTCGTCGGTGACGTACCCGAACCTCCGGCCCACCGCGGCGGCCAGCGTGGTCTTGCCCGCGCCCGATTCGCCGACGAACGCGACGACGCGACCGTCGTCGTCGGCGAGCGCCGTGGCGTGCAGCATCCACCCCTCGCCCTTGCGGTGCTCGATCGCGGCGGCCGTCACCCGGCGCGACAGCTCGGGCATCCACCACGCGCGGTCGCCGTCGGGCACGACGTGCAGCACGAGACGAGCGGATGCGTCGGAGCCGGCGGCGGCGTCGGCCCAGGCCTCGCGCACCGCGGTCGCGTCGGCATCGCCGAGGGCGGAGAGATCGAGCCGGATCGGCACCCCGAGGGCGTCGATCACGGGATCAGGGCTCACAGCCGCTAGTGTACGAGCGGAAAGGCGGGGGGAACGCCGTGGAATTGCGCGACTACCTGCGCGTGCTGGGGGCGCACTGGCTGGCCATCGTGCTGCTCACGGTCGTCGGTCTCGCGGTCGCGCTCGGCTGGTCGCTTCTGCAGCCCCGCGTGTACACCGCCACCGCCAGCGGCTACGTCGCCGCCACCGACCTCGGCAACGACACCGGGTCGTCGCTCGTGAGCGATCAGCTCGCCCGGAGCAAGGTGACCTCCTACCTCGACATCGGGTCGTGGCGGTCGGTCGCCGAGTCGGCCATCACCGAGCTCGGCCTCACCACGACGCCCGAGTCGCTCGTCAACCGCGTGAGCGTCACGAACCCCCTCGACACCGTCGTCATCCATGTCGCCGCCAACGCGGGCACCCCCGAAGCCGCTCGCGACCTCGCCGAGGCGTGGACCCGCGGCATGGTCGCCGCCATCGACGACATCGAGGGCGACGGAACGCCCGGCTCGGCCGCCGTCACCCTGATCCCCGGCGACTCGGCCCGGCTGCCGTCGTCGCCGTCGTCGCCGAACATCCCGCTCAACGTCGCGCTCGGTGGTCTCATCGGCCTCGCGCTCGGCATCGGCTACGCGGTGCTGCGCGACGTGCTCGACCGCCGCATCCGTTCGTCCGAAGACATCGAGCGCGAGTTCGGCGTGGGGGTCGTCGGAACGCTCCCCCTCGAACGCAGCCTCGACAACACCCGCGAGGTGTTCTCGTTCACGAACTCCTCGCGCCCCGGCAGCCGCACCGCGCTGACCGAAGCGCTGCGCGAACTGCGGATCAACCTGCAGTACACCGACGTCGACAACCCGCCGCGTTCGATCGTGGTCACGAGCCCGATGCCGGGCGACGGCAAGTCGAGCACCGCCGCGAACCTCGCGATGAGCCTCGCTGCCGCCGGCCAGCGGGTCGCGTTCATCGACGCCGACCTCCGACGCCCGGTCGTCGCGCCCCTGTTCGGCCTGTCGGTGGGCGTCGGCCTTACCGACGTGCTGGCCGGTCGCGCATCGACGCACGAGGTGAGCGCCACGTTCGGTCCCGCGCGCAACCTGCTCGTGCTCCCCGCGGGGCGCATCCCGCCGAACCCGAGCGAGATGCTCGGCTCGCAGCGCATGCGCGACCTCATCAGCGACCTCAGCCAGCACGGCCTCGTGATCATCGACTCGCCGCCCACGCTGCTGGTCTCCGACGCGGCGGTGCTCTCGACGGCCGCCGACGGCGCGCTCATCGTCGTCTCATCGGGACGCACGACGTTCGACGTGCTGCGCCGGTCGCTCGACAACATCTCGAAGGTGAACGGGCGCACCCTCGGCGTGGTGCTGAACAAGATCCCCCGACGCAAGCGCGTCGACGATTACTACGGCTACGACGTCGACGACGACGTGCCGGCCGAGGTCTACTCCGCCGCGGTCAACGCCCGGAACCCGAACGGCTGAGACCGCCGATCCCAAGAGTGAGCCCCCGGTTCGTTCCGGGGGGAGGAACGTCGCCGGGGGCTATCGCTACCGGCAGGCGAGGCGAGCGTTGGGGGGATGCCCGGCGCCTGCGAGTGAGCGTGATCCCAGGTTACGCGCGTGTTTCGAAACACGATGTAGGCACTTCGGGGGACAGAACCTGAGCGTCCTCTGTGCTAAAGAACGAACCGGCCCGGGCCCCCGAGGGGCCCGAGCCGGTTCGTTCATTCACTCGGCGCGACCGGAGAGCCGGCGCCCGAGCCTCGTGATTCAGCTGTGACGAGCCGCCCGGCGACGCGAGACCATGAAGACGGCCGCACCCAGCAGGAGCGCAGCCGCTCCGCCGAGGAACGGCCATGCGGTGGCCTCCGAGCCGGTCGCCGGCAACATGCCCGACGTCGGCGAGGGCGACGGGGTGGGCAGCGTGGTCGACGTCGGGGTCGGGGTCGGCGTCGGGCCGACCGCCGTCGCGGTGTTGACGAACGTGACGAGCTGCGCGGCATCCGTCAGGGTGATCGTCTGCGCGGGCGGCACGGGGCCCCACTCGACGCCCGAGATCGCCGGCTGGGCACCCTGCGTGAGCACGACGACGTCACCGACCTCGAACACCGGCGCATCGACGATCGTGCCGTCTGCCCGCACCGTCAGCGGGGTGGCCGCAGCCACTCCGTTGACCGTGTAGGTCACCGAGAAGGTCGTCGAGTCGGGCACGGCGTCCGCAGCAGAGCCCTCGACGACGGAGCGCACCCGGAAGGTGGCGGCGTCGACCGCGGGAGCGTTGGTGAACGACACCGCGACACGGTCGCCGCGCGTCAGCCCGGGGATGACGAGCGGCGATCCGCCGGTACCCGTCGTCGTGGTGCTGTCGGCGTGAGTGACGGTGAACGACGAGCCGGTCAGCGTCAGACCCGCGCGGGCCTCCTGCGTCACGGTGAGCGTCGCTGTGGCGTCGGCGTCGGAGAACGACACCGCCCAGTCGGCCGTGCCGGTCGGGTTGCCATCGGCACCCGTGACCTGCGGGTTGTCGCCGGTCACGGTCGCGGTGCCGGCAGACACCGCAGACGTGGCCGCGCCGACCGTGAAGCCGTCGGTCGCAACCGGGTTCTCACCGGAAACGTCCGTGACGTAGGTCGTCGCCGTGACGGGCGAGACGCAGACGAGCGGCGAAACCGCTGCCTGCAAGTCGGCCGCGAGGGTCGACCAGGCGCCCTGGAAGTAGTCGCTGCCCTCGATCGGTCCCGAGATCGCGGCGAGGTTGTCGGCGAGACGACCGTCGACGCCGGTACCCACGCCCATGGCGAGGATGCGGGTGCCCTCGGCCTTCACGGCGTTCGCCGAGAAGACGGCCTGCTCGAGCGAGGCGATGGTGACGCGGGAGCCGAAGACTTCCTGCCCACCGGTGCCGGCGCTGTTGCTGACGTAGTTCGGCGCTCCGTCGGTGACGACGAGGAGGGCATCGAAGGTGGTCGAGTAATCGGCCACCTTGCGCAGCGCGAGGTCCCAGTTGGTCTGCTGGGTCGCGCCCGACACGGGGCGAACGTAGGAGTCGATCGCGTCGAGCGCCGCATCCAGCCCGGCGTCGGTGTCGAGGGCGAACGGACCGCCCGCGCGCCCGGCGACCGGCGACGACGAACCGAAGGTCGACACGGTCAGGTCGACCGCTTCACCCTCGAGCGAGACGACGAGCGCCTCGAGCGCCTCGCGGTACTGGGTGCGCTGCTGCTCGTCGATCGAGCCCGAGAGGTCGAGCTGCGTCGCGAGCGACAGGCGCTCGGAGGTGACGCACGACGGGTCGAGCGTCGGGTTGTCGAGCGTTGCCGCGGTGACGAGCGAGTTGAGCTGCTCGCCCGTTCCCTGCGAGGGGAAGGCGAGCGTCTGGCCGCCGACGGCCGGAGCCGTCAGGCCCGGGTACGAGCGACGCGTGAACGGCTCGGACGACGTGCCGGTGCGCAGCTCGGTGATGGGCGTGGCGTTGTCGCCGGCGCTCGTCATCACGACGTAGAAGCGGTCTCCGGCGTTCGCGCCGCCCGGCGCGGTGTCGGGGATCGAGATGGTGCAGTCGAGGGCGCCCGCGGGAATCTCGCAGGTGTACCCGGTCGCCGCACCCGGCGCGTTGCCGGCCGGCTCGAAGAGCTCGAAGGTCACGCCCTCGAGGTAGGCGGGGTTGTCGACGTCGACGATCGGCGCACGCTGGTACGCGATGCGCGCCGACACGACGACATCTGTGGTGGTCGGTGTCGCGAGCAGCGACACGGCGCTGTCGGACGGATCGGCCGGAGCCCAGTCGATGGTCTCAGCCTGTGCTGCCGCCGGAACGGCGAGCAGTGCACCCGCGGCGAGGACGCCGGCGGTCGCGAACGCGGCGGCTCTGCGGCCCCGCTGATTGCCAAAATGGCGCGCAATATCGAAATTTTTCATGTGGCCCCCCTGCGACCCGCGTCGAAGACGCCGGTCCGCACTGTGATTTTCCGGGGCGGCACTCTTGAACAAGCTCCCCGGGTCTCAGCATCTTTGCAGGGTTTCGTCAGGGAGCAAAACGAAAGACGATCGCTCCGCGTCGCAAGAACTGTGATTATCTCGTCCGCATGGGGGAAAATTCGATACACCGCTTCGCGCCCGCACGCACGGCGATCGCACTCGTGGCGGCTGCGCTTCTCGCGTTGACCGGGTGCACCGCCGCCGAGCCCGAGCCGGCGCCGACCGAGTCGACCGTCGCGCCGGTGACCGACACCTCGACGCTGCGGACGATCATCGAGTCGCCCGCGGAAGACCCGCAGCTCACGCTCGGCGATGCGGTCGACCCGCTCGCGGGCGAGTCGGCGGTCGAGGTCTTCTACGGCAGCGGCGGCATCACGGTCGCGGGCGTCGTGCGCACGCCGACCGGTGCCGCCGCCGACACCCCCGTCGTCGTGGTGGTGCACGGCGGCGTCGATCCCGAGGAGTACGAACCGGGCACCGACCTCGTCGCCGAGCAGCGAGCCCTGCTCAGCGCCGGCTACATCGTCTTCGCTCTCGACCTGCGCGGCTTCGCCGACTCCGACGCCGCGAACGCCGAGACGAGCGCCATCGTCGACCCCGGGTTCGGGTGGGACATCGTGCTCGACTGGGGCATGGCGCTCGACGTCGTCAACGGACTGCGCCTCGCGCGCGACGGACAGATCCCGCTGGCCGACCCCGAGCGCGTGGGGCTGCTCGGCCACTCCCTCGGCGGCCTGCTCTCGATCGATGCGGCGGTGATCGCCCCGGGGCTCTCCGACCTCGTCATCGCGATGTCGGCGCCGACGACCGATCTCGCGGAGGCCGCGCCGCTGTTCGCCGACGACGCACTGCTCGACGAGGTCGGATCCCCCGACGACAACCCGGAGTACTGGGCCGACATCTCGCCGATCACGTTCTTCGACCGCGCCACCGAGCCGCTCATCCTCATCCACGGCGAGGACGACGACGTGACCCTCCCCGCCTGGTCGGAGGAGACCCAGCACGAGTGGCGCAAAGCCGGCGGATCGGCCGAGACCTATCTCGTCGAGGGCGCCGGTCACGACTACGGCGATCGCCGCCCCGAGGTCGCCGGCGGGGTGGTCGTCGCGTTCGATGCCGCGCTTCGGCCCGCATCATAACGAAACATCGCCGTCACGCAACGTAGCGCGCACAGGAGGTACGCTAAGCCAGCGGCGATCGGGGGATCGGGGCGTTGCCGGGGGGTAGCCACATGGGGACAACACGCGTGGGCGTGATCGTGCGATACGGATTGAATCCGATCGCGTGGCGCGTTCGTCACGCCCAGGGCGAGGTCTCGGACGCGACTCCGTACGGGTATCACTGGGCCGAGTCGCACGTCGACATGGAGTGGACCACCGACCGCCCCGAGGGGCGCGTGGCGCTGTGGTGGCGCATGACGGTCCGCCGAGTGCTCGGATTCGACTTCGTGCACGTCTGGCGCAACCGGGGCATCCTCACGCGCGCCGACGTGGTCTGGACCCACACCGAACGCGAGCACCTCGCCGTCGCACTGCTGCGCACCCTCAACCCGCGCCGCTACGGCGCCCACACCATCGCGCAGTCGGTGTGGCTCTGGGACCTGTGGCCCCGCATCTCCTGGCTGCGACGGGCCGCGTTCACGCGGCTGCTCAGGGCGCACGACGTCGAGGTCGTCCTCAGCGCGCTCAATAAAGAGGACTCCCTCCGCAGCGTCCCCGGGCGGAAGGTGCTGCGGGTGCCTTTCGGCACGCACTTCGCCGCTCCCCGCACCGGCGCTCCTGCAGACCCGGCGAAGGTGCTCGTGATCGGCAACGACCGTCACCGCGACTGGCATCTGATGAAGGCCGTCGCCGAACGCGTTCCCGGTCTGAGCATCGAGATCATCTCGCTCTCCGAAGACGTGAAGCGTCTGGAGTGGCCGGCGAACGTCACGGTCAACAGCTACCGCCAGCGCGAGATCCTCACCGAGGTCTATCGGACGGCTGCCGTCGTCGCCCTCCCTCTGACCGAGAACCGTCACGCCTCGGGATGCACCGTCGCGATCGAGGCGGTCTCCGCCGGCGTGCCGGTGGTCGCCACCGATGCCGGCGGCATCGGCGAGTACCTGCGCGACGCCGATGCCACTCTGGTGCCCCACGGCGACGTCGACGCGTTCGCCGCGGCCCTCGAGAAGCATGCGTCCGCAGCATCCGTCCCCGACCCGGCCGTCGCCGAGCGTCGAGGCTTGAGCGAGCGCGACTACGTCGACCGCCTGCTCTCGATCACCGCGTCGCTCATGGCGGGCTCCGGGTTCGACCCCGCCGTGGAGACGTTCGCCCCGGTCTCCGCCGTCGAGAAGGAGCCCACCCGGTGATCACCACCCTCGACGTCCTCATCCGCGCGCAGCGCCTGCGCGACCTCGCCTTCACCAAGCTCGCGGCCCCCGGCTTCGCGGCGTTCGGACCGAACTCCCGCATCCTGCTGCCCACGCGGCTCTCCGGAGCGGAGCACATCAGCGTCGGCGACCGGGTGCTCATCGGCGCCGGCTCGTGGCTCATCGTTCCCTCGCAGCACGCGCCCGGACCGAACATCGTGCTGCACGACAGGGTGCGCATGAACACCACCTCGATCTCGGCCGTCCACCGCGTAGAGATCGAAGAAGCGGTCGCCATCGCCCGCGGGTGCTACATCTCCGACCATTCGCACGGATTCGCCGACGCCGACGTCCCCGTGCGCGATCAACCCATCGACCGGGTCGCCCCCGTGCTCATCAAGCGCGGCGCGTGGCTCGGACAGAACGTGGTGGTGCTCCCCGGAGTGACCATCGGGCGCGGCAGTGTCGTCGGTGCCAACAGTGTGGTGCGCTCGGACGTACCCGACCGCACCGTCGTCGCCGGCACCCCGGCCCGTGTGATCAGAGAGCTCGCATGACACTCGCCGACCCGAATCCCCCCGCCCCCACTCCGCAACCCGGCGGAACGCGGGACTTCGTCTTCACGTTCTCCTACGAGTCGTTCGCCGACGCGCAGAAGCGGGGCATGATGCGCCCGCCCGACCGCCTCGTCACGACCCTCATCGACAGCCCCGACGTGCGCCGGCTGCTCGTGGCCGACCCGTGGCGCTCGTGGCTCACCGGCTGGGCGCGACGCGTCATCGACTTCTCGCACCGTCCGCAGGAGACCGAGAAGCTGCGCCACGTGAGCCCGCTCCGGCTCGCTCGGGCCGACCCCACCGACGTCGACGCCATCGCCGAGACCTATCGCCAGTACGAGCGCGTCGTGCAGCGAGCCGCATCGGCGGCAGACCTGCAGCATCCGCTCTTCGTCACCGCCAGCCCGCTGGTCGGCGGCTTCGCTTCGCTCGACTGGGCGGGCTCCGCGCTGTACTACGCCCGGGACGACTGGCTGAGCTCCCCCGGCCGACGCCGCTACTGGCCGGCCTACGCCGAGGCCTACCGCCGCATCGCGCGCAGCGGCCGGGCCGTCGCCGCCGTCTCGCAGGAGATCATCGACCGCATCGAGCCGACGGGTCCGCATCGCGTGGTTCCCAACGGCATCGAGCCCCGCGAGTGGCTCGGCCCGCAGCCGGCCGCCCCGGCCTGGTTCGACCGCATCCCGGGGCCGCGCGCGGCCTACCTGGGAACGCTCGACTCGCGCCTCGATCTCGAGGGTCTCCACGCGCTGGCACGCGCCCGGCCCGACCTGCACATCGTGCTCATCGGCCCGGCCCCCGACCCGAAGTACATCGCGGGTCTGCGCGGCTTGCCGAACGTGCACATCCGGGGCGAGGTGCGCCGCGCCGAGGTCGTCGCGGTGCTGCGCAACTGCGAGCTCACTCTGCTCGCCCACCGCCGCACGTCGCTCACCGAGGCCATGAGCCCGTTGAAGGTGTACGAGTACCTGGCCGCCGGACGACCGGTGCTCGCGACCGACCTGCGTCCGGTGCGCAACTTCGGCGACCGCGTGCACCTGGCGGAGACCGTCACCGACTTCATCGACCTCGTCGACGTCGCCCTCGCGCAGGGCATCGAGGACGAGCCGAAGCGCCAGGCGTTCATCACCGCCAACGCGTGGACGACGAGACACAAAGAGATACTTTCGCTCATCAGCGATTGACGGCCGCGCACGCGGTGCTCGACGGGGATTAGGGGACCCGCGGGCCGAAGAAACTGGGGAACGGCAATGAGGGGATTGCAGCACATGGACAGCGAGGAACGTCCGACGAGCGCACAGGGGGATGTGCTGCTCGTCTGCTCCGGGGGAGGGCATCTGCGGCAACTCGCGGGGTTCGCCGAACGCATCGGCTACGCACCCGAGCGGCAGGTCTGGGTCACCTTCCGCAACGGACTGAGCGAGTCGCTGCTGAGCGGGCGCCGCGTGATCTACGCGCCGTTCACCGCGCCGCGCGATCTGAAGAACTTCGCGAAGCTCGTGCTGCTCTCGCGCAAGGTCTTCGCCGAGAACACCTTCGTCGAGGCGATCAGCACCGGGTCGAGCCCGGCGGTCGCGTTCCTCCCGAAGGCGGCGCGCCGCGGCATCCCGACGCACTATATAGAGAGTGCGGCGCGCGCCGACGGGCCGTCGATGACGGGGAAGATCATCTCGCGCTTCCCGCGCATCCGCACCTACACGCAGTACCCCGCCTGGGCCGACGATCGCTGGATGTACCGCGGCTCGATCTTCGACGAGTTCGCCCCGGGCGCGCCCGTCGACCCGCCTCACGAACCCCGGCGCGCGGTGGTGATGGTGGGCACCCAGGAGGGCTTCCCGTTCCGGCGGCTCTTCGAGAAGGTCGCGCCCCTCCTCGAGGGGATGGACGTCTTCTACCAGACGGGCGACGCCGACATGGCGGGGCTCGGCATCCCGCCGCAGCCGAGCATCCCCCACGGGGAGCTGAAATCGATGATCGCCGCAGCCGACCTCGTCATCTCCCATGCGGGCGTGGGGTCGGCCCTCACGGCGCTGGAGGCCGGCAAGCATCCGGTGCTCTTCTCGCGCGATCCTCGCTTCGGCGAGCACATCGACGACCACCAGAAGCAGATCGCGGAAGAACTGTCGCGGCGCGGACTCGCCACCCACGCCGACTTCGACTCTGTTACGCTCGGCGACCTGATAGGTGCCAGCAACCGTTCCGTTCAGATCACCGCACCACCACCATTCGCACTCCACCCCTCCGAGGAGCGCCATGCAGGATCTCGACCGCAGAACGATGATGAAGATGGCAGCCCTCCTGGGAGTCGGCGCCACGGCAGTGGCGTGCACAGCGCCGGAGGCCGCCCCTGATCCATCGGGCACCACCTCCTCCACCCCGTCGCCGAGCCTGGGCTCCCCCGAGCCGGTGACCGGCTCGACCCTCGCCGAGCCCAACAGCGCCCGCCCGGCGACCCTCAGGTCGTTCGGGCCCAACGGCACGCACTTCCCCGCCGAGGTGCCCTGGCCCGGCAACAAGGCCGCGACCGAGCTGGTCGCGGAGTGCGACTGGGTCGACATCGCCCGCAAGATCAGCGGTCTGACCGCCGCGAAGGTCGCCGCCGGTGCGGTGGTGCGCGTGAAGCCCGGAACCCTTCCCGGGTCGGGATACACCTCGTCGGCGCGTGCCGCGCTGGCGGGGATCGGCAACTCGTCGTGGACGCGGAACGTGCTGATCGTGCCTCGCGACGGCTTCGGCTCGGTCACGATCGCGGCCAGCGGCATCCGCTTCGACAAGTGCGCGCGACTGTCGTTCTTCGGCTTCACGGGCAACGGGGGCGTCGCCCTCACCGAGTGCTACGCCATCCATCTCGGGTGGAGCCGGTTCGCCGCGATCAACATCACCCGCCGCGGGCGCGACCTCGGGTTCTACGAGCTCGTGGTCGGCTTCCGCCAGAATGCCGAAGACACGGTGGGCGTGCGCCCCACCGAGGCGAACGAGATGGTCAACATCTCGCGTCACGGCTGCGTCTTCGGCCCCTCGGTCAAGCCCGCGGGCAGCAACGCGCACTGCGACACGATCCAGCTCGAGGGCACCGGCAGCGGGGCGTTCGGACCGTTCACCAGCGTCGACTGCGTCGACTACGGCTCGTCGAACGCTGCCGAGCTGCTGCAGGACAAGCTCGTCCGGGCCGAGTACACGCACTGCATGATCCTCGGGGGGCAGCTGCCGTGGCGGGTCTACCCGCTCCGCAGCGGCGACTACCAGGGCGAACCGAACGCGTTCGCCGGCGGCTGCCAGGACGTGCGGCTCACCGACTCGGTCGTGGCGGGACCCATCGGGCGCATGGGGTTCACCCACGTGAACAACACGCGGCTGAGCTACGCCCCGCAGGGGACGCAGCAGCCGTCATCGTCGGGCGGCTGGATCACCGACACGTCGGTGGGGTCGTGGACGCGCGACCAGATCATGGGGCAGCAGTCGATCCCCGACTACGAGCTGCCCACCCTCCGGCGCATCTGGACCTGGTAGCGCCGGTCAGCCGTCGTTGCGCCGGCGTTCGCGTCGCGTGGTCGGGGTGCGCTCCGACTCGTCGGACGGATGCGGCATGGCGAAGTCCTCGCGGACGATCGGCTCGTCGAGCGCGGCCTCCGAGAAGGTCTCGGGCTCGTACGGGAGCATCTCGACGGGTGCCTCGTCCGCCGCATCCTTCTCGTCGGCCTCGGCCTTCGGGGTGCCCTTCTTGCTGCCGCGCATCCGGCCGACGAAGGCCCACAGCGACGCCGCGTCGGCCCGGTACCCGGGGATGAGGAAGAAGGGGAGCGCCACGATGCCCGCCGCGGCGCAGCCGACCAGCACCTCGAGGATCGCGATGTCCGACCCCACGAGCCGCGAGACGAAGTACGACGCGACGAACGCCGCCAGCGCCATGAGCGCCGGCCGCAGGAGCGGGAGG
The DNA here is from genome assembly GCF_008017415.1 of Microbacterium hatanonis. Taxonomy (NCBI): domain Bacteria; kingdom Bacillati; phylum Actinomycetota; class Actinomycetes; order Micrococcales; family Microbacteriaceae; genus Microbacterium; species Microbacterium hatanonis. Next base: position 1,200,936 of record NZ_VRSV01000002.1, on the reverse strand, counting down.
GCGATGTCGGCGGCCTTGACGAACGTGCCGCGGATCGCGAAGCCGAATCCGGGCACCAGCAGGATGAGGGTCATCACGCCGTAGGTGATGACGAGGCCGTTGAGCCCGCCCCACCACAGGCCGAAGAAGTAGCCGCCGATGATGAGCGGGCGCGCGACCAGGTCGTAGACGAACTGCCGGTGGGAGTGCCCGAGCGAGATGTAGACCCAGGTGCGCAGGCGGCCGATCGCCTGGCCGAAGCCCGCGATCGCGAGGAGGCTGAACAGGGTGGCCGCGACCGACCAGTTCGGACCGAGCAGCAGCAGCACGAGCGGCTGGGCCACGCCGGCTGCGACCGCGTACGTGGGGAGCGTGAGGTAGCCGATGACCAGCGCGGCGCTGCGGATGTAGCGGCGGTACCGCTCGCCGTCTTCGCGCAACGTGCTCAGCACCGGCAGCGCGACCCGGCCCAACGGCCCGTTCATCTGCTGCAGAGGCAGCAGGAACAGCGCGTAGGCGCGCGAGTACTGTCCGAGCGCGGTCGGGCCGAGCTGGGCGCCGATGATCACGTTGTCGAGGTTCTTCTCCGCGTAGCCGAGCAGCTCGGCACCGAAGATGCTGCCGCCGGTGCCCATGAGGGTCCACGTCTCGCGGACGATCCGCGGCCGGCCCCACTGAGGTCTGACGATCGACCAGAGCACGACGAGGCGCACGAGGAACTGCGCCCCCGCCATGGCGACGAGCGACCAGTACCCCCAGCCGATCCACGCCGTGATGATGCCGACGATCACGCCGAAGAACATGGTCGAGACGTCGAGAGTGGCGAGCGTGCCGAAACGCAGGTCTTTGGTCGCGCGGGCCTGCAACGGCATGACGAGCCCGCTGAGGAACACCCCGGGCGCCATCAGCAGCGTGACGCCGACGAGCCGAGGCTCGTTGTAGAGCAGCGCGATCAGGGGCGCGCACAGGGCTACGACGACCGCGAGCACGGCGCCGATCAGCGCCGAGAGCCACATGAGGCTCTTCCAGACGCGGTCGCTGAGGTTCTGCGCCTGGATGATGGCGCCGGTCATGCCGAAGTCGCGCACGAGCTCGGCGATGCCCATGACGGCACCCACCATCGCGATCAGACCGAAGTCGGCCGGCGTCAGCAGCCGCGCGAGCACGATGGTCGACAGCGTCTGCAGCAGCGCCCGCCCCCAGAGCCCGCCCATGGTGACCGCGATGCCGCGCGTGGCGCGCTGGGCGAGGTTGTGCGGCACGCTCATGCGCTCGCCCGCCGCGTCGTGTCGTCGCGATTCCACGCCACCGGCCGGTGCGCGGCCAGGAGTGCCTCGGCGCGCCGGTGCGCGAGCAGGTAGACCGCGGCGTAGATCGCGAAGCCCGCCCACAGCGACGGGCGCGGGGCGACCCTCTTCACCAGCGAGCGCGCTCCGGTCGCTCCCGAAGCCGGTGCCAGGGCGGGGAAGCGGCTCGCGAGCTCGCGATTGCCGGCCGCGATGCGCGTGTTGCGGGCCAGCAGCGCCCGGATCGACCCGGGGGCCTCGACCGCGAAGGTGAGGTCGGCCGGCGTCAACCGCTCGGCCGGGGCGAACAGCCGCTGCACGTAGAGGTCGTCGGCGATCACGTCGGGGAAGGCTCCCAGACGCGCGACGCCCGCCGCATCCAGCACGTACACCCCCGAACCGATGTGACCGCTCGACCGGTAATCGGTCAGCGCCCAGACGCGGTAGTACTGCCGCACCCACCACGACCTCGACGGGCGCACCCGCATGGCAGGAGAGGCGACGTCGGCGACCGGGTCGGCGTCGAGCCGCTCGGCCAGGGCGCGCAGGTCGGCCGGCGACACGGTGACGTCGGCGTCGACGACGGCGACCGGATATGCCGATACGTCGGCGAGCGCGGCGTTCAGCGCCACGATCTTCGACGCCTCGCGGGTCTCGATGACGCGGGCACCCGCGGCGGACGCCCGCGCGGCCGTCTCGTCGGTGCAGCCGTTCGCGACGACGAGCACGTCGAGGCCGGCGGCGGCGAGCGGCTCGACGGCCGCGGCGATGATCGATGCTTCGTCGTGGGCGGGGATGACGACGGTCGGGCCGGTCACGAGGCGCTCCGCGCGGCCACGCGACGCTCGGCGAAGGCGGGGGCGTCGGGCGTCCACCCGTCGGCGGTCTTCTCGGTCATCGCCCACGCGGCGATCGCGTAGAGGATCGCGAGCACGATCAGGGTCTGCATGAAGGCGAACGAGTCGTGGAAGAACATCGACACCGTGTAGGCGACGGTCGAGGTGGCGATCGCGAACGCGAGGAACCCGCGCTGCGGCGGCACGCCCGGGCGCATCGCGAAGCGCACCAGCTTGACGATCGGCCAGACGAAGAGGGCGAACATGCCCACCATGCCGACCACGCCGGTGTCGATGAGCGATCCGAGCCACTGGTTGTCGAGGATCTGCGAGTTCGCGCCCTCCCCCACCACGATGCGGCTCGCGATGCCCGACCCGGCGAACGGCGCCGCGGCGAACTGCGCGAAGGCCTCCGGCAGGTCGGCGAGGCGTCCCTGCCCGGCCAGACCCACGCTGGTGGTCTGAGACGCGATGACGCCGTCGATGTCGAAGAGCGAGAGCACCATGGTCTGTACCAGCTGCGGGAAGATCAGGCCCAGCAGCACGGCGATCGGCAGGCCTATCGCCGCCAGCACCCCGGCGAGCTTGGGTCTGAGCAGCAGCACGAACAGGAACATCACCCCGAGCGTGACGACGCCGGTGCGCGAGACCGCCGCCAGCATGCCGACCATCATCGCGCCGATCGCGGCGACGTAGACGAGCGTGCGCGTGAACTGGTAGGCGGGCCAGACGCTGAACTTGATCAGGTAGATCGCGATCGGGATGATCATGCAGAACAGCACGGCCAGGGCGATCGGATGCTGCGACGACGCGTAGGCGCGGTTGCCGCCGGCACGCAGCGACTCGGCGTCGTCGCGGAGGATCTGCAGCGGGAGGAAGTTGCCCAGCATCAGGAAGACGTTGCGCCGCGTGACCCGCTCGAAGAACGCCAGGACGCCGATGATCGCGCCGCTGAAGACGATGACGTTGAGCAGCACCATCGTCACCTTCTCGGTCGAGAGCAACTGGCGCACGAGGACGACGGTCGACAGCAGGAACGCGAGCTGGAAGACGTTGGAGAATCCGCCCGTGATGAACCCCGACTGCGTCAGCGCGACGGAGTTGGCCATCAGCGAGAAGAACGCGGTCCACAGGAAGATCGCGATGGGCCAGCCCCAGACGACGGGCTTCCAGTTCGCCCGGCCCCGCAGGATCACGGTGAGCGCGAGCCAGACGAGCAGGCCCGCGATCAGCACGCGATAGGGCTCGAGGGCGAAGCCGATCGGGATCGGCAGCGCGTAGCGACGGATCGGGATGAACAGGATCACCGCGATGAGCACGAAGAGCATCGTCGTGCGCGTGAAGACCTCGCGTCGGAAGACGAAGAGGCCGCAGACGACGAGCAGCACGCCGCCGACGATGACCGGCTCGAGGAAGAGCACGGCGACGATCACCACCGCGGCCGCGGCCACGCCGATGAGGATGCTGACGGCCGACGAACCGCGCACCGGGCGTGCGGATGATTCGACCGTTCGCTGATCGGTCATGATCGATCAGCGACGGGCGTCGGCGGTGGCGTCGTCGTTCTCGACCGACGAGGCGCTCAGCGCCTCGGCCGTCTGGCCGGTGCGCCCGCGTCGACGGATGGGGGCGGTGTCGTCGCTCGCCACCGACCGCGACGAGGAGCGCTTCGACCGGCGGACGCCCGCGATGGGCGCGTCGTCGTCATCGTCGTCTGCCACGGGCTCGGCCGTCGCGTACGCGTCGTCGGTGTCGTCCGCGTCGTCGCCTGCGCGGCGACGGCGGTCGCGGACGGCCTCGATGATGAGCGCGAGAGCGATGAAGAGCAGGAGGACGCCCACCGCGACCACGACGATCGGGATGGCGGGGTTGCTGCCCTCGCCCTCGCCCGCGACCGGGGCGTTGACCTCGTCGAGCACGAGACGGACGTCTTCGGGCACTCCCCATTCGGTCTGCTCGCGCAGAACGATGTCGGAGAAGACCGAGGTCGCCTCGGCGGCGAGCAGCTCGGCGCGCGCGGGCGAGGTGGAGACGCCGACGATGTCGATGATCGGCAGTTCCAGGCGTCCGCCGAACTGCTCGTCACCGGCCGGCTGCGTGGTGCGGCGCACGGCCGTGATGGCCTCGCCGTCCTCGAGCCCGCCGACCTCGGAGGCGACCGAGTCGACCACTTCGTCGGACGACGCGAGGTAGGCCAGGATGATGGCGTTGCCGCTCAGGTCGATCGGAGTGGACTCGGTCACGACGACCTGCTGGTCGGGCGCCGCCGAGGCGCTGGGCTGCGGAAGCGCCTGCGTGCTCCCGGGGATCTCCACCTGGAAGTAGGTGGGCTGCGCCGACGTCAGCAGCACGGTCGACGACGCCTGGTAGGTGCGCTCGACGCGCGACTCGATGGCGCCGTCCTTGATGGTGAATCCGGCGAGGAGCCCCGCGGCGACCGCGACCACCAGGCCGATGATCAGCAGGATCTTCTGATTCAGAAGACGACGGACGTATCTCGGCTGTTCCATGTTTCCCCCAGGTAGACCCGCAGCACGACACCGAGCTCGCGACCCTCCCCCGGATCGTCGAGCATCGTGAACTGATGGTCCGTTCTACGCTGTCATGCGCACATTGCCTGCGCGTTAACGTGAACGAACAAAATCGAGCATGCGAACGCCACAGACTTGCATGTGAGACCGAGAGACGCAACTCTTGGAGGACTCGTACGCGATCAGGGGGATCCGTGCGACGCGACCAGCAGTGGGGAGCTTGGTGCGATGACACCGTCAACTGGCGTGTCTTCACCCGGGGATGACCGTCGAACGGTGCCGGGGTTGACGACCGTCGTGCTCTGCACGCGCGATCGAGCGAGCCTGCTGGAAGACGCGCTCACCCACCTCGCGGCTGCCGCGGGTGGAGCGGAGGTGCTCGTCGTCGACTCCGGATCGATCGACGACACCACCCGACAGGTCGCCGAGCAGGCCGGCGTCGATTACGTGCGTTCCGACGTGCCGGGGCTGTCGATCGCCCGCAATCTGGGTCTCGAGCACGCTCGCGGCGAGTTCATCGTCTACACCGACGACGACTGCGCGGTCGATCCGGGATTCCTCGCACCGCTCGTCGCCCCGTTCGGCATCGCCACGGTCGGGGCCTCCACCGGGCGCCTGGTCGACGTCTCGCATCCTCCGGCGGCGACGAAGGAACCGGCCCAGGTGCTCTCCCGCACCACCGCCGGCCTCGACGCCGGTCATGGCGCCCTCATGGCGTTCCGCACGTCGATCCTGCGCAGCCTCGGCGGCTTCGACCCCGTCCTCGGCGCCGGCCGGCGCTTCGGCGGGGCGGAGGACATGGACGCGATGAGCCGCGTGCTGCACGCAGGGCACAGCGTCGTTCGGGTGCCCGGGGCCGTCGTCACCCATCTCTTCACCCGCGACGACTCCGAGTACGAACGGCTGAACGAGAACTACGGACTCGGCATCGGCGCGATGTGCGGCAAGTGGCTGCGCACGTCGTCCGCCGACGGACGACGCCTCTCCGCCCTCGTCCTCCGGCGGGCGGTCGTGCGGTACGCGCGACGGTTCCGCCGGGCCCGCACCCGCCGCGGGCAGGCGGCGTACCTCCGCGGCTTCTTCCGCGGCCTTCGCGAAGCGCGCAGCATCCCCGTCCGCGACGGGCTCTTCGTCGACACCGCTCCCCCGAGCCCTGTGGCGGTGGCCCGATGAGCGGCAAGCTCGGCGGCGTCGCCCGCTCGCTCCTCGACCCGCGGACCTACGCGCAGGTGTTCCGCCTGCTGCACTTCGCCTCGTACTCGCACGTGCAGCAGCTGCGGCTGCTCGATCGCGGCCCCGAGGTGAGCTTCGCGCCCAACGTCTCGTTCCGGAACGCCGAGCGCATCACGATCGGCCGTGGCACCCACATCGGCGAGCACAGCATCGTCTGGGCGGGCAACACCTCGGGTCGCATCGTCTTCGGTGAGAAGTGCCTGCTCGCCCCGAACGTGACCCTGACCGCCTCGAACTACGCCACCGAGCCCGGCCGCTTCGTGATGGACCAGCCCAAGATCGAACGCGACATCGTGCTCGGCTCGGATGTCTGGCTCGGCGCGAACACCGTCGTGCTCGCCGGGGTCACCATCGGCGACGGCGCGATCGTCGCCGCCGGCGGCGTCGTGACGAAAGACGTGCCCGCCGGGGCGATCGTGGGCGGCGTGCCCGCGCGGGTCATCGGCTGGCGCGGCGGCGTGGCGCCCGAGAACCCGGCCGCCGCCGCCGAGGTGGCGACATGACGTCGGCGGAGATCGCCGTGGTGATCGTCAACTACAACACCAAGGACGAGACGGCCGAATCGATCGCGAGCCTGCTCGCCACGACGACCACGCCGATCGAGATCGTCGTCGTCGACAACGGTTCGCACGACGGCAGCGTCGACGCCCTCCGCGCGCGCTTCCCCGAGATCACCGTCGTCGATGCGGGTGCGAACCTCGGCTTCGCGGCCGGGGTGAACCGCGGCGCGGAGGCATCGACGGCGCCGTGGATCCTGCTGCTCAACCCCGACACCGTCGTGCTCGACGGCGCGATCGACGCGCTCCGCACCTTCTCGCTCGACCACCCCTCGTACGGCCTCTACGGCGGCCGAACCCTGCGCCCCGACGGCACGGTCGATCCGAGCTCCTGCTGGGGCGATATGACGCTGTGGTCGCTCGTGTCGTTCGCCGCCGGCCTGTCGACCGCGTTCAAGCGCTCGCGCATCTTCGACCCCGAATCGCTCGGATCATGGCAGCGCGACAGCGTGCGCGAGGTGCCGATCATCACGGGATGCCTGCTGCTGATCTCCCGCGACGGCTGGAACCGCCTCGGCGGCATGGACGAGCAGTACTTCCTCTACGGCGAGGACGCCGACTTCTCGCTGCGCGCGCGACGGGCGGGGCTGCGTCCGGTCATCGTGCCGGACGCCGAGATCGTGCACGCCGTCGGCGGATCCACCGCCTCGAGCGGCCGAAAGATGTGCATGGTCATGGCCGGCAAGGCCACCGTGCTGCGGAAGAACTGGCCGGCACCGCAGGCCGCGGCGGGCATCGCCCTGCTGCAGGTCGGTGCCGCCACCCGAACGCTCCTCGCCCGTGTGCGAGGACGACGCCACACCACCTGGGACGAAGTCTGGCGCCGCCGCCGTGACTGGCGCCCGGGATACCCGCTCGCCCGCCAGACGATCTTCGGTTTCGACCCGTCGACCGGCTCCGAGGCGCCGGAGAAGGCACCCGCGTAACCCGATACGTCGAATCCTTTGGGGGGAATCCATGACGTCCGCAACACTCATCACCGCACTACGCACCACCGCCGCCACCGTCGGGGACGAGAAGGGGGTCCGCTTCTACGCCGACCCCACGACCTCGACCTTCCGGGGCTGGCGCGAGCTCGACGAGCGCGCCCGCCGGATCGCCCAGTCGCTGCAGGCCGCCGGTCACCAGCCCGGCGAGCGCGTGATCATCGCGCTCGCACCGGGACTCCAGTGGCCGGATGCCGCGTACGGCGCGCTCTACGCGGGCCTCGTGCTCGTGCCGGCTCCCGTCGTCGGCTACGGCACCACGGGAGCGCTCGCCGCGCGCATCAACGGGTTGGCCGCAGCATCCGAAGCCTCGCTGGTGCTCACCGAGCCGGCCATCGTCGCCGCCCTCGGCGAGGACGCCGACACGATCGAGCTCCCCGTGCGGGTGATCGACGACCTCCTCGCCGGCGACGCCGATGCCTGGGTCGAGCCGGGCATCGACGGCGACGCGACGTCGTTCCTGCTCTACACCTCGGGCTCGACCGGCGACCCGAAGGGCGTCATCGGCACCCACGGCACGTTCCTCGCCACGACCGAGACCTGCGCCGAGCTCTTCTCGCTCGACTCGACCTCGGTGCTCGTGGGCTGGGCGCCGCTGCACCACGCGATGGGCCTGATCATCCAGGTGATCCTCCCGGCCGTGCTCGGGGCCGACTCGATCATGCTCGCGACCGATCAGTTCCAGCGACGCCCGATCGTCTGGCTGCAGTTGATCAGCCGCCACCGCGCCACGATGAGCGTCGCGGGCAACTTCGCGTTCGCACTCAGCGCGAAGCTGGCCACCGACGCGCAGGTCGCCGAGCTCGACCTGTCGAGCCTCACCACGCTGCTCTGCGGCAGCGAGCCGGTGCGGGCCGAGACGCTCGATGCGTTCCTCACCCGGTTCGCCTCGACCGGGATCACCGCCGACGCGGTGCTGCCGGCCTTCGGCATGACCGAGGCGATGCTCATCACCAGCAAGCGGCCCGGCCGTCCGATCCGCTTCACGAGCTTCGACGCCGCCGAGGTCTCGGTGGGTCGCCTCGTCGGCGCGGAGGGCGAGGGCAGCGTCGCGATGGTGTCGAACGGCCAGCCGGCGAGCAACACGAGCGTCGTCATCGTCGACCCCGACACTCTCGAGCCGGTGGCCGACGGCACCGTGGGCGAGGTCTGGGTGTCGTCGCCGATGGTCGGTCCGGGATACTTCCTGCGCCCCGACGCCACCGCCGAGACCTTCGGTCACCGCCTGCCGGGCTCCGAGCACGAGTACCTCCGCTCGGGAGACCTGGCATCGATCGTCGACGACGAGCTCTACGTCACCGGACGGCTGAAGGAGGTCATCATCGTCCGCGGGCGCAACCTCTACCCGCAGGACATCGAGGCCACCGCCGCCACCGCGCACCCGGCGGTCGGGATCTCCGCCGCATTCGAGCTCGACGGCCACCCCTCGGCGGTGGGCATCGTCGCCGAGTACGACGCCGAGGCCCTCGCCGGCACCACCCTTCCCGACCTCGCCGAGGCGCTGCGTGCGACCCTCACCCAGCGGGTCTCGCTGCCGTCGGTCGCCGTCGCGCTCGTCGAGCCCGGGCTGCTGCCGCGCACACCGACGGGCAAGGTGCGCCGCCGCCCCACCCTCGCAGCGATCGAAGCCGGGTCGTTGACCACGACCTTCTCCCGCGGCTACCGCGACGCGGTCGCGACCGCCCACTGATCCACCAAGGAAGACCACTCATGTCGAACTCGCCTGACACCACCGCCCCCACGTCCGTCGCCGCCCTCGGCGACTGGCTCATCGAACGCATCCGCTTCTACGACCAGGTCGATGCGGCCGTCGTGACCCTCGACGCGCCGCTGAGCGACCTCGGTCTCGACTCGATCTACGTGCTCACCCTCTGCGGAGACATCGAGGACACGTACGGAACCGAGATCGACCCGACGTTCTTCGAGGGCCGCGACACGCTCGGACAGGTCGCCGTCGCCCTCCACGAGAGGCTCGCCCCCTCGTGACCGCCCTGACGTCGCCGCCGCGTCTGCGGGCATCCGAAGGGTGTCTCCAGACGCGCGGCGGCGTCGTGCGGTGGCGTCTCGGCGTCCGCGACCCCGCGGAGGCGGCCTCGACGGTCGCGCGGGCGTGGGTCGAGGAGATCGTCCGCACCCATGGCCTGTTCGCCTGGACCGGCTTCGCCGCGGTGCCGCCGTTCTCGAAGCCGCGCTTCGCGTCGGACGGGGCCGACTTCTCCGTCTCGCACAGCGGCGGGTTCGTGCTGGTCGCCGTGGGAGTGGGGGTACGGGTGGGCGTCGACGTCGAGGCCGCGCCCTTCGAGGCCTTCCGCTCCGCGGCGTTGCGACGACGGATGCTGACCCCCGCCGAGCACGACAGGCTCGCCCGCGTTCCGACCGATGCCCGCCTCCCCCACCTCGCTCGGGTGTGGACCGCGAAGGAGGCCCTCGTCAAAGCGAGCGGCGAAGGACTGCGGCGCGACTTCCGCCGCTTCGCCGTACCCGCCCTCCTCGAGGCCCCCGTCTTCCGTCTCGAGGCGGCTCTCGCCGTGCTCTCCCGCGACGCGCCGCCCGAGGTGCACCGCCTCACCCCTCCTCTCGCGGCGCCGATGCCCGACGCACCGCCCGAGGCCCCCTCCTCCATCCCTCTTCCCGCCGCACCCGAAGCGGCCCTCACGGAGTTGTCATGACCATCCTCGAACAGACCGGTACCCCGCCCCGGAGCACCGCCTCCCCCGCCCGACGCCCCTACGCCGAGTTCATGAAGATCTGGGAGGAGGGGTACGTGTCGAACCGGATCTCGTTCGAGATCATGCACACGCCCGGCGTCTTCATCGTCGCGGGCGCACCGCTGCGCGACGGCGACGGTCGCCTCCGGCGCGAGCTCATCCTCGAGCACCTCGCAGCGACCGTCGCGAGCGCTCCGATGTTCCGGCTGCGCCTGCAACGATCGCTCCTCGGCCTCACACCGCCCGCCTGGGTGCCCGACGAGGAGTTCGACCTCGCCCGCCACGTGGTCTTCGCCGACGACGTGGTCGACCTCGACACCGCCGACCTGCGACGACTCTCCGGCGACGACGACGGCGTGATGTCGATCCGGCACCCGCTGTGGCGCATCCGCGTGACGGAGCTGAGCGACGGCGACGTCGCCATCGGCAACATGCTCCACCACGCGAGCCTCGACGGCCTGTCGGGGATGAAGGCCATGTCGGTGATGAACGTCAAGTCGCCCGACGAGCACCTGCCTGCCCCCGTCGACCCGTTCGCCGGCATGCGCGCGGCGAGACGGTGGGAGCTGCCGGCACTCGCCGTGAGGCAGTGGTGGGACGACCTCGACACGCCCCGTCTGCGCGCCGCCTGGCGTTCGTACACCGCGAAGCCCTTCGTTCGCAGGGCGCGACGGGTGGCCGCCCGCCTCCTCCTCCCCGTCCGCTACGGAGCCGGCGGCGAAGCGGCCCGCGCCGCCGCCCTCCGCCCCCGGCACTCGTCGTACCGCCGACTCGACGCCGCCCTCGCCGGGCGGCGGGCGCGCGAGCTCGGCGGCACCCTCAGCGACCTGCTCATGGCCTCCACGATCGGCGCGTGGAACGGGCGGGAGCGCGAGGTCAAGCTGCGCTTCCCGGTGTCGTTCCACTCGGAGAACGCCCCGAAGGCGCGCAACAACGTGCGAGACATGGAGATCCACGGCGACGCCGACACGCCGCTCGCCGAGCGCGTCGCCTCGGTCCACGCGCAGGTCGCGGCGCGCGACACCGCCTGGGACGGTCACGTCGTGCCCGGCGCACCGATCGGCTACACCACCCTCCTCCCGTGGGTCTCGCGACCGCGGTACTTCGCCGGCGGCGAAGTGCTCGCCATGGTCCCCTTCCCGGCCAGCCTGGGCGGCGACCGTCTCGCGGCGGCGGGGATCATGTACAACGGCTCGCTCTTCATCGGCGCGAACATGCCCACCGACCTCGACGTCGAGGCCACCGTGGGGCGCATCTTCACGCTCATGACGGGGTCGGAGGACCCCGGGCGGTATCGACCACGCGACACGACGGGAAACGATGAGCCCTGAGCCGAAGCGCATCCATGCCGAATTCATGAAGACGTGGGAGGAGGGCTACGTCTCGACGCGCATCGCGTACGAGACCATGCACACCCCGTGCTTCTTCCTCGTGCGCGGCGAGCAGCTGCGCGACGAGGACGGGCGGCTCGACCGCACGCGCATCGACGACTTCCTCCGCGCCACAGCGGCGAGCGCGCCCGTGTTCCGTCTGCGCCTGCAGCGCTCGTTCCTCGGACTCACGCCTCCCGCGTGGGTGCCCGACGACGACTTCGACCTCGCGCGGCACGTGATCTACGCCGACGCCCCCGTCGACCTCGCCACCGCCGACATCCGACGACTCGCCGGTGACGACGGCACCCTGCTGTCGATCGACCACCCGCTGTGGCGGATGCGCGTGACCGAGCTGACAGACGGAGACGTGGCGATCGGGTGCGTTCTGCACCACGCCGCCCTCGACGGCCAGTCGATGATGAAGGTGATGACGATGCTCACCACCAAGGCCGCCGATGACGACCCCGTCGGACCCGACGACCCCTTCGCCGGCACGCGCGCCGCACGCGCGACCGAACTGCCCGTCCTGGCTGCGGCGCGCTGGTGGCGCGCGCTCCCCGATCGCGCGCCCCGCGCGGCCGTGCGTTCGTACCTCTCCAAGCCCCTCATGAAGCGCGCCCGCCGCGTCGCCGGGCGGCTGCTGCTGCCGCTGCGGTTCGATGCCGGAGGCGAGGCGGCACGCGCCGCCGCGCTCCCCCCGCGCGTCTCGGCGTACACGCGCGTCGACTACGCCCGCGCCCGTCAGCACGCCCGCGACCTGGGGGGCACGCTCAGCGACCTCCTCGCCGCCGCCGCCATCGGCGCGTGGGACGGGGCGAAGCGGCGCGTCACCCTGCGGTTCCCCGTGATGGTCACAGCCGAGAGCGGCCCGAAAGCGCGCAACAGCGTGCGCGACATCTCCGTTCAGGCCGACGCCGACGCTCCGCTCGCCGACCGGGTGCTCGCCGTGCACGAGCAGATCGCCGCCCGCGACGAGACCGATGCCCCCGCGCCGTCCGACGACGCGATCGGCTTCACCACCGTCATCCCGTGGGTGTCGCGCCCGCGCTACTTCGCGGGGAGCGAGGTGCGCGAGGTCATTCCGTTCCCCGCGAGCCTGGGCTCCGACGAGCTCGCGGCGGTCGGCGTCATCTACAACGGCGCGATGACCGTCGGTGCCAACATGCCGGCGCGCAGCGACATCGCCGCGACCCTCGACCGCATCGCGGCCCAGCTCATGCCCCTCGACGACGGCGAGCGCCCGTGACCGACCCGATCGACAGCAGCGCTGCGGCGCAGCATCCGCTCTCCGTCTCCGTCGTCATCCCGTCGTACCGCCGCCTCGACCGCATCGCCGACCTCGTACGCGCCTACCGCGCTCAGGGCGCCGACCAGGTCGTGGTCGTCCTCGACGGGCCGCACCCCGGATGGGAGCACGCCGTCGCGCCGGTCGCTCGAGCCGATCTCGATGTCGTCGCACTGCCCGAGAACCTCGGTCTGGCACGGGCGCGTATCGCCGGTCTCCGAGCGGCCACCGGCGACATCGTGCTCGCCGTCGATGACGATGTCGAACCCGGTCCGGGGCTCGTCGACCGGCACCGCGCCTTCCACGCCGTGCACGCCGGGCGCGTGCTGCAGGGGTACATGCCGACCGCCCTCCCCGCCACGCGGGGCCGCGACCAGGCGCCCACCTACCTCTACGCCCGCGAGTACGAGGCGCAGGTGCGGGTGTGGCGCGACGGCGACCCCGCCCTGCTCCTGCGATCGCTGTGGGGCGGCAACCTGAGCCTTCGGCGCGAGCTCTACGAGCGCGCGGAGGAGCTTCTCCCCTCGGTCCGCCTCGAGTACAACGAAGACCTCGACCTGGGCCTGCGTCTCGAGAAGCTCGGTGCGGTCGCGGTCTTCGACCCCGATGCCCGCGCCGCGCACCACCACGCGCGCGGTCTCTCGGCGTTCCTGCGCGAATGCACCGCGCGCGGGGGTGCGATCGCCCAGATCGAGGCACGGTGGGGCGAGAGGCCCGCGCAGCTGACGCCGATCATCGACATCCCGCGCTCCTACAACCGCGTGCTCGCCGCGCTGCAGCGTCGCATCGCGGCACGCGACGACCCCGGTGCGCTCGAGACCTCGATCGTGGCGGTCTATCGGGCGGCCGGTCTGGTGGGCGCGTGGCGCCTGCAGGACGGGATCGCGCGGATGCTGCGCCGCGGCGTCGCCATGCGCGGCTACCGGCTCGCACGGCACGAGGCCTCGGCGGTGCCGGCACGATGACGCACCGGCCCCGATCAGGGAGCGGTCGAGGGGCCGACATACGATGGTGGGGCGCCACGACTGTCGGAGCCCCCCATACTCCGGTGCTACAGCCCCCCTGGCTCGGTCGACGGCGTGAGGAGTCTCATGCGTGTCGCCCATCCCGCCCGCCTCGGTGTGACGGTCTCGGTCTTCGCGGCGGTGATCGCGTGCGCCGCCCTCGTCGGCGTGGCGACGCTCGTCCGGCGCTTCCGGGAGGACGAGGCGCGCGAGCGCGAGTTCGACGACTGGGCCGCCGACACCTCGTCACGGACGGGTGCATCCGACCGCTAGGTTGTTCCCTGTGTCCTCCCGCTCGTGCGGGAGGCGCTTCGCCGCCAACGATCGCCGGCTTCCAGGCAGTTCCTTCCCGTCCTTCTCGAGGAGTCTCATGCGTCTGTCCGTGATCGGTTGTGGGTATCTGGGTGCGGTCCATGCCGCGGCGATGGCGTCGATCGGCCACGAGGTGGTCGGCATCGACGTCGACGAGCGCAAGATCGCGCAGCTGTCCCGGGGCGAGGCGCCGTTCTTCGAGCCCGACCTCCAGGAGCTGCTGACCGCGGGTATCGCGTCGGGCAACCTCACCTTCACCACCGACATGTCGGCGGCCCAGGGCGCGAAGGTGCACTTCATCGGCGTCGGGACCCCGCAGCAGAAAGACGGCTACGCAGCCGACCTCACCTACGTCAACGCCGCCGTCGACGGGCTCCTCCCCTACCTGAGCGAGGGCGACCTCGTCGCCGGCAAGTCGACCGTGCCCGTCGGCACCGCCGCGCGCCTGGCCGAGAGCGTCACCCCCACCGGTGCGACCCTGGTGTGGAACCCCGAGTTCCTCCGCGAAGGGTGGGCGGTGCAGGACACCATCGACCCCGACCGCCTCGTCGCCGGCGTCCCCTCCGACGCGAACGGCGCCACCGAGGAGGGCGAGCGCGCAGCATCCGTGCTCCGTGAGGTCTACCACCCGTCGGTCGCGAAGAACACGCCGTTCATCATCACCGACTACGCCACCGCCGAGCTCGTGAAGGTCTCCGCGAACGCGTTCCTCGCGACGAAGATCTCGTTCATCAACGCGATGGCCGAGATCGCCGAGGTCACCGGCGCCGACGTCACCACCCTCGCCGACGCGATCGGCCACGACGCCCGCATCGGCCGTCGATTCCTCGGCGCCGGCATCGGCTTCGGCGGCGGCTGCCTCCCGAAGGACATCCGCGCCTTCGCCGCCCGCGCCGAAGAACTCGGCCGCGGCGAATCGGTCGCGTTCCTCCGCGAGATCGACGCGATCAACCTCCGCCGCCGCGACCGCGCCGTCGACCTGGTCGTGCAGGCCTTCGACGGGCAGGTCTTCAAGAAGAACATCACCGTGCTCGGCGCCGCGTTCAAACCCCACAGCGACGACATCCGCGACTCGCCCGCCCTCGACGTCGCCGTCCGCCTCCACGGCCTCGGCGCCTGGGTCACCATCACCGACCCCGCGGCGATCGAGAACGCCCGCCGCATCCACCCGCAGCTGAACTACGTCGAAGACCGCGACGAAGCCCTCCGCGGCGCCGACGCCGTCATCGTCGTCACCGAGTGGGACGAATACCGCCGGGAGCTGCCCCCCGAGCACGCCGCGTCGCTCACCAACGGCCACATCGTCATCGACGGCCGCAACTGCCTCGACGCGAACGCCTGGCGCGCCGCCGGATGGACCTACTACGGGATGGGACGCCCCTGACGGGGCCGACCCCCTAGGCTCAGCGCCATGGACACGCTCAGCAGGATCACCGACCGCGCCGACCTCTTCGCGCTGAACGGCGTGACCGGTGTTCTCACCTTCGCCGTCTACGTGGTCATCGTCGTCGCGCTCTGGCGCGTCTTCTCGAAGGCGGGCTACCCGGGGTGGCTCGCGATCATCCCGATCGTCAACGTCTTCACGCTCGTGAAGATCGCGGGCTTCTCCGCCTGGTTCGGCCTGCTCTACATCGTCCCCATCCTGGGATTCGTCTTCCACCTCATCGTGTCGCTGCGCGTCGGCCGGGCGTTCGGGCACGGGGCGGTGTTCTCGGTGTTCTTCCTCTGGATCTTCTACATCATCGGGTTCTTCGTCGTCGGCTTCGGCTCCGACACCTACGACGAGCGCCGCATCCGCTCCTGAACCACCGGATGATCGAGACCGACACCCGCTCGCGCGACGCGCGCCGACGGCGTATCGCCCTGCAGCTCCTCGTCGTCTACGGCGTCGTCGTCCTGCTCATCGCCTTCTGGCCCGTGCCGGTCGACAGCGGCGCGGTCGGGCTGCTCGACCGCATCGAGCGGTGGCTGCCGTGGGCGACCTACGTGCGCATCGAGGTCACGGCGAACGTGCTGTTCTTCGTCCCGCTCGGACTGCTGCTCAGCTTCGTGCTCGAGCGCTCCCGCTATCTCGTGCTGCCCATCGGGCTGCTGACGACGATCACGATCGAGGGTCTGCAGGCCGAGCTGCTCGACAAGCGGACGGCCAGCATCTCCGACATCCTCGCGAACACCGCCGGCACCTGCATCGGCATCCTCATCGCCGCCGCCGTCACCCGTCGGCGCGAGCCCCGCCGGACGCCTCAGGGCCACTCCCGCTGAGAGTCCACGACACCCGGGCGCGCCCCGCGCAGCATCCGGGTGTCGTGGACTCTCAGGGGGGAACCGTAGGGTCGCCGCATGAGCACCGACGAGAACGACACCGACCCGACCGGCTCCGACACCGAGCTCGGCAAGCTGATCGCGAAGGTCGACGACGAGCACGGCGAGCACGGCGCCGCCGCGATGGCCGACCAGCTCCGCGGCAAGGTCGAGAAGACCGAGGCCGAGCCCGAGGCCCCCGGCGACCTCGAAGACTGACGCCGTCCCACTGAGAGTCCAAGACACCCGGACGCGCTTCGCGCAGCATCCGGGTGTCTTGGACTCTCAGAGCGAGAACACCGGGGTCAGCTCAGGCGGCGCCGGTAGATGGCGATCGCGGCCGCGTACGCGACCACGAGAATGCCCACGAGCCACGCCAGCGCCACCCAGATCGCGCCTCCGACGGGCTGGCCGGCGAACAGCGCGCGCACGGTGTCGACGACCGACGTGACGGGCTGGTTCTCGGCGAACCACGCCACCGGACCCGGCATCGAGTCGGTCGGCACGAACGCCGAGCTGATGAACGGCAGGAAGATCAGCGGGTAGCTGAAGCCGCTGGCCCCGTCGATCGTCTTGGCCGAGAGGCCCGCGACCACCGCGATCCACGTGAGCGCGAGCGTGAAGAGCACCAGGATGCCGGCGACCGCCAGCCACGCGCCGATCGAGGCGCCGGTGCGGAAGCCAAGGACCAGCGCCACCCCGACGACGATCACCAGGGCCGCGACGTTCGCCGCGAGAGACGTGAGCACGTGGGCCCAGAGGATGCTGGAGCGTGCGATGGGCATCGACCGGAACCGCTCGAAGATCCCGCCCTGCAGATCCAGGAACAGCCGGTAGGCAGTGTACGCCACCCCCGACGCGATCGTGATCAGCAGGATGCCCGGCAGGAGGTAGTCGACGTAGCTCTCGCTCGACCCCGTGTCGATCGCTCCCCCGAGCACGAAGACGAACAGCAGCATGAGCGCGACCGGGGTGACCGCCGTGGTGATGATCGTGTCGGGGCTGCGCAGGATGTGGCGCAGCGAGCGCCCGGTCAGCACGCCGGTGTCGCCGAGGACGTGGCCGGTCATCAGAGGTCCTTCCGGTGCGCGGGCTCGTCGCCCGAACCGCCGACCAGGGCGAGGAAGACGTCCTCGAGCGTCGGCTGCTTCTCGACGTACTCGACCTCGGCGGGAGGCAGCAGCCGCCGCAGTTCGTCGAGCGTGCCGTTCTGGATGATCCTGCCCTCGTGCAGGATCGCGATGCGGTCGGCCAGATGCTCGGCCTCGTCGAGGTATTGCGTGGTCAGGAGCACCGTGGTGCCGCTCGCAGCGAGCCGAGCGATCGTCCGCCACACCTCGGCGCGCGCCTGGGGGTCGAGACCCGTGGTGGGTTCGTCCAGGAAGATCACGGGAGGGTCGCCGATCAGGCTCATCGCGATGTCGAGGCGACGTCGCATGCCCCCGGAGTAGCCGCCCGCGCGACGATCGCCGGCTTCGACGAGGTCGAAGCGCTCCACCAGGGCGTCGGCGATCGCGCGAGGGTTCTTCAGGTGCCGGAGCCTCGCCACCAGCACGAGGTTCTCGCGACCGCTGAGCACCTCGTCGACGGCGGCGAACTGCCCCGTGAGACTGATCGACTCCCGCACCTCGCCGGACTGAGTGACGACGTCGAACCCGTGGACGATCGCGCTGCCCGCGTCGGGCCTCGACAGGGTCGAGAGGATCCGCACCAGGGTCGTCTTCCCGGCCCCGTTCGAGCCGAGAAGAGCCAGGATGCTGCCCTCTCCCACCTCGAGGTCGACACCGCGCAGCACGTGCACGGCGCCGTACGACTTCGTGACCCCACGGACGTCGACGGCGTTCATGAGGATGCGCTCGGCTCGCCCGCCGCGGCGTCGATCGCCGAGGTGAGGCGTGCTCGTTCCTTGTCGATCCACTGCGCGCCCGAGTACGCGCGGGCGAACGACTCGGCGAATTCGACGGGGTCGTCGCCGACGATCTCGCGCACGGGCGTCGCGTCGACCGCGGCGCGTTCCCAGAGGTCGGCGTGGTCGGCGAACATCGTCACGAGCGTGCCGCCGTCAGTGACGCCGGCGTAGTACATGAGGTATCGGCTCAGCGCTTTCGCGGCCTGGTGGTGCGGCTCGGGCAGCGCCTCGATGCGTGCGGTCGCCTGACGGTACTGCTTCTTCTGCTCCAGCGACCCGGTGAGGGTCTCGATCCACTTCGCAGCCATGGCTACTCTCCTTGGTTTCTCGTGTGCGGGGTGTGGAGGCTCTCGATGCGGTCGACGAGGAAGCTCCACGATCTCCAGAACTCGTCGAGGTACTCGCTCCCCTGCGCGTTGAGCGAGTAGACCTTGCGGGGCGGCCCCTTCTCCGAGGGCACCTTCTCGACGGCGACGAGACCCCGCTGCTCGACGCGGATCAGCAGCGCGTAGACGGTGCCCTCGACGATGTCGGAGAAGCCCTGTTCGCGCAGCCGCGCTGTGATCTCGTAGCCGTAGGCCGGTTGCACGGCCAGCAGCGCCAAGACGATGCCCTCGAGCGTGCCCTTGAGCATTTCGGTCATCTGTTTTGCCATGCGATACCTCACTACTCCGTGTCATTGAGTACCGGTAGATAGTAACGCCGAATAGCGGTACTTGGCAAGACCGAGTACCGAGAAGCCGCTACCGCTCCGCCCCTAGCGCGACGACCGCCCGGAAGTCGAGCCCGCCGCAAGGAGTTGGCGCTGCCTCGCGGCGGGGGTCAGACTGTGGCGACACCGCGACGACGCTCGTCGCCGCGAGCAGGTCCTGACTGAGGGGGAACCACGAGAATGAGCACCCGGGTAGCGGTCGTCTGGAACCCGTCGAAGACCGAGCGGGAGGCCCTCGAGACGCCTCTCGACGAAACGCT
Organism: Microbacterium hatanonis; assembly: GCF_008017415.1. NCBI lineage: Bacteria > Bacillati > Actinomycetota > Actinomycetes > Micrococcales > Microbacteriaceae > Microbacterium > Microbacterium hatanonis. The sequence goes on along the minus strand of NZ_VRSV01000002.1, from coordinate 1,181,664 downwards.
CGGCTCCGACGCCGACGTTCAGTGGTTCGAGACCAGCGTGGACGACCCCGGCCAGGGCGCCGCCCGCCGCGCCCTCGAGGCCTCACCCGACGTGGTCATCGTCGCGGGCGGCGACGGCACCGTGCGCGCGGTCGCCGAGCACCTCGCCGACGAGAAGGCCGACGTCGACCTCGGCATCGTGCCGCTCGGAACGGGCAACCTGCTCGCGCGCAACCTCGGTGTCCCGATCAACGACATTGCGAAGGCGGTCGACCGCGCCCTCACCGGCAGCGCCACCGCCATCGACGTCGGCTGGGTCGACGTCGACCTCGACACCGGAACCGAACGCCACGGCTTCGTCGTCATGATCGGTTTCGGAATCGATGCGCAGATGATCGCCGAGACCGACGACGAGCTCAAGAGCAAGGCCGGCTGGCTCGCCTACGTCGAGTCGCTCGGGCGGGCCCTCGCCGCCAGCGACATCGTGCCCTTCCATCTCACCGTCGACGACGAGCCGGGCCGCGACGAACAGGGCCATACGCTGCTGATCGCGAACTGCGGCACGCTGCAGGGCGGCTTCACGCTGCTGCCCGACGCCGATCCCTCCGACGGCGAGCTCGACTTCCTGCTGCTGAGCGCCGAAGGGCTCGGCCAGTGGATGGGAACCCTCAAGACGATGATGTGGGACAACGGGCTCATGCGCCTGATCACCAAGAAGGACGACACGACCAGCTCCGAGTCGGTCTCGCATGGCCGAGCGAAGAAGATCCGGGTGACGCTTCCCGACCCGCGGGCGTTCGAGATCGACGGCGAGGAGATCGGCGAGACGCGGGAGTTCACCGTGTCTCTGCAGCCGTCCGCGGTCCGGGTGCGCTGACCCGGGAAGAGAAGAGGGACCCCCGCCCTGTCGAGACAAGACGGGCGGGGGTCCGGTTTCTGCAGGCGACGATTCGCGGTGCCGTGCGTCTCGTCGCTGACACAGACATTAGCCGATCTTGTCCCCTGAATGGGGGACAGAAACCCCTATATAGCCCCCTTCCTCCCCCTAGGGGTCCTTTCGCAGACCCGGGACGGGTCGTCGTGGCGAGTCCGCGAGATCGACGCCTCGTCGCTTAGGCTTCTGGAGCCGGGCGGGGGGGCCTCCCGGCAAAGGGGGAAACGCCGGTGCCTGCGGACGACCGAACGAACGATGATTTCGACGACATCGCGAGGAGCCTGCGAGAACTCCGCGCCCGCGCCGGAGGCCCGTCGTACGCCGAGATCGGAAGCCGCATCGCGCTGGCCCGGATCGAGCGCGGGGTGCCCGTCTCGGCGTCGGTACCCGCCCGGACGACGGTCTACGACGCCTTCCGGCTGGGTCGCTCGCGGATCAACGCCGCCCTCGTGGGCGAGATCGTGCGAGCACTCGGAGCCGACGACGCGGAGGCCGAGGGCTGGGAGACTCGCTGCGGTCTCGCACAGAAGGCCCGGCACGCAGCTCCCGCCCAGCCGACGCCTCCTCCGGTGAGGCAGACCGCGGCACAGCCGGTGACGCAGCCCGCAGCACAGCACTCGGCCCTGTGGACGGCGATCCTGCTCGTCGGCTGCGTCGTCCTGAACTTCTCGGGCAGCGCCGCGGTCGCCACCCTCGGCCTCCCGCTCTTCCTGGACATGATCGGCACGGCGGTCGCCGCCATGGCGTTCGGTCCCTGGTGGGGGGTGCTCGTCGCCGCCGGCTCCACGGCCGTCGAGACGGTCTCCGGCACCACCGATTCGCTGCCGTTCGGACTCGTCAACATCGCGGGCGCTCTGGCGTGGGGCTACGGCGTCCGCGCGTTCGGCGGAGCGCGGTCGCTGCCGAGGTTCTTCGCGCTGAGCCTGATCGTCGGCGTCGTCTGCACGATCGTCTCGGTGCCGGTGCTGATGACGGTCTTCGGCGGCGAGACGGGTCACGCCAGCGACCAGATCGCCGAAGGTCTCGTCGCCTCGGGCGAGGAGCTCGCCCCGGCGGTCTTCACCGCGAACCTGCTGACCTCGTTGGCCGACAAGCTCATCTCGGGCTTCATCGCCCTCGCGGTGATCGGCCTGCTTCCGGCCCGCATGCTGAAGCACGATCTGGTCGGCTCGATGGTCGGTCGCATGGCGACCGGCGAGTCTCGGCGCGATGGCGAGACGCGGACGGATGCTGCGCTGCACGCCTGAAGCACCGGGGAGCGCAGCATCCGTCGCGCACGGATCCACCGACATCGTCGGCGGTGAATCGCTCCGCCCGAGGGCGGAGGCGGAGAGACCGGGATCCCCCCACGGCCCGGCATCTCCACGTGTCGAATCATGCGAGCGGGTCGCGATGACAAAGGGGCTGACATCCCGACCCGCTCATCTTCGACGCTAGGCCGGTGCCGTCGCCCGTGCAGCCCGAGACCGTGATTCCGAACAACCCCGAACACGCCCGAACAGGCCTCGGCGGCGCTGTCCGGGATCTGCGAGCCCGACCTATCCCACCGTCCCTCCCATGGCAATGGGTCGGCCCGGGAAGAGGGTAGGACGACAGAGTGGAGCGATGAGAAGCATCACCTATGCGGGCGAGACGATCATCACGACCAACGAGGTGGCGGAGGCGCTGGTGAAGCTGACTGCCGCCATCGCGAACGACGGCCGGGCGGAGGCGGTGACGATTCCGATCGTCTCGCGCACGACCGACGACGACGGTACGGCGGAGCTCGTCATCGGCGTCGGCAACGACGTGCTGTCCGCGCCCGCCGAGTGGGAGGGCGACGAGCTGGACTTCTCCGAGGCCGCCGCTGCCCTCCGTTCGCACCCCGGCTATCCCCGCCGCAGCGCGACGGGCGCGGAGCTGTACGCGCTGAACGATCCCGACACGAGCTGGGACCCCGACCTCGACGGTTTCACACGCGCCTGACCACGACAGCAGGAGCAGACGGATGCCATGCTGTTCGTGGTTGGGGAACCGGAACGGTGAATCGGAGTACGCGTGGAACCCACCTCGACCCGACCACCCTCGATCGCCTGGAGCGACCAGGTAGCGGTCTTCGCGATCGTCGAACTCGACCGATCCGGCTACGTGCAGAGCTGGAACTCCGGCGCCGAACGCATCAAGGGATACACCCGCGAAGAGATCGTCGGAGAGCACTTCTCCCGCTTCTACCGACCCCAAGACCGCGAGCGCGGTGTGCCGGAGAGGCTGCTCGCCTCAGCCCTGGCTCACGGCTATGTCGAAGACACCGGCTGGCGTGTGCGATCGGACGGCGCCCTCTTCTGGGCCCACGTCACGATCACGGCGGTGCGAGACGCCCACGGCACGCCGACGGGATTCGTGAAGATCGTCCGCGACCTCACCGCGTCCAAGCGCGCCGACGACGAGCTCAACGCCTTCCTCCGGTCGTTCGTGCACGACTTCCTCTCGCCGGTCACGGCCGTGCGCGGCTACGTCGATCTGCTGCGCGAAGGCATCGGTGACACCGACGAGATGCTGCGGCATCTCGGAGCAACCAGCGACCACCTCCTCGCCATGGCCACCGCGCTCGCCGCGCGGGTACGCGACGACCCTCCGCCGCGGCGCGACGAGGTCGCCCACGTCGGCACACTGGTGCGCGAAGCGGCGAGCCTGGTGCTCCCCGGCGACCTGTTCGGTCGGCTGTCGTTCTCGATCGCCGACGACGCCGCCGTGCAGGGTGACGCGACCGAACTGCGGCGCGCCGTTCAGAACGTGCTCGAGAACGCGGCCAAGTACTCCGAGGCGACCATCGACGTGATCGTCGAGGCGACCGCCGACACCGTCGACATCGTCGTGCGCGACCGCGGTCGCGGCATCCACCCCGACGATCTGTCGGCGATCCTCGAGGACGGCGTGCGCGGGCGGTTGGCCAGGGACGACGACGGAGGCAGCGGGATCGGACTCGCCAGTGCCGCGCGGGCCGTCGCGAACGCGGGCGGCACGATCGGACTGGAGAGCTCGCTGGGCCGCGGCACGACGGTGCGCGTGCGTCTGCCCCGCGCCGCCGACGAAACCGGGCGGTAACAGCGCGACCCCGCCCCGAAACGGGAGTCTGAGAGGTTGCTGGTACCCACACGGGACGCGCCGACGCGAGCACGCGTCGTCGCGTGCGTCGGCGAGTCCCTCTACCCGTAGAAGGGCTTCTCCCGCATGTCTGAAACCACTGGCAGAGGCAGGATGCTGCGAGCTCGCGGCATCGCGCTGCTCGTCACCACGTTCGCCCTGGCGAGCGGATCGGTCGCGCTGGCTCCCGCGGCATTCGCCGCGGCCCCCGCCGCGAGCATCTCTATCGACGTCTCCCCCGACGAGGCGACCGAGGGCGACACGCTCGAGGTGACCGTGACCTCCACCGGCACGACCGATCTGTACGCCTACGACCTGATCTTCGCGTACGACCCCGCGGTGCTCGAGTTCGACGAGGAGTCGGCCGTCGGCCCCGACGGCGGATTCACCACCGGCGCGCTCGGCGACGGGCTGGTCGCCGTGACCCACACCCGCCTGGGCACCTCCCCCGGGCTCTCCGGCACGGTCGAGCTCGCCTCGTTCTCGTTCCGCGCGATCGACGGCGGCGACACGGTCGTCGCGCTCGCCTCGGCCGAGCTGGTCAGCTCGACCGACGAGTCGGTGACCCAGACCGACGTCGACTCCGCGTCGGTCTCGCTCGTCGCCCTCCCCGATCCGTCGCCGTCGCCGACGTCGACTCCGACCGAGAGCGCGACGCCGACCCCGAGCGCGAGCGCCTCGGCGACGGCCGTCCCGGTCGCCTCGAACGGCCAGCCGCTGGCCGCCACCGGCGCCGACGCCACCCCGTGGCTCATCACGGGCGCGGCCGCCGTCGTCCTCATCGCCGCGGGCGCCCTCCTGGTGATCCGTCGTCGTCAGGCGGTGTCCGAATGATCCGCACGCAGAGCTCGACGCCCTCCTCCCCTTCGTCCCGCAAAGGCCCCCTCGTGACAGCATCCACTCGGCGCATCGTCGCCGTCGCGGCCGCGCTGGGAACGGTAGCCGCCGCTTCCCTCGCCGTCCCCGCCACCGCGGCACCCGTCGCCGCGGCCGAGAGGGCACCGTTCCTCGCGCCGTACTACACCGAGCTCGACCAGACCGGCGACGACCAGGTCACCGATGCCGACCTCGCCGTGCTGTCGGCGGCGATCGGCGCGACGAGCACCGACCCGCAGTGGGCCGAGTACTCGACGTTCGACCTCGACGCCGACGGCGCCGTGACCGTGTCCGACCTCGCTCTGCTGTCGCAGCGCATCATCTACGACGACGGCCCGTTCCAGCTCGTCGAGGCCGACGTCGTCGAGATGCAGGCCGCGATGAACGCCGGCGTCACGACGTCGGTGGAGCTCACGCAGGCCTATATCGACCGCATCGACGCCTACGACAAGGTCACGGTCTCCGGCGGCGCGCGACCGCTGAACTCCATCATCACGGTGGGTGAGCAGGCGGCACTGACCGCCGCCGCGGCGGCCGACGCCGTGCGCGCCGAGAAGGGCATGACGAGCATGCTGCTCGGCGTGCCGATCGCGGTGAAGGACAACTACAACACCGTCGACATGCCCACCACGGCCGGGTGCGGGTGCTGGAACGACAACCAGACCACGACCGACGCCACGATGGTGACGGGCCTCCGCGCCGACGGCGCGGTCATCCTCGCCAAGGCGAGCATGGACGAGTTCGCGATCAACCTGTCGTCGCAGTGGTCGGCGTTCCAGACGCCCGGCACGGCGCTGACGGTCTCGAGCCCGCTCGACACGTCGCGCACCTCGGGCGGCTCGAGCGGTGGCACGGGCGCGTCGATCTCGGCGAACCTCGCCGCGATCGGCTTCGGCACCGACACGGGCGGATCGATCCGCGTCCCGTCGACGTACAACTCGCTCGTGGGCGTCCGACCGACCGTCGGTCTCGCCAGCCGCGCGGGCATCGTTCCGCTCGCCCTGTCGCAGGACACCGGTGGCCCGATCGCCCGCTCGGTGACGGATGCCGCCGTTGCTCTCGATGCGGTCGTCGGAGCGGATGCTGCGGATCCGATCACCGCGAACCAGGCCGGCAAGGTGCCGACGTCGTACACGTCGTACCTCGACGCGGACTCGCTCGCCGGCAAGACGTTCGGTTATGTGCCGGCGATGTTCGGAACGAACGCCAGCACCCTCGCCCTGTGGGAGAAGACCAAGGCGACGCTCGTCGAGAAGGGCGCGAAGGTCGTCGAGGTGACCCCGCCCGAGGGCTGGAGCGCCATCCTCGGTGAGGGCAGCGGCAGCGGCCCGGAGTTCAACCACGACCTCCAGGAGTACATCGACACCTACCTCGACCCCGACGTCTCGGCGAACAGCCTGCTCAAGATCAGCCAGTCGACGAGCATCGTCCCCGGACGGGCGAGCAACCCGTACGGGCAGCGTGCCGCCGTCACCGAGGAGGCCTACCAGGCCTGGGCGGGTCCGACGGGCACCCACACCACGCAGCTCGCCAAGGGCAAGACGCTCGTGACGAAGCTGATGGACGACCTGGGTCTCGACGCCATCGTGTACCCGAGCGGCAACGCGTACAGCACGATCAGCACCAACATGCGCCTGAGCCCCAACACCGGGCTCCCCGCGGTGACGGTGCCGATGGGCTGGGCGGCCGCGGTGGGCGAGTCGCCCGCGGGCAACGTCAACCTCGAGTTCCTCGGGCGCGACTTCGCCGAAGGTCCGCTGCTCGGTTACGCGTTCGCGCTCGAACAGGAGATCGACGCCCGCACCGCGCCGGCCCTGTACGGCCCGCTGGAGTAACCCGCACACAGAGGAAGGGCCTCCCGGTGTCGACCGGGAGGCCCTTCTCTCTGTCCGCGGCGACGACCGCGTCAGATCATTCGAAGTTGCGGTGGCGGGCGACGAGGTCGTCGAACTTCGCCCCGGTGCGCCGCACCAGCATGAGGTACAGCACGTCCCAGAAGATCCAGAGCGACTGCTCGAAGAGGCTCCCCATCGCCTGGATGGTCGGCACGAGACCGCTCGGGTCGTCGGCACCGTAGGTGTGGGCCGGAACGGTCAGCACGATGTCGGCGAGCTGTGCGGTCGGCCCGTCGGGCACGGCGGTGGCCACGAGCAGCGTCGCACCGGTCTTCTTCACCTGCTCGGCGATGTAGTGGAGGTGAGGGATGTTCGCCGGGCCCGACGGCATGATGAACAGGTCGTCGGCGGTCACCGCGGGGGTCGTGTCGTCCCACCCCCAGTGCACGGTCTTGCCGAAATGCGTCAGGCGCATGGCGAACGCCTTCGACCCCAGCCCCTCGCGCCCGATGCCGAGCACGAAGATGCGCTGGTGGCTCTCGAGCGCGTCGAGGGCGGCCTCGATGTTGTCGAGCGGCACCCGGCGGAAGACCTCGCCGAGTTCCTGGACGACGGTGGCGCTGATCTCGCGGAATTCCGACATGTCCACTCTCTTCTCTTCAGATTCTTCCCGGTGCTTCTCTTCGGATTCTCCCCGGTGCTGTTCACCGGGTTCGTGCTGATCACGGGTCATCTCACACCCGGCTTGGCGCCGAGGCGCCCGACGAGGAGGGCGAGCAGGATGACGGCGCCGTAGACGGCGTTGATCCAGAAGGTCGGGACGCCCGCGAGCGTGAGGACGTTGGTCAGCGTACCGAGCAGTAGCACGCCCATGAGCGCGCCGACGATCCGGCCCTGTCCTCCCGTGAGCTGCACGCCCCCGATGACGGCGGCGGCGAGAGCGCTGAAGATGAGGTTCTCGCCCATGCCGCTCGTGACCGAGGCGAGACGCCCGGCGAGCATCAGGCCGGCGAACGCGGCGAGCGCACTGGCCGCGACGAAGGCCGTGATGAGCACGAAGTCGACCCGGATGCCGGCCGCACGCGCGGCCTCGGCGTTGCCGCCGATCGCGTAGAGGGCGCGTCCCCACGAGGTGTAACGCAGGAGCAGGCCGGCGATGAGGAAGAGGATGCCGGTGATCCAGATCGCCGCGGGGATCCCCGCCCACCGGGCCGACCCGACGTAACGGAAGGCCTCGGGGAGGCCGGCGAGGGTCTTCCCCTCGCTGATGCCGAGCGTGATGCCGCGCAGGAGGATCAGCATCGCCAACGTGACGATGAAGGGGTCGAGTTTCACCTTCACGACGAGGAATCCGTTGAACAGTCCGACCAGCATCCCGATCCCGATCGTGATGCCGATCGCGCCGAACTCGTTGATCTCGGTTCCGAGACCGCCGACGGCGGCGGGGATGAGCAGCCACGCGGCGACCATGGGCGCCAGCCCCACGGTCGACTCGAGCGAGATGTCGAGCTTGCCGGTGAGCAGGATGAAGGTCAGACCGATCACGACGATGCCGAGCTCCGCCGACTGGCGCAGGATCAGCGTAAGGTTCGCCGCCGACAGGAACGCGGGGCTCACGACCGCGCCGATGATCGCCACGATCACGAGGCCGGGCAGCACGCTCAGCTCGCGGACGTTCTTCACGACGGTGCGCGCGAAGGGGTTCTTCGCGGCGGGGGTACGGATGACGGTGGTTCGCACGATGTTCACTCCAGGCCTTCGATGGCTCGAACGATGTCTTCTTCGGTCGGTTCGCGGAGCTCGGCGCCGATGCGCCCCTCCCGCATGATGAGGACGCGGGGGCTGACGAGCAGCTCCTCGACGTCGTCGGAGATCAGCACCACGGCGACGCCGTCGCCGAGGGCGCGGAGCATGAGGGCGTAGATCGCGTCCTTCGCCGCGATGTCGACGCCCGCGGTCGGCGAGATGAGGACGAGCACGCGCGGATTGCGGGCGAGGGCGCGCGCGAGCACCACCTTCTGCTGGTTGCCGCCACTGAGTCCCGACACCGCCAGCGACGGATCCGGGGGCACCAGGGCGACGTCGGCGATGAGGTCGCGCGAGATCTCGGTGCGCTTGCGGGGGGAGAAGAATCCCCGCGGGGCGATCTGGTCCATCACGCCCATGGTCATGTTCTCGGCGACGCTGAGCTGCGGCACGTATCCGTCGCGGTGCCGGTCGGCGGGGACGAACCCGATGCCGGCGCGCTGACTGGCCTTGACGTTGCCTGCGGCGACGGGCTCGCCGTTGACGATGATGCCCCCGGTGGCGGTCTTGCGCAGGCCCGCGATCGCCTCGCCGACGGAGTACTTGCCCGACCCGCCGACGCCGCCGATCGCCACGATCTCGCCCGGCGCGACCGTGAACGACACGTCGGTGAACGCGCCCTCCCGGTCGGTCGCATTCTCGACGGCGAGGGCGATGGCGTGCGATGCCTGCGCATCGGATGCGGCCGTCGACTCCGCCCGGTGCCGCCGCTGTTCCTGTCCGGCGAGCAGCGCATCGACGAGATCGTCGGATCGGATCTCGTCGCCCAGCCGAGACCAGAGCAGCTTGCCGTCGCGCAGCACCGTCGCGGAGTCGCAGATCGCCGTCACTTCGCGCAGGAAGTGCGAGACGAAGACGAACGTCACGCCCGCCGCCTGGAGCTCCTGCACCTTGTCGAACAGTCGCCGGATCGCCGCGCCCTCGAGCTGCACGGTCGGCTCGTCGAGCAGCACGATGCGGGTGCCCGCCTCCAGCGCCTTCGCGATCGTCAGCATCTGCCGCTCTTCCAGCGGCGCATCGGCCAGCAGCATCTTCGGGTCGAGGTTGATGTTCCACTCGGTGAGGATGCGCTCGGACTCCTCCTGCATGCGCCGCCACGACACCCCGGCGCCGCGCTGCGGCAGCCGGCCCGTGAAGAGGTTCTCCGCGATGGTGAGGTTCGCGAAGACCGAGGGACGCTGGTAGACGCACGCGACGCGCTGCTGCCACGCTTTCGGATCGGATGCGGGTGGAGCCTCGGATCCGAAGAACCTCACGCTCCCGGTGTCGGGGGTCTCGAGGCCGGTGATCATGCGCAGGAGCGTGGACTTGCCGGCGCCGTTGCGGCCGATCAGGCCGTGCACCTGTCCGGGCAGGATCGAGACGGAGACGTCTTGGAGGGCTCTCGTCGCACCGTACGTCTTGCTGACGCCATCGATCTCGATGGCGGGCACGGTGACGGGCACGGTGGTCGGTGAAGCGGTCATGACGTCTCCGTCTCGGATGCTGCGCGGTCGGGCGGTGGGGTGTTACGCGGCGCCGAAGGCGTCCAGGGCGAACTGCTTGTTGCCCCAGAGGTCCGGGTCGTCGACGTTCTCCTTGGTGACGACCGGGGTCGGCAGAAGGTCGACCAGGTTGCCGTTGCGCTCCTCGATGACGCTGCCGTGATCGGTCTCACCGGGAGCGAAGGTCTCACCCTCGATGGCGCGCGTGAGGTAGTCCGCGCCGTAGTCGATGTAGTCGGTCATCGGCTGGGCGATGGCGGCGTCGAGCCAGCCGTCGCGGATCGCGGTCATCGCCATGGGGCTCGCGTCGACCGAGACCTGCACGATGTGACCGGGCTCGCCGACCGGGATGAGCTTGCCGATCGACTCGAGGGTGTCGAGGATCGTCGGGAAGAAGGTCGCGTCGCTCTGGTTGTAGATGCCGGCGACGTTGGAGTACTGGTTCAGCGCGGTCTCGATCCCGGTGGCGGCCTTGGCCGGGTCCCACTCGGTGGCGACGTTCACGAGCTGCACGTCGGGGTAGTTCTCCTTCATGCAGTCGTTGAACCCGTTCGTGCGGTCGCGACCGTTGGACGTGACCGGGTCGCCGTCGAGGGTGATCACGGCCGAGCCTGCGGCGACGCGCGAGCCCATCTCCTCGCAGGCGAGGGCGCCCATGTTGACGTTGTCGGCGCGGACGATCATGGCGATGTTGCCCGAGGCCGGAGCCTCGTCGATCGCGACGATCGGCACACCGGCGTCGTTCGCGTACTCGATCGCGGGCACGATCGCGTCGGCGTCGCCGACCGAGATGACGAGGCCCTTCGCACCCTTGTTGATGAGCGTCTGGATGTCGGTGATCTGCTGCGCCGCATCGCGGTCGGCGTTCGTCGCGGGGATCGTGGCGTAGCCGAGCTCGGCGAAGCGCTCCATCGAACCGACGTTCTCGGCGTTCTGGAACGGGTCGGTGTGGGGCTGCGAGTAGCTCAGCGGCGTCGAGGCCGGGTCGCCGCTGTCGGTGCCGGCGCCGGCGGTGTCGCCGGAGCACCCGGCGAGCAGGAGGGCGCCGGCTCCGAGGAGTGCGACACCGGTGATCATTGAAGTTCGCATGCGACTTCCTCTCTGAAGTGCGGGACAGGTGACGGCTGCTGCCGACGTCATTCTGAACGTATCGTACGTCTTGTACGTACAGAATGTACAGCCAACATCGCGGAATGCAAACCGTGAACTCCCCGACCGCTCGGGTGCGGCGGGATCGTGCTTGTCTGTACAGTCGGACGACAACGTACCGATAGATCATTCTCGGCCCGTTCATCGATGCAAAGGAGTGTGGTCGTGTCCCAGATCATCGAGCGCACCTCTCCGGTGCCGTACTACGAACAGCTCTTCGAGATCCTGCGCGCCCGCATCGTCGCGGGAGAGGTGCCCGCCGACGAGCGACTCCCCAGCGAGCTGGAGCTCTGCCGCGAATACGGCCTGTCCCGCGCGACGGTGCGCCAGACGCTGTCGAAGCTCGAGTCCGACGGCTTCGCGCGTCGCGTGCCCCGACGCGGCGTGTTCGCCACGTCCCCCGAGGCCCCCTCGGGGTGGACCGTGCAGGAGGGGTTCCTCGAGTCCCAGATCCGGCACGGTCGCACCGGCATCGAGACCGAGGTCACCGACGCCGGCTTCGTCCGCCCGCCCGATCACGTCGCCGAGGCGCTGCGCGTCGGGTCGGACGACCAGGTGTTCGCGATCGAACGCGTCCGCTCGCTCAACGGTCGTGTGGCCATGTTCAGCACGAACTGGTTCCCGGATGCCGTGGGCCGCACCATGGCGACCGCCGACGCCGTGCTCGACGGCACCGGGTCGGTCAACGAGAGACTCCGCGAAGCCGGGTTCGTCACGAGCGGCGCACGTCGCCTCATCCACGCCACTCTGCCCCCCGCGGCCGTGGCGCAGCATCTGCGCATCGAGACGGATCAGCCCGTCCTCCGCGTGCGGTCGCTCTCGTGGGACCACAGCGACACGCGCTTCGACTACTACGAGACCTGGGTGCTCACCGACGTCATCCCGCTCGAGGTCAGCGTCGCGGCGAGCTGACGCTCACCCGAGCATCGACGCGGTGAACCCGCCGAGCGAGACGACCGCGTCTGGCCGCCATCCGCGAGCCGTCGCCGCGAGCAGCGCCGCCCCGACCGCCGTCACCTCCGGCTCCAGGATGGGCGCCGCCCGCAGGCCGTGCACCGCCGACTTGATCTCGATCCATCCGGGCGAACGCACCCATCCACCCGCCAGGCGCACCTCGCCTCGATCGGGCATCCCCGCCGACACCGCGTCGACGGCGTCGCGTCCCGCCACTGCCAGCGCACCGAGCACCGCCGACGCGCGGGCGCGCGGATCACGGGGAGCGTCGGGCGAGTACGAGGGCGCACCACCGCCCCTCTCCCCCGGCACGAAGTAACCCGAGTCCCACAGCGGCAGCGGTTCGGCCGCTCCCTCCAGGAGCGCGCGGACCTCCGCGGCGACATCCGCATCCTGGGACGCCCACTGCACGTTGCGAGCGAGTTCCTCCACGCGCAGGAGCGTCCGCCCGTCGGAGCGGATGCCGGGGGCGACATCGACGTGCTCACCGCGCACGACCGGCATCCCCGGAGCCTGCGCGACCACGACCTCGGCGGTGCCCATCGAATCGAGGATCGCGCCGGGCACGATCTGCTGCACGCCCCACCCCGCGATCGGATGATCGTGTCCGCCCGCGACCGTGATGGCGTCGCCCGCGATCACACCCGCCGCGCGGAGGGTCGGCGAATCGAGGGGGCCGACGATCTCACCGGTCGCGACGACCGGGGGCAGCAGCTCGGGCGAGCCGAGGGTGGCGGCGACGCGGTCGACCGCCCACACCCGGTCGCTCGATCGCCACGCCGCCGTGCGCGACGCGAGGGTGTCGCTGAAGAACGGCCGCGCGGCCCACCGGCACGCGGCGAGGTCGGTCAGCGCGAGCCACGACCGCGCCCGACCGGCGGTCTCGTGCGTCCGCGCCCACGCCCACCCGACGACCGTCCGCACGGGGTCGGTCTCCGAGTCGAACGTCTCGTCGTCGACCAGCTGCGGTCGAAGCGCGCGGAAGAGGTCTTGGCGACGCGGATCGAACCACGTCAGCGCCGGGGTGAGCACGCCGAGCCCGTCGTCGACGAGCACGCCGTCCTCGCCGACTCCGGCGACGCAGATCGCGTGCACCTCGAAGATCTCGCCGCAGACCTCGATCACCATCTCCTCGACGGCGTCGAAGAGACGGTCGACCTTCACCGACAGATCGACCGCGTCACGCGGCGTCGGACGACTGGCACGAGCGACGACGGCTCCCGACTCGTCGATGGCGATGACCTTGGAATTGGTGCTCCCGACATCGACGCCGCAGGCGACGGGCACGCGCGAACCAGCGGACACGTGACCACTCCTCCCCGGGGCGCCCCACGGGCGACGACCTGCCGAAGACGCCGACCGGGCAGTGGTCGCGTCGTCCACGACCATAACCGCCCGCACGACCCTCGGCCGTCGGCCGAGGTCAGGAGGAGCCGATGAGAACGGGGTCGATGTAGCCGAGCGCGCGCTGCGCCTCGACGTGCTGCCGGGCGATCTGCGGCTCGAACTGCGCACGCGGGAGCTCCGTCGCGGCGAGCTCCCACGACGGGAACGCCCCGTCCAGGGCCGCCGCCGCCTGCATGGCGGCGCCCTTCGTGACGTACTCGTCGAACTCCGGCACGACGATCGGCAGGTCGACCATCTGGCTGAGCACCCGTTGCACGGCGTGGTTCTTCGCCGCCCCGCCGATCAGCAGCATCCGCGTCGTCGGCACGGCACAGGCGTGCAGCGCATCGAGCATGGCGACCTGGCTCGCAAGGGTCCCCTCGACGACGGCGCGCGCGAAGTTCGCGCGGGTGAGGTTCGTGAGCGTCGCCCCCTGCAGCGACCCGCGGGCGTGGGGCAGGTCCGGCGTGCGTTCGCCCTCGAAGTACGGCAGCAGCGCCAGTCCGCCCGCACCGGCGGGCGCCTCCAGAGCCAGGTCGGACAGCTCGGCGTAGGTGCACCCCAGCAGGCTCGCCCCCAGATGCAGATTGCGCGCGGCGTTCAGCGTGGCGACCAGCGGCAGGTGCGCACCCGTGGCGTCGGCGTAGCTGCACACGTATCCCGCATAGTCGTGCACCGGGGCGGCCGTGCGGGCGTAGACGACCCCCGAGGTGCCGAGGCTGAGCACCGCGTCGCCGTCCTCGAGTCCGAGGGCCAGTGCCGCGGCCGCATTGTCGCCGCTTCCCACACCGATCGGGATGCCGGCCGGAACCCCGGGGATCCCCGCGCCGGTCACGCCCGCGCGACCGAGCGGCCCGAGCACCTCGGGCAGGATCGCCGACGACCCGAAGGCGTGCGCGAACAGGTCGGGGGTGTAGGCCTCGTCCTGGCCCGACCAGTAGGCGGTGCCGGATGCTTCGGATCGATCCGTTGTCAACCGTTCGACACCGCCCGTACCCGGTCCGAATCCGCGGAGTCGCCAGGTGAGCCAGTCGTGCACGACCGCGACGGCGGCGGTGCGTCGAGCGGCGTCCGGATCGGTGTCGCGCAGCCACCGCGCTTTGACCACCGTGTCGGAGAGCGTCAGCGGCAGCCCCGTTCGACGGATCCACTCCTCCCGCCCGAGCTCGGCGTTCAGCGCGACCATCTGCGGGTGCGACCCGGTGTCGTTCCACAGGGGCGACCGCGCGACGGCGGCACCCGAGGCGTCGAGGAAGATGGGCGTGTGCTGCTGGCCGCTCACCGAGACGGCCGCGACGTCGTCCAGCCCGCCAGCCGCGCGCACGGCCTCCAGCAGCGCCGTCCACCAGACCTCCGGGTCGACGACGGTCGCGTCGGGGTGGGCGGCCTTGCCCTCTCGCACGCGCAGGCCGGTCGCGAGATCGCGCACCGTGACCTTGCACGCCTGCGTGGACGAATCGATTCCGGCGACGAGCGTCATCGCTTCTCCCCCTGGTCTTCGTGGAACGTGTCGCCGCCGTGCGGCCGCCGACGGCTCACCACGGCATGGCCTTCAGGTGCTCCCAGCGCGGACCGACGGAGGCGGCCCAGGCGGCGACCCGCTCGGCGTTGCGAGGATCGACCTCGACCTCGCGCGGCTCGCTGCGGGCCCACGGCACGGTCTCGCCCGATGCGAGGGCCTGAGCCCCGCGCGAGACCACCTCGGGAAAGCGCGAGACGCTCAACGCCACCCCCAGCAGGTCGGCCTTCAGCTGCAGCCAGAGCGGATTCACGGCGGCCGGCCCGATGACCTTCACCCGCTCGACCGGACGGTCGAACAGACCGAGCACGTCGCGGAACTGCAGGGCCATGCCCAGGAAGCAGCCGAGCACGATGTCGGCGGTGGTCGTGTCGCTGCGCACCCCGGCGACCACGCCCCGTGCCGCGGCGTTCTTATCCGGTGGCGGGCTCCCTCGGAACTGCGGCAGCACGAGAGGCACGGTGTCGAGGTCGAGCGCCCCGCGGGCGTAGCGCCGGGCGAGGTCGTCGATGCACGCGGTGAGCTCGTCGGCGGTGAGCGAGAGCATGCTCTGGAGCGTCGCGAAGGCCGACCCGCCCGTGGGGATCGAGGCGAACAGGGTGAACCCCTCCCCCGCGCAGTCGATGCCGTTGGCCAGCTTCGCCGCGGCGGCGGCCTCGTCGAGCCTCGGGCGCTGACCGACGAAGAGGAGGCCCTCGGTCGTTCCGGTGGAGTTGAGCAGTTCGCCTGGCCGAAGGTCGGCGCCCGCACCGCCGACCATGTGGTCGTGGCCGGCGACGTGCACCATCACGTCGTCGCCGAGACCCAGCCGTCGTGCGGCGTCGGCGGTGATCGCCGACCCCTCGGCGGCGGCTCGGAGCGGTGGGAACAGCGACGTGTCGAGACCGACGAGCCCGACGATCTCGGCCGACCAGCGGCGTTCGACGAGGTCGAGCGCCATGGTGCGGCTGGCCAGCGAGTACTCCGACCACCGGTCCCCGGTCAGCGTGCCGGCAAGATACTCCGCGACATTGAGCCACTGGGCGTCGCCCGCGTCGTCGGCGTGGGCGACGGCCCACGCGACCTTCGACAGGCCGTAGTTGGCGTTGATCGGAAGCCCGGTGACCTCGTAGACGCGACGACGCTCGAGCGCGTCCAGCCGGTTCAGGTAGTCCGAGCCCCGGTCGTCGTGCCAGAGGATCATCGGCGACGCCAGTGACATGTCGCCGCGGACGAGACCGCCCGATTCGCCGACGCCGGTGATGGCGATCCGGCGCACCGTCGCCCGATCGTCCGCGTCGAGAGCGAGCACGAACCGATCGATGCCCGCCGCCAGCTCGGCGAGGTGGTAGACCTCCCCCCAGCGGTCCTCCGTCGTCGGCGTGGCCAGGCGGGCGGTGGCGCGCGGGTCGCCGGATGCGTCGAACAGGCAGAGCTTGACGCTGGTCGTTCCGACGTCGACGGTGATCGTGGGAAGCATGGGGCCCGACCGCTCAGGCCGCGGAGGGATTCAGCATCCGGATGCGTCGCTCCACCACATCCGAGATCGCTGCGACGGCCTGCGTGGAGACGCGGATGAGCGACACCTCCTGCGGATTGGCGGCGTACGCCTCTCCGAAGGCGCGGATCATGGCGTTGCGCAGATCGCTGGCGACGTTGACCTTCACGACGCCGAACTCGTGCAGGCGCCCGAGCTGCTCGGGCGGGAGCCCCGATCCGCCGTGCACCACGAGCGGGACGCTGCTGGCCGCCCGCACCTGCGCGAGCAGGTCGAAGTCGATCGCCGCCGTCGGGGAGTACCCGTGCACGTTCCCGACCGACACGGCGAGCATGTCGGGGCGCACCGCCGTCACGAAGCCTTCGACCTGAGAGGGGTCGGTGCTCAGCTCCACCTCGGGGCCGTGGTCGTCTTCCTTGCCACCGATGCTGCCGAGCTCCGCCTCGAGGGCCAGATCGGCCGGGGTCATCTCGCGCGCGATCGACGAGATGCGCACGTTCTCGTCGTAGGGCTCCTCGGAGGCGTCGATCATGATCGACGTGAAATCGGCGGCGAGGGCGTCTTCGACCGCTCCGAGCGACTTGCCGTGGTCGAGGTGCAGCGCGACGGGAACGCGGGTCTCGGCGAGCCGTCGGCTGACCATGTCGTAGATGTACTCGAAGCCCGACAGCGCCGCGTTGGTCGGGGCGACCTGGATGAAGGTCGGCACTCCGACCTTCTCGATGGCATCGACGATCCCCATCGTCGTCTCGATGTTCGTGGTGTTGAAAGCACCTGCGACGAGCCCGCGCGCGGTGCATTCCTGAATGACGTCGAGGCCGCTGACCAGTGGCATAGGGGGTCCTTTCGAAGAGACAGCGTCACTCTAACCTGAACAGTACAGATCGTCCAGTCTGTACGTACAACAGCCTCCCTGCTTGTTCGCTCATACCCCCTGAGTGGCCGCTCGTCCAGGCTCGGGGTCGACCCAAGGCACCCGCCTAACCTGGCCGGAACGTCGGAAAGGACGCCCGTGCTCACCGGACTCGTCACCTCGCTCACCCTCTTCACCGCACTCCTGTCGGGGGCGCTCGCCGACGGCACCCCCGAGACCCCCGCCGACGGCGCCGCCGGCGTCGTCTACGTCTTCGTCGCCATCGCGGGCCTGGTCGCCGTCGCCGTGGTCGGCGGGATCGCCTTCGTCCTGCTCCGCGGACGCCGCGGCCGCAAGCGGCGCTGAGTCCAGACCTCCGCGCTCGGATCACCACCGCGCGGCGGCGTCCGCGAGTGGACTCACGCGGCGGGGTGTGGATTCGATCCCGCGCACGCCTCGCCTAGGGTCGGAGGCATGACCGCGCGCATCTCGCTCCTCGGCCGGTTCGTCCTCGCGCTCCTGATCGCGGTCGCGGCGGTGCTCCTCCCGGCCGCCGCGGCGTCGGCCGACGTCGACGACTTCGCCTTCGACTCGTTCCACGCCGACATGCTGCTCACCCGCGCCACCGACGGGCACGCCGAGCTCTCGGTCACCGAGACGCTCGTGGCCCGCTTCCCCGACAGCGACCAGAACCGCGGCATCGTGCGCGCGATCCCCGACGACGACGCCGGTGTGCCGCTGCACACGTCCGTCACCTCGGTGACGTCGGGCGGTGGCGAGCCCATCCCCTACGAGGTGAGCGAGCGCGACGGCTTCATCGAGGTGGCGACCGGCGACGACTCCTACGTGCGGGGAGTGCAGACCTACGTCATCTCCTACACGCAGCGCGACACGATCCGCGCGTTCGCCGACACCGACGCCGACGAGTTCTACCGCGACCTCAACGGCACGGGATGGGAGCAGCCCTTCGGCGAGGTCAGCGCCTACATCGTCATCGATCCCTCCCTGGCCGACGCGCTCACGGGAAACACCGCCTGCTACGTCGGCGAAGAGGGCTCGAGCGACACCTGCGAGATCGTCGAGCGCGCGACCGCGCCGGGTGAACCGAAGGAGTTCTTCCCGCAGGCGTTCGACCTCGAGCCGCGAGAGAACGTGACGGTCGCCATCGGCTTCGAGCCGGGGACCTTCGTTCCCGGCGAGGTCGAGCGCAGTGCGGTGCAGGACTTCGCCACCGACGCCGCTCCCGTGTTCCAGGTCGGCGCCGTCGCCGCGATCGTCGCGAGCATCGCGGCGGCGTCCGCGGCTCTCCTCGCGCGACGCCGCAGCCGCGACGCGGAGGGACGCGGCATCATCGTGGCCGAGTACGACCCGCCGCAGGAGGTCTCGGTCGTGCAGGCCGCGCACCTCGTCGGACGCCCCGCCGCAGCCGTCCCCGCCGCGATCGTCGATCTCGCCGTCACCGGTCACGCGCGCGTCATCGCGCACGACGATGCGGCGACCGACGTGTCGCTCGAGTACCTCGCACCGAGTCCCGACGATCCGGCCCGGCAGCGCACCCTCGACGCGGTGTTCGGCCTCGCCCCCGAACCCGGCCGGCGGCTGCGGCTGAAGGGCGCGGACGCCGAGATCGCGTCGCGTTTCACGAGCCTGTCCGCCTCGGCCGTCGGCGAGCTCCACGCGGCCGGCCTCACGCAGAAGCAGTCGCATCGGCTGCCCGGCTCGGCCTTCGCCGTCGCCTTCGTCGCCTTCGCCGTCGCGGTCGTCTGCGCCGTGTTCGCCGCGATGGGCGACGCCCCGCGGTGGGTGCCCGGGGCCGCCGTCGTCGTGGCCGTCCTCGCCGGGATCGTGACCGTCACCATGTGGCGCACCCGCGACCGCATCACCGATCGCGGCGCGCCGGTCCGCGACCATCTCCTCGGCCTGCGCGACTACCTGCAACTGGCCGAGGCCGATCGCATCCGCATGCTGCAGAGCCCCGAAGGCGCGGAGCGCAGCGGACCGGAGGCGGCCGAGGTCCTGCACCTCTACGAGCGCCTGCTCCCCTACGCGATCATCTGGGGCATCGAGAAGGAGTGGGCGGGCGTGCTCGCGACGCAGGCCGAGCGGACGGATGCTTCGCTGGACTGGTACCGCGGAACCCAGGCGTTCTCCTCCGCCCAGCTGGTGGCCGTGATGACGGCGTCGCGAACGGCGGCCAGCCCGCCCGCGCAGACCTGGGCCGCCAGCGGAGGGAGCAGTTTCTCCGGGGGCTCCATGGGGGGCGGATTCTCGGGCGGCGGCGCAGGAGGCGGCGGAGGCGGAGGCCGGTAGCGTCCGCGTCACACACGCGTCACGTGCGGCCCCTATGCTTCGAGCATGTCTGCCCGAAGACGTACTCGCCGCCGCCTCTCGTCCACCCGCCCGCCCCACCGCCAGCCGGTGTGGCTCATCGTCGGGGCGGTGATCGTCGCGCTCGGAACCGTCCTGCTGGTCGCCGCCGCCCTGCTGACCCGATGACCGGGTAGGGATACCCCGGTATCGGCGCGACGATCGCCCTCGCTACGGTGGGTGGCATGGAGTTCCTGTCGTGATCGAAGCCCATTCCCTGACCAAGCGCTACGGCGCCAAGACCGCCGTCGACACCATCGACTTCACCGTCCGTCCGGGGCACGTCACCGGATTCCTCGGACCGAACGGTGCCGGAAAGTCCACCACGATGCGCATGATCGTGGGTCTGGACCGCCCCACGAACGGATCGGTCACGGTGAACGGCAAGCCGTACGCCGAGCACCGCGCGCCGCTTCACCAGGTCGGCGCACTGCTCGACGCGAAGGCGGTTCACACCGGGCGGAGCGCCCGCAACCACCTGCTGGCCATCGCCGCCACCCATGGGATCGGCGCGAAGCGCGTCGACGAGGTCATCGGCCTCACCGGACTCGAGTCCGTCGCCCGCAAGCGTGTCGGCGGGTTCTCGCTCGGCATGGGGCAGCGCCTCGGTCTCGCCGTGGCGCTGCTCGGCGATCCGGCCACCCTGATCCTCGACGAGCCGGTCAACGGCCTCGACCCCGAGGGCGTGGCATGGGTGCGTCAGTTCGTCCGGCACCTCGCCGGCGAGGGGCGCACCGTGTTCCTGTCCTCGCACCTCATGAGCGAGATGGCCCAGACCGCCGACCACATCATCGTGCTCGGACGCGGACGGATCGTCGCCGACGCCCCCGTGAACGAGATCCTCGCCAATGCCTCGGGCGGCTCGGTCAAGGTGCGAACGCCCCAGATCGCGCAGCTCGGCCCGCTCCTCGAGAGCGAGGGCGCCAGCGCGACGGCGACGGCGCCCGACCTGTTGTCGGTGACGGGCATCGTCGCGCAGCGCGTCGGCGAGATCGCCGCGAGCGCGGGCGTCGTGCTGTACGAGCTCACACCGCTCACCGGCTCGCTCGAGGACGCCTACATGGAGCTCACACGCGACAGCATCGAGTACGCCACCGCCGACTACGACACCCCCACGACCGCGGAGGCGACCCGATGAGCACCTCGACCCCCACCCCCGTGTTCACCCCCACCGGCCGCGACCTCAGCTTCGGCGGAGTCGTGGCTTCCGAGTGGATCAAGTTCCGCAGCATCCGCTCGACCTGGTGGTGCTTCGCGATCCTGGTCGTGCTGACCGTCGGCTTCAGCCTGCTGCTGTCCGCATCGCTCAGCGTCGACCCCGCACCCACGGGCGACTCCGCCCAGTCGCTGTCCGTGCAGGCGGTGACGATCAGCACCACCTTCGGGGCCCTCGTGGTCAGCGTGCTCGGCGTGCTCATCATCTCGGGCGAGTACGGCACCGGCATGATCCGCTCCACGCTCACCGCCGTGCCGAAGCGGACGCCCGCGCTCTTGGCGAAAGCACTCGTGTTCGCCATCGCGACGTTCGTCGTCGCCGTGATCTCTTTCGGCATCTCGATCGCGGTGTCCGTGGCGCTGCTGTCGGGCAAAGGCCTCGAGACCGACCTCGCAGACCCGCAGTACTGGCTCGCCATCCTCGGTGGCGTCGGCTACCTCGTGCTCGTGGGGCTCATCGCGTTCTCGCTCGGCGCGATCATCCGCAACACGGCGGGGAGCGTCGCCGTGGCGCTGGGCCTCGTCCTCGCCGCCCCGATCGTGCTGAACATCGTGGGCGTGCTGACACAGCTGGTGTGGATGCAGAACCTCGAGAAGATCCTGCCCTCGTCGGCGGGTAGCGCCCTGGCGGCCTATCCCGTCGAGTCGTCGGGCGGGCCCACCACCGAGGGGCTCTGGACCATCGAGCCCTGGGCCGGCGGACTGATCCTCGTCGCGTGGGTCGTCGTGCTGTTCTCGACGGCGATCGTGCTGCTGAAGCGCCGCGACGCGTGACGCTCGCGCTCGGGCCCCCTTACCGCCTCGGGGGCCCGAGCGCGAACCTGTGAGCACGTACATGTGAAACGCATAGCGTTCGGTGATGGACAATCCCTCAGAACGTTCAGCCCCCCGCCCCACCCCTCCCGCCGGTACGGAGAGGTTCGACCCCGCGGTCGGATCGAACCGCAGAGCCGCGGCGCCGGCCCCTGCCCGCTCGAAGAAGCCGCGGACCATCGTCGGTCGTCAGCCCTTCTGAGTCCCGGCAGGATGCCCTAACGCAACCGCTTCGGCAACCCCGGCACGACGTCGTGGTGCCCCGCTTATCGTCGGAACCCCCGCAGGAGAACTCAGCGGCGGACGACGACGAGGGAGCACAGCATGACCCGTTTCGGCTACACACTGATGACCGAGCAGAGCGGTCCTCGCGAGCTCGTGCGGTACGCCGCATCCGCCGAGGACGCCGGCTTCGACTTCCTCGTCTCGAGCGACCACTTCTCCCCGTGGCTCACGAGCCAGGGTCACGCCCCGTACGCCTGGACCGTGCTGGGTGCGGTCGCGAACGCGACGTCGAAGGTCGAGCTGATGACCTACGTCACCTGCCCCACTCTGCGCTACCACCCCGCGGTCGTCGCGCAGAAGGCGGCGACGCTGCAGATCCTCTCCGACAACCGCTTCACGCTGGGTCTCGGTTCGGGCGAGAACCTCAACGAGCACGTGATCGGCGAGGGCTGGCCGTCGGTGCAGCCCCGACAGGAGATGCTCGTGGAGGCGATCGAGATCATCCGGGCGCTCCACACCGGTGATCTCGTCACCTACGACGGCGAGTACTTCCGGGTGGATTCGGCCCGCATCTGGGACGCGCCCGACGGCGGCGTGCCCATCGGGGTCGCGGTCTCGGGGGCGAAGTCGATCGCGCAGTTCGCCCCGCTCGGGGATCACCTCATCACCACCGAACCCGACGCCGACCTGATCTCGTCGTGGGATGCCGCGCGAGAGGGTGAGCCCGCCTCGCGGAAGATCGGCCAGATCCCGATCAGCTGGGACCCCGACAAGGATGCGGCGATCGCCCGCGCCCACGATCAGTTCCGCTGGTTCGCCGGGGGCTGGGCGGTGAACTCGGATCTTCCGACGCCGGCCGGTTTCGAGGGCGCGAGCCAGTTCGTCCGGCCCGAGGACGTCGCGGAGTCGATCGCCTGCGGCCCCGACCTCGACGCCCTGGCCGAGAGCGTCCGTCCGTTCGTCGACGCGGGCTTCACCGACATCGCCATCGTGCAGGTCGGCGACGAGCAGCAGGAGCGCTTCGTCGCCGAGATCGCCGAACCGCTGCTCGAGAAGCTCCGCGCCCTCTGACGCGGGTCAGAGGAGCGACCGCGCGACGGTGACCGAGCTGCTCGTCGTCCCGCCCGGGCCGCGGACGGTCAGGGTGTACAGCTGCTCCTCGTCACGGCAGGAGAAGGCGAGCCCGGTGTAGCCGCCGGATGACGGCGGCACGGCGGCGGACGGCACGGCCGACGCATCCGTCGTCCCGACCCCGATCCACGCCTCGCCGGCGCCGGTGGTGTTCCAGGTGAAGGAGAGGGGCACGGTCGCCGAGCGATCGTCCGTGCATTCGGCCGCGGTCGTGCTCACCGCGAAGGCATCGATGACCGGCGCGGTGGTGGTCTCAGGCGTACCCGAGGCGTCCGGCGCGTCGCTCGCGGCGGGCGGCGGCGCAGTCGACGACGCCGGACCGGCGGACGGGGCGACGGATGCCGCGGGCGATCCCGGCGGCGATGACGATGCGGTCGGCGTCGTCGGCATCGAGGCGGCGGGAGCCGCGGTCGCGGCCCCGTTCGCGATCGCCCACCAGGCCAGCAGCACCGCGACGACGATCAGCGCCGCGCCGCCCACGTACCCCCAGACGATCCGTCGTCGGACGGTCGACGCGACGGTCTCGGCATCGGTCCGATCATCCTGCTCGGTCATGCGGTACTCCTCTGTCGTGGCGGGACGGCGAGGGGGAGGACGGGATGCGATGATCCCGCCCTCCCCCTCGTCGGATCACTCGGCGGAACGCCTCGCCCGCGTGCGGGCGAGCACGAACGCACCCGCTCCGAACATCATGAGCGCGGCGGCCCCGGCCCAGAGCGACCCCGGGCTCGACCCACCCGTCGCCGCGAGGCTCGAGTCGTTCGGCGGCACCACGACCGCCGGGGCCCCGGTGGTCGTGGGCGTCGGCGTCGGCGTCGGGGCCGCGGTCGGCTCCGTCGTCGGCTCCGGCGTCGGGGTCGCCGTCGGCTCGGGCTGCACGACGGGCGGTTCGACGGCGCTCGCCGTCTCGGTAGCCCAGAAGATCGACCGCGCGACGTCGCTGAACGCGCCGACCGGGTGGTTGCGGAACGTCGGAGAGGTACCGAACAGGAACACGCGATTACCCGAGATCGTCGACGTCGCAGACACGGCTGCGGCCTTGCCTGCGGCATCGGTCGTGGATCGGCCGTCGGTTGCCCGCCAGTGACCCGAGACCAGCGGGTCTGCGGCGTAGCTCGCCTCGACCGACACATTCTCCCCGAGGGCAGTGAACCACGTCGCCGGGTAGACGAACGCGGTGTCCTGGGCGAAGTCGCCCAGCACCCCGTCCTCGGGAGTGTCGATGGACACGATGCCGTTGGACCCCGACGTGCCCGTCGTCGCCGTCACAGTGGCCAGTCCGAAGGTCGACACGAACGACGCTCCGGCCGCGCCGCGCCCGACGACGGGCTTGCCCGAGTCCAGGAACGTGCGCATCGCGGTATAGCCGGTCGCCTGCGTCGTCGGGTTGATGTTCAGTGTGGCGCCGACCCACAGCAGATCGATCGAGCCGAGGTCGACCGCGCCCGAATCGATCGTCGCCGCGGTAACCGGTACGAGATCGGTGAAGCCGAGCTTGGTGAGCGCGTCGCGGTCGTCGGTGCTGGTGACGTATCCGACGCGAACCGGACGGAGTCCGACGACGCCCTCCTCGCGCAGACCCGATCCGTCGGAGGCGGCGAAGTCGACGCCGTAGATGCCCGCTGCGGCCCGGGCCGCAGCATCCGCCGTCGCGTCGCGCCGGAACACCACGGTGCCGTCCTCGAGCTGCGACAGCGCGATGCCCTCGCCCAGCAGCTCGTTGATGGCCTGGTAGTCGGCGACGCCGCGCGGCTCGAACGAGAGGTAGTCGCTCGCGGGATCCACCGAACCCGTGAGAGGCGCCTCGGAGATGGGCTCGAGTGCCGTCGTCGGGGCGGGATCGGTCGTGTAGCCGAGGGCCTCGACATCGGCTCCCCACAGCAGCGACAGGCTCCACGCGGAGATGTCGTACATGTCGGGCACCCGCTCGGTGATGTCGGTGCCGTCGCCGAGCAGCGCGTTGGCGAGTCCGCGGACCGGCTGGTGCATGTCGACGTAGTAGGAGCCGGCCGGGTAGGTGACGCCCTCGGCGGTGAACGATGCCGTCGTGCGCGAGACCTCGATGCCGTTGACGAGCAGCTGCTGCACGAGCGTCCGCGCGTCGGAGTCGGAGCGCTGACCCGCACCCTGCGGGATGACGTAGGCGCGCGGGAACTCGGTCGTGTAGATGTCGTTCTCGTCCCAGATGTCGGTCCACTCCGTGGGCACGCCCTCGGCGAGGTCGTCCGGCGAGACGTCGGCGGGGATCTCGACGCTCTCGGCGCCGGTGAGCCCGCGCTCGAAGATCTCGATCTGGTTCTCCAGCAGCGAGGCGCTGTTCTCCTGCACGTAGTCGGCGACGGTGTCGATGACCACCTCGGCGACCTCGATGTTCACCTTCGCGCGCGCCGGCTGGTCACCGCTGCGACCGAGCGGGAGCTCGACCGTGTTCGTGACGGCACCCTGGTAGGCGACGTACTGCGGGGCGAAGATCGGCGGCCAGTCGTCCCATCCCGAACGCTGGTCGCGGTAGGGGATGTTGATGAAGCCGGTGTTGGTCGACGTCACTCCCGCGGTCTCGGGGTCGTAGTAGGTGTTGCCGGGGATGTTCGCCTCGGTCACGGCCTTCTCGATGTCGAGCGCGGTCGCGTAGGCGTGCGGCACGAACAGGTCGTACTCGTAGTTCTCGCCGTGGGGCGGACCGCACGGTTCGACCTGCAGCACGTTGGTGTAACCGTGCAGGTCGATGAAATAGGTCGGCTGGATGATGCTGGCGAGGTCGCGGACGATCGACGCCTCCTTCGTCGCACCGGTGATGAAGTCGCGGTTCGGGTCGTACCCGTTGGCGGTGCCGCGCTGCCCGAGCGCGCGCCCGTCGGGGTTGTTCGTGACCGTGAAGTAGATGCGGTGGTTGTCGAGCAGGTCCTGGATGACCGGGTCGGCGCTGGTGGCGAGATCCTCGATGTAGTTGAGGGTGGCGTCCGTGCCCTCCCACTCGTTGCCGTGGATGTTCGCGTTGAACCACAGCGGCACCTTGTAGCCCTCGGCGAGCGCCGCATCGGATGCTGCGGCGGCGGGGTCGTACTTCACCTTGGTGCGCCAGGCGTCCTGCTGAGCCGTCTCGGCGGGGGTCTCACGCGACGTCACCGTCACCATGTAGATCTCGCGGCCCTGGTAGGAGGTGCCCACGACCTGCGACGACACGCGGTTGCTGCGGTCCATCAGGCGGTTCAGGAACGGGGCGATCTCGTCGTAGGGCATCACGCCGCGCGCGATCGACGCGTCCGTGGGCAGGTCGGGGACGACGGTGAGCCGGGGCTGATACGGGTACTGCGTCGGCATCTCGATCGACGACGTCGGTCGGACGATCGAGAGCGCGGGCGGGTCGACCGCCGCGCTCGCCGGCGCGAACGCCAGCATGGAGGAGGCGATGGCGACGACGCCACCTATGGACACGAGGGCACGGGTTCGCACGAAGCGGACTCCATTCGAGAGGGGGAGCTCGACGCGCGCTCGGAGCTGAGCGCGCGGGACCACGCCGTCCGGTGGGACGGGGATCGAAGAGACAGGCGGTGCCCCTACCCTAGGAAGCGCGTGTTTCGCCCTCGTGTCGGCCGGGTGTCGAGAAGACTATGCGCGGGCTATGCGGTGATCGCGCTCGCCGGACCGGTGATCCTCGCGATGCGGTCAGGTTCGATCGTGACCACGAGAGACGGTGTGCGGGCGACACCGTCGACCGCCACGGCGTAGCGCCCCGGGGCCAGTCCTTCGAAGAGCACGCGACCGGTGTGGTCGGTGAGTCCGTCCCGCTCCACGCGGACGCACCCCTGCCGCGCGAGCGTGACATCGGCCTCCGCGGCGAACGCCCCGTCTTCTGCGCACAGCAGCAGCTCGACCGCGCCGGCGGTCGGCACGACCACGGGCGTCACCTCGACGTCGCGGCGGCTCGACAGCTCCACGGTCTCTTCGGCGAGCGCGTAGGGCAGCCAGTCGTGACCGGAACGCCGGTACACGAGAAGCTCGTATCTGCCGGCGGGAGCCCGCAGGACGAAGCGTCCGGTGGGGTCGCTCTCGACGACGAGGGTGTCGCCGTCGAAGGGATCGACCGGGGTCGGCTCGTTCAGGAGCGCGACGGCGTACCGGCCGTCCGCACCCGAGATCGCGCCCGTCACCCGGCCCGCCGCCGTCAAGGCCGCGTCGACGGCGAGGGTCTCGGCTCCGGCATCCACGATCACGCGCGTGGCGTCGTCACCTCGGCGGACGTTGGGGAACCACGCCTCCACATACCCGAAGGGGGCATCCGGGAGCGCGATCTCCGACGGACGGAACAGCACCGCGTATCGGCCGGCCGGAACGTCGCTGATCGCGTAGCCGCCGTCGGATCGAGCTGTCGCGCTGTACGCCTGACCGGTCGATTCGTCGATCGCGACGACGTCGCCGGCGACCGCCTGCCCGGTGTCGGAGGCGAGGCGTCCGAGGATGCGCCCGGTGCCGGGCTCCGCCGCCACGGCCGTCGCGGGAGCGAGGAACGACCCCGCGACGACCGCCGACGCGAGGAGGGCGGCGGCTCGTCGCAGGGAGCCCGGTCGGTGCGAGCCGTTCGAGTGGTTCACGTGGCCGCTCCCGCTGAGATCGATCCACCGCCGTGGTCGGCCGCGGTCGCCGCACCGTAACAGCCCCGGATGGCGCGGAGGTGACTACTCGGTGTCGCTTTCGTACTCGATCTCACCGGCGACGATGGCCTCGGCGTACTTGCGCAGGTCGGGTCCGGGTTCGTAGTCGATGAACCGGTCCTTCAGGCGCGCGTTCAGTTCGGCGAACGCTTCGTCGGCCGTCACGTCGGGGCGGGTCTTCGCGACGTCGACGACCGCCTCGCGCAGCACGCGGTCGGCGTCGTCGAGGATCTTCGCTCGTGCGGGTTCGTTCCAGGAGATCTCTGAGGTCTTCATGGCGCGAGCGTACGTCGCACGACACCCGGGGAAGCCGGGGTTGCGCACGCGCTACCGGCGGTGTGCGGCAGGATCCGACGCGGTCTTCTCGTCGACCCAGCCCTGCAGCTTCCACGCCGGCACCCGGAAGACCCGCGCGATCGCGGCGACCGAATAACGCGCCTCCATCACGGCGGCAACGGCGAACTGCGGCAGGGAATCGAACGAGCGGTCGGCGAGCGCTCCCTTGCGCAGATCCGCGAACGTGCGAGGGGCGCGCTCCGCCGGAGAGGCCGGATCGCTCGACGGCGGCTCCGCGACCGCCGCGGGCACCGCCGGCGCGTGATCGCCCACAGGCGGAGGAGGCGCAGCATCCGCCGACGTCTCCCCCACCGATACGAACGACCGCACCGGGACCCCGAGGGCGTCGGCCGCCGCGAACAGGGTCGAGAGCGACGTCGCCCCTTCGCCGCGCTCGAGCGCCGACAGCGCGGGAGCGGCGACACCGGCGAGCGTCGCGAACTCCTGCAGGGACAGTCCCTGCGCCGTCCGATGATCATGGATGCGGCGGCCCAGAGCAGCTACTCCGACGGCCGCCCGCGCCGCCCTGTCCGAGCGTCCGTTCGATGTGATCGTCCCCATACGATCCTCCCCGCCTCGGATCGTAGCGCTTACCACACAGACGGCGCATCCCCAAGCCCCTGCGCCATGCCTTATCCTGGTGGAGCAAGGGGAGTACTCCCACTCGCGGCGCTGCCGTCATTACGGACTCGACATCGAGTCCCGGCACGTCGGTCCCGACCCCGGTCGTGATGGAGGAGACCTTGACGTCGTTGTAACGTCCTCTCACCCCTGGAGCTCTCCCATGGAGATCACGCCTCTCATTTGGCTCATCACGATCGCGGTCACCATCGCGTTCTTCGTCTACGAATTCTTCGCGCACGTGCGCACACCGCACGAACCGACAGTGGGCGAATCCGCCCGTTGGTCGGCGTTCTACATCGGGCTGGCGCTGCTGTTCGGTGTCGTCATCGGAGCGGTGTGGGGCTGGGACTTCGGCGGCGAGTACTACGCCGGGTACCTCACCGAGAAGGCGTTGTCGATCGACAACCTCTTCGTGTTCCTGCTGATCATGACCGGTTTCGCGGTACCCAAGAAGTACCAGCAGAAGGTGCTCATGATCGGCATCGTCATCGCGCTCATCATGCGCGGAGCGTTCATCGCCGTCGGCGCCGCGCTGATCGACAACTTCTCGTGGATCTTCTACCTCTTCGGCGCCCTGCTGCTCTTCCTCGCGTACCGTCAGGCGTTCTCCCATGGCGAGAGCGACCCCGCCAACGGCAGGTTCATGAAGTTCGTGCGCCGCCACCTGGCCGTCACCGAGGAGTACCACGGCGACAAGCTCACGGTGAAGCTGGACGGCAAGCGCTTCGTCACCCCCATGCTGCTCACGATCGTCGCGATCGGCTTCATCGATCTCGTCTTCGCCGTCGACTCGATCCCCGCGATCTACGGCCTCACGAACGAGGCGTACATCGTGTTCACGGCCAACGCGTTCGCGCTGATGGGTCTGCGCCAGCTGTACTTCCTCATCGGCGGCCTGCTCGAGCGCCTCGTCTACCTCGCCCAGGGTCTGGCGGTCATCCTCGCGTTCATCGGTGTGAAGCTCGTGTTCCACGCCCTTCACGTCAACGAGCTGCCGTTCATCAACGGGGGCGAGCCGCTCCTGTGGGTGCCTGAGATCCCGATCTGGTTCTCGCTGCTGTTCATCGGCGCGACCATCGCCGTCGCCACCGTCGCGAGTCTCGCGAAGACCCGCAACGACGACCGCAAGAAGGATCGCTCCCGCATCGAGGGCGAGCCCGTCATCCACGCCGACGACGAGACGAAGCGCTAGTCCCCGCGCCCGCCTGCGCCCGGTGACGGGCGGAGGAGACCTCACGAGCGGAGGACGATCCCCCAGGGATTCGTCCTCCGTTCGTCGTTTATCCGCCCGCGGCGACGGATGCTGCGCCCGCGCGATCAGCCGAGCGGGGCCTTCGCCTCGACCACCCGGCGCGCGGCGGCATCGACCTTCGCCGCGAACGCCTCGTCGGTCTGCGCGCGGGAGAGCACGGCCGCGTACATCTCGGGGAACACCGTCGGATCGGCCGAGACGAGCACCAGGTCGACTCCTGCCTCGATCGACAGGAGGGCACGGTCGGCGGGCGTCCAGTCGCGGATCTGCGCGGCGGCCGACAGATCGTCGGTCGTGACCACGCCGTCGAACCCGAGCTGTTCGCGCAGCAGGCCCGTCACGACGGTCAGCGAGAACGCGGCGGGCGCGCTGGGGTCGATCCGCGCGTAGACGGCGGTCGACATCATCACGACCGCCGGCCCCCCGGCGAGCAGATCGCGGTAGACGGCCACGTCGGCCGAGTCGGCACCGACGACGTCGTCGACGACACCCGACCGGGTGTCGGTGTTCTGCGTCGCCCGCCCGAGACCGGGGAAGTGCTTCAGCGTCGGCATGACGCCCGAGGCCCGCATCCCGGCGGCGAAGGCTCCGGCCTTGTCGGCGACGGTGGCCTGGTCGAATCCGTACTCGCGATTGAGGGCGCCGATCGGCGGGTTCTGTGGCCCGGCCTCGGCGCTCGTGACGATGTCGGCCACCGGGGCGAGGTTCATGTTCACGCCGGCCTGGGCCAGCTGAGCGCCCCAGCGTGTCGCGTCCGCCTGGAGCGTCGCCGTGTCGGAGCGCGCCTGGGTGAGAGCGGTGGGGATGCCGTCGAAGCCGGGACCGGAGAGCACCTGCACGTCGCCGCCCTCCTGGTCGGTCGCGATCCACAGCGGCGGGTCGCTCTCGACGCGGGCGTCTTCGAAGGCCTTCACGAACGCGGCAGCCGCCTCGACCCCCGCGGAGGAGCGGCCGTGGAGGAAGACGCCGCCGGCGTGCTGCTGCGACACCGCGTCGAGCGTGATCGGATCGGGTCCGCCGACCGAGGTGCCCACCATGAAGAGCTGCCCCACCCGCTGTTCGAGCGAGAGGCCGGCGATCGGGTCGGCGGGTGTGGGGGTGGGCGTCGGAGACGCCGGTGGAGCGCTCGACGGAGCGATGCTCGACGGTTCCGCGGTCGGCGACGGTGCCGGAGCCGAGCATCCGACGAGGCCGAGGATCGCGGCGACGGCCAGGGCTGCGGTGGGGAGGGTTCTCGTCACCCTTCCATGGTCGCAACCCTCCCCGTGCGCGCGGCACGGGTTGCGCGCGCCGACGTTAGGCTCTCACCGATGATCAGCACCCGGATCGGCTCGAGCCTCGCCGCTCTGGGGATCGTGGCATGTGCACTGGTGTCGTGCGCATCGGTCGCCTCTCCTCCGCCGGCCGCCGTTCCTCCCCCGGCCGCCGGGGTGCCCGACTACCAGCTCGGCGATGCCTATCCGCCCGATGACCGGGTGACGATCGTCGGACGCGACCGGTCGGCGGAGCCGGCCGAGGGGCTGTACTCGATCTGCTACGTCAACGGGTTCCAGACGCAGCCCGCCGAACGCGACGAGTGGCCTGAGGAGCTGCTTCTCCGGAGCGCCGACGGCGAGCCGGTCATCGACCCCGGGTGGCCCGACGAGGTGATCCTCGATACCGGCTCGACCGCGAAGCGCCAGGCGATCGCCGACATCGTCGGTCCGTGGATCGAGGGGTGCGCAGCATCCGGGTTCCATGCCGTCGAGTTCGACAATCTCGACACGTTCACGCGCACGGGCGGCGCGCTGACGCTCGAGGACAACCTCGCGTTGGCCGCGATGCTCGTCGACGTGGCGCACGGGGCGGGCCTCGCCGCGGGGCAGAAGAACGCGGCGGAATTCGCGTCCGACCTGCGCGGCGCCGCAGGCTTCGATTTCGCCGTGACCGAGGAGTGCGCCGCCTACGACGAGTGCGCGAGCTACGCCGACGTCTACGGGTCGGCCGTGATCGATATCGAATACACCGATGCTCTGCCCCGCACGTTCGACGAGATGTGCGCCGATCCCGGGTCGCCCTCGTCGATGGTTCTGCGCGATCGACAGCTCTCGGCGCCGGGCGATCCCGACCACGTCTTCGCGGTGTGCTGACCGGCGGCAGACCCTACCGAACCGGAATATCCGGCGCAACGTTCACAGCAGACGTCCAGGTTCTGCCATTCTGGGGTCGCGGTGTCTGCCCGGGTGCCGCTTCTCTCAGCCGTGAAGGATACTCATGACTCAGCAGCCCGCAGCCGGAATCGACTACCCCGGCAAGACCCTCGGCATCGTCGGCCTCGTCGTCGCCATCTTCTTCAACGTGATCGGTCTGATCATCTCGGCGATCGCTTTCAACCAGTCGAAGAAGGCCGGCTACAAGAACACGCCCGCCCTCGTCGGCATCATCATCGGCATCGTTCTGACCGTGCTCGGCATCATCATCGGCATCGCGTCCTTCTCGGCCATGATGAGCATGGTCAGCAGCTACTGACCGCGCTTCCCGCCCCGTCTTCGCCCCGCCTCGGCGGGCGGGGGCGGGGCGGTCGCTTTTCAAGCACTACGCGGCGCGACGCGTCGACCACCACGCCCATGCCACCAGCACGGGCTGGAAGAACAGGCGCACGTAGCGCCGCCGGTCGGTGTCGAGCCCGAAGGCGGAGCGGCCTTTGCGCCACTGGTCGAGATTGCCGGGGAACACGGCGATGAAGAACGCCGCGAGGAGCGATCCGACCCGTCGGCGTTCTCCGGGCAGGGCGACCAGCGCGACGCCGAAGGCGACCTCGACCACGCCCGAGGCGACCACGATCGTGTCCTTGTCCAGCGGCATGCCGTCGACGAGCGCGTCGGGCACCTGTGCCTGGAAATCCTTCCGTGCCCAGAGCAGGTGGCTCAGTCCGGCGAAGACCATGGCGGCGGCGAGCGCCCACCGGGCGACAGTTCTCATGATTCCGAGGGTAGTTGTCAAGGGCGGGGCGCGCGACGGCGGACCGGCGAGACCATGGGAGGAAACCGCAACAGGAAGGCAGACCATGGCCCGGATCATCGAGACCATCGACGTGGACGTCCCCGTTCGTGTCGCCTACAACCAGTGGACGCAGTTCGAGGAGTTCCCCCAGTTCCTCAGCTTCGTGGAGTCGATCGTGCAGACCGACGACAAGACGCAGCACTGGAAGGTGAAGATCGGCGGCCAGGAGCGCGAGTTCGACGCCGAGATCACCGAACAGCACCCCGACGAGCGCGTCGCCTGGAACAGCATCGCGGGCGAGGAGAACCACGCCGGCGTCGTGACCTTCCACAAGCTCAGCGACACCACCTCGCGCGTCACCGTGCAGATCGACTGGGAGCCCACCGGGCTGCTCGAGAAGGCGGGCGCCCTGGTCGGCGTCGACGACATCGCCGTGAAGCGCGACCTTGCGAACTTCAAGAAGTTCATCGAGTCGCGCGGATCCGAGACCGGCGCCTGGCGAGGCGACGTCGAGAACTGACGTCCCCTGCGGATGGACGGCGGTCGGAACGCTCCGGCCGCCGTCCGTCGTGTCAGGCTCGGAAGTCCGGCGAACCCAGCACGCGCTCGGGTCGGAGCTCCAGGACGACGCGCTCGGGGTTCACGCGCGGTTGCCGATAGCGCCGCGCGTAGAGCTCGACGGCGTGCGCGACGGCGTCGGCGTCATCGAGCACGGATGCTGTGCCCTCGAAACTGATCCAGCGCCCGCCGTCCACCGAGCAGATCGAGGCGCGACCGCGGCGCTGGGCGTTGAGGAACTTCTGCGAACCCCGCGATCCGATCACCCGCACCACGTCGTCCTCCCAGGTGAATCCCACGGGTACCGCGTGGATGCGGTCGCGACGCCCCAGGGTCGAGAGCGTGGCGAGGTGGTATTCGGAGAGGAAGGTGCGCGCGGCGGCGGTGATCATCGTCCCAGCGTGCCAGAGTGGAAGTTCTTTACTCGCCTAGTAATCACCGAGCCTAAGTAGAATGGCCCGGGCACGAACCATGCACCCTGAGCCCACAGGGAAGGGAGTGACCGGTGACCGTCACCGACACCGAGACCGACTTCGATACGAACGAGGCGATCCACGACGCCGCCCGATCGGTGGAGCTGCTCCGACTCTCCGAGGCCCGCCTGTCGCGCAGGCGGCAGACCGACTGCGGTCCGAGCGAGAACGCGCGCGCGGCGATGCGATACATCCTCGAGCGAGCGGACGTCGGAGAGGGAGTGACGCCGAGCGAGATCGCGTCGCACCTCGGTGTCTCGGGCGCCTCGGTCACCGGCATGCTCGATCGTCTGCACGCCGGGGGCATGATCGCCTTCGAGGCGCACCCTCGCGACCGGCGCAGCAAGCTGGTCGTTCCCTTCGACCGCTCGACGGACGCCGACGACGTCGACCCGGTGACCGCCAAGATCCGTCAGTTCGCCGCAGACCTCTCCCCCGAGGCGGCGGCCCAGATCGCCGACTTCCTCGAGCGCGTGCGCGAGGTCGTCGACGCGGAGTGCGCCTGAGAGCGGGCAGCGTCAGCCGACCACAGGCTCCATCGGGGCGTCCGCGTCGGGCTCGGGCGTCACGGCCAGCCCGTTCGGGCTCCCGGCCTCGAGCATGAGCTGGTCGACCCAGCGGCGGTTGAGCGCCGGCGCCCGGCTTCCGTAGAAATGGAAGACCAGCGGGATCGACGGATGGATCCAGATCGATCGCGATCCGCTTCCATCGCCGGCGGCGAACTGGAACATGAACGACTCGTTGCGACGCAGCTTGTTCATGAAGACGATTCGCAGGTGGGACAGCGCACGGTCCTCGATGTCGAAGGAATGTCCTTGCGCGTTGTAAATCAGTTTGCCCACGATCACAGACTACCGCGCGCTTCGACTTAACTACTCGGTACGACGGGAGTTAACTATCTCTCCCCCGGTGCCGTTCCACGGAATCTCACGGCCTTCCGGGGCCCGCCCGCCTTCCCGCGAGTTCCCCGGGAATCGATGCACAAGAATTCACTTTTGTCCCCCGAACGGGGGACTCCGACCCTATGATGGGCGGGACGGCCCGGCACCGGTCGTCAGCCCTCGCCGGCGTGTGACCTCGTCCACCCGACGAGGGCACTCTTTTTTCCGCTGCCGTCCGGATCGCACCGGTCGGCCCCACCGCGAGTAGAGTCCCTCCTGATGGGTACCCCGACGTCTCGTCCGACGATGCGCCGACGGACAAAGAAGACCCTGCTGATCGCCGCTGCCGCGCTGCTGGCCATCGGGCTCGTCGCCGTGATCGCGTTCGTCGGCGTCAACGCCCAGACCTTCTTCCATGCGCTGGGCGCCCGCCCGCCCGCGGTCGGCACGACGATCGTCGCCCCCACCGAGTCGAAAGCCGCCCTCTCCGCCGCCTCTCCGAGCGGGCTGTCCGACGACGAGGCCGCCGCGGCCGCCTACCTCGCCGAGCAGCCGACCGCCTACTGGCTGACTCCCGAGCTCGACCCGATCGACGAGGTCTGGGACCGGATCGCACACCTCGCCGACGAGGCACGCGATCAGGATGCGGCGCTCGCGGTGGTCGTCTACGGCCTGCCCGGGCGCGACTGCGGCAATCACTCCGCCGGCGGACTCGACCCGGAGGGGTACGTGGAGTGGACCGACCTCATCGGTCAGGCGCTGCGCAACGCTCAGGATGTGCAGAAGATCGTGATCCTCGAGCCCGACAGCCTCGCCCTCGCCCCCGACTGCGGCAACATCGACGAGCGGGTGCCGCAGCTCTCCGGCGCCGCCGACCGGTTGGCGGGCATCGACACCTGGATCTACCTCGACGGCGGTCACTCCGACTGGCTGCCCGCTGAGCAGATGGCCGACCTGATCCGCCAGGTCGGCGTATCCGACCATGTGCGCGGCTTCGCCACGAACGTGTCCAACTACCAGTCCACGACCGCCGAGTTCGACTACGCCCACGAGGTGGCCGGCCTCCTCGGGGGCGACGTGCACGCGATCGTCGACACGTCGCGCAACGGCGCCGGCCCGGCGGGGAGCGAGTGGTGCAACCCCGCAGGACGACTGATCGGAGACCCCGGGGGCACCTACGGCGACGACGTCGTCGACACGAACCTCTGGATCAAGCCGCCCGGGGAGAGCGACGGCACCTGCAACGGCGGCCCCGATGCCGGCGTCTGGTGGCCGGAGGGCTCCGCGGAGCTCACCCGCGAAGCGCGGTGAGGGCCACGGGGGGCCGCTCACAACATATGTACAAGTATGGAATGATAACGCTGGACCGAGCGGTGCCACCGGTCTGCGCGACCTTCGGTTCGCAGCATCCGCTCACCTAGACCAGCCCGGAGAGCAGGGACATGAGCGATTCAGCGGACGTCAAGACCGCCGTCATCGTCGAGGACGATCCCGACATCCGGCATCTCCTCGTCGAGGTCCTCGAATCGGCCGGCTTCTCGACCGTGTCGGTCGGCAACGGCATCGACGGCGTCCGCGCGGTCATCGCGTACCAGCCGTTGATCACCACGCTCGACGTCAACATGCCCGGCATCGACGGATTCGAGGCCGCGCGCCGCATCCGGGCGCAGAGCGACACCTACATCATCATGCTGACCGGCCTGGAGGACGAGGCCGACGTCGTGCTCGGCCTCGGCGCGGGGGCCGACGAATACGTCGTCAAGCCGTTCCGGCCGCGCGAGCTCCGGGCGCGCATCGAAGCCCTTCTCCGCCGGCCGCGCGGCGGAGACGCTCAGGCGAACGCTCCGCGACAGGACTCCGTCGGCCCGTCCTTCCCCGGCGCGCGTCCCACCGGGCAGACGCAATCGATCCCGATCGTGCGCAACGCACCCGATGCCCCTCAGCAGCCCTCGGGCCAGCCCTCCGTTCCGGCGTTCGACGAGCACCGTCTGCCGCCGACCAGCGCCATGCCCGGGTCGCCCGTAATCGTCCCCTCCTCGCAGGGGCCCGCCTCCTACCCCGCGCCGGGTTCCGACGTGGCCGTTCGGCCGAGCGGCGCCCTCGTGCCGACCGGCGACAACTGGGTGCTGCACCGCGACCTGCAGCTCGACCCCGAGACCCGCATCGTGCTGGTCGCCGGCCAGGAGATGGATCTGACCCGCACCGAGTTCGACCTGCTGGCGACGCTCCTCGAATCGAAGCGGCGCGTGCGCAGCAAGGCCGATCTCACGCTGGTCCTGCGGGGAGAGTCCTACGTGACGAGCTACTTCGTCGGCGATGCCGACAAGCGTGCGATCGAGGCGCACATGACGAACCTGCGCCGCAAGCTCGGCGACAACCCGGCCGCACCGCGCTACATCGAGACGGTGCGGGGAGTCGGCTACCGCCTCACCTCCGAGCTCACCTCGGCGTGATCCGCGCGCAGCACGCATAACGGATGCCTCGACCCTCCCCAGGGCCGAGGCATCCGTGTTTCTGAAACGACGGGTTCGTGTTCAGACCTTGTATCCGTGGTAGCGACGGACGAGCTTGAAGAACATTCCGAGGGTCTGGAGGACGGTCACGACGCCGACGATCGGCCACCCGATCCAGAGGATCGTGGACTGGGCCATCGGGCCGATCAGCATCCAGACGATCGTCATCGCGATCGCGATGGCGATGAGCACGATGAGCGGCGTCCAGTGTCCGAGACCGCCGCCCTTCTCGGCCTTGGCCTGCATCGCCCAGTTGTCGACCTTCTTGCGGGAGAAGAAGCGGCTCCAGGAACGGACGAAGTGGCTGAGACGCACCCACATGAACATCTCTGCGGGAAGGAAGGTCGCCGCGAACAGGACGTCTCGACTGTTGCTGTCCTTCATCGTCCGCGCGATGCGCACGTTGAGCAGGATCGCCATCCCCGACGGGATGAGCCACCACGGTGAGAACACGAAGGCGTTGATCGACAGCGAGCCCGCCAGGAGCGTCACGAAGGCGACGCGGACGAACAGGTTGGTGAGCATGCCGAAGTTCTCCAGCCACCGCAGGCGCAGGTTCGGGTGCAGCGGCTGACCCTTCGTGTCGCCGCGCTGGCCGGGCCACATGAGCTCGATCGCGCCGTAGGTCCACTTGACCTGCTGCGCGTCGTAGCCGGAGAGCGTGGTCATGCCGCCGACGTTCGCACGAGCGTAGGGGCTGATCTTCGTGAGGTACCCGGCGCTCTTGATCTGCAGTGAGAGGAGCGAGTCCTCGACCTCCGAGTCGCGCACCCACGGGGAGTTCTGGTGGTTCTGCCGCATGGCTTCGCGCAGGGCGTGGGTGGAGAAGATGGAGAACTGCCCGCCGAGGACGGCCATGTTGCGTCCGCGCAGCAGGTTCTGCAGGTTGAAGGCAGCGAACTGCGTGCGCTGGCCGGCGATGAGGAACTTCGCGATGCCGCCCTTGATCGGGCGGTCGTCGATCGAGTAGATCGCTGAGATCCCGCCGATGCGCGAGTCGGCGACCGCTTCGCTCTCGAGGTACTCGACGGCCTGCTTGTCGGCGATGGTGTCACCGTCGACGCCGAGCAGGTAGTCGTACCCCTCCACCAGCGAGTAGCCGTAGTTGAGCGCGCCGACCTTCTTGTCGGGGTTCTTGCCGATGTCGTGGACGAAGACCTCGGTGAACTGCTCTCCCAGGTCGGTCGTGATCTCGTGCGGCCCGCTGTACTCCGAGGCGATCTTGACGGTCGCGTCGGACGTGTTGTTGACGACGACGTGGATGACGTCGGGAACGCGCGTCTGCTTCAGGAGAGCCTCGATCACCTCGGCGATCGACTCCTCCTCGTTGTAGGCGGGGATGACGCACCCGATGGTCGAGCGGTGTCCGCCGTTGTTCTCGAGCACCGCGGCGAAGTCGTCGGCGAAGCCCGCCGTCGAGTTCGCCTGGATGGGCTCGTGGGCGAACGAGGGGGGCGCGAACGCCTGAGTGGCGAGGGAGGTGCGCGTGTCGCTCATGGGTGTCTTCCAATCGGATTCTTCGACCTTCCGGCCGATACCCACTCTGGCGGACCCCCCTCAGGGAATCAGCGAGCGTACGTCACGCTTTCCCGCAAGATTCCCTCAAGATCGCCCCGGGGTCATCCGGCCGACCCGGCGGGGTAGATCGCGATGGGCACGTACTGGTACACGGTCTGCTGGGAGAACGAGTTCTCGTCGTTCGCGCCGCCCTCGACCCAGATGTTCATCGCGAACTCCAGAGTGACTCCGTAGGTGTCGTTCGGCATCTGGTGCATCGTCGTCTCGGGCACGTGCAGACCGCCCTGGAAGCTGTTCAGCAGCAGACCTCGGTCGGATCGGTTCGTATCGGCCGGCACCAGCGTGCGGGGGTCGGCGCTGAACTGGAACGGGCTCTGCACCTGTCCCGATGTCTGGGCGGTCTGCGACGTGATCGAGATCGACGAGATGTAGACGCGGCGCTTCTGGGTGAGCACGGCCTTCTCGTCCACGCGCTGGTCGTACGCGTTGACGGCGAAACCGAAGGTCTTCTCCCGATCGGTCGTCCACTCCTGGGTGCGCCGAGAGTCGACGGCCCACATGTCGAGCGTCACCTGGAGGCCGTCGGCGACCTCGGTGGTGAGCGAGACCGACCCGTCGTACGTGAACTGCGAGGCGAAGTCCATCGAGGCCGAGGGCTGCGGCTGCGGGGTGACGACCGAGGTCGGGGCGCTCGCCGGGTTGGAGATGCCCTGGACGCTGTTGAACGTGTCGACGAGCTGTGCGCACCCGGTGAGCGACAGACCGGCGAGGGCGAAAGAGGCGACGAAGGCCGCGGCGCGGACTTTCCGGCGCGAGGAAACACGAAGGCTCATGGGCCCACTCCTGAGGATGTGACGCGCGGATGCGCGAGGGTCGGTTCGGCGACCATCACGCTGCGGGATGCAGGCCTCAGGGGGAGTCTGACCGGGCGATGAGTCGGGAGCATACATCGGCCGGAGCAGAGACAGGATGGCGCGCAAGAGAATACACCACCGTCGTAGACTCACCGCATGGGTGCCGCGATTCGTCTTCCGGCGTCGTCGCCGATCGACGTCGTGGAAGACCCAGACAACGCGTCT
This sequence comes from Microbacterium hatanonis, assembly GCF_008017415.1. NCBI lineage: Bacteria > Bacillati > Actinomycetota > Actinomycetes > Micrococcales > Microbacteriaceae > Microbacterium > Microbacterium hatanonis. The sequence goes on along the minus strand of NZ_VRSV01000002.1, from coordinate 1,141,670 downwards.
CCGAGCAGCCGGACCCGATCGATCTGGCTGCTCCAGCTCGTTCTGGCCGCGAGCGTGATCGTCACGGTGATCATGGTCCAGGCGCTCCAGCCGCAGCTGTTCGGTGCGTGGACCTTCTCCGCCGGGGTCATCATGATCATCGCCTTGACGGCCGTGACCCTGGTCGTCCCGTGGCGGCGCGTGTCGCGCAACGCCGTCGTGCTCGTGCCGTTGCTCGATCTGATCGGGATCGGACTGCTGGCCTACGGCAGCGAGATGCGCTTCGGGTTCTTCTGGGTCTTCCCGGTGACCTGGATCGCCTCCCACTACTCGCTCCTGCATCTCGGCGGGGCGCTCGGAACGGTCGGCGCGATCATCCTCATCGACGCCAACCTGAACGGCCCGACCCCGTTCACCGCGCTCCGGCTGCTCGTGGTGATGCTCTCGCTCACCTTCATCGGTCTCACCACCTACTTGACCGCCCGCCAGAACAACGCGTTCAAGAACCTCCTCCGCCGCCAGGCCGCCCGGCTGCAGAGCACGCTGCAACGCGTCACCGGGCAGGAGAGACGCGTGTCGGAGATGCTGAACGGCCTCGACACCGGGATCGCGCGCCTGTCCTCCGACGGTGAGGTGCTCGCACTCAACGACACCTACGTGACGCTCTACGCGGTCGACCGCGACGACCCCAAGCGTCCGGGGGCGTCGGTCGAGTACGCGACCCTCCGCGGCGAGCCCCTGGCCGAGCCCGACCGGCCGTTCATGCGCGCGGCTCGGGGTGAGCAGTTCGAAGACGAGCGCGTCTGGCTCTACGACACCCGCGGCCAGTGGCACGCGCTGTCGGCCTCGACGCGCCGCCTGACCTCGAGCGATGACGAACCGGCCACGACGCTCCTCATCATCCACGACGTCACGGCTCTCATCGAGGCGGAGCGAGCGCGGGAGCAGATTGCGACGGTCGTCTCGCACGAGCTGCGCAACCCCCTCACGGCGATCATCGGTCACGCCGACCTCCTCCTCGACCACGCCGACCTCCCGGCCCGCGTCCGGGAGCAGATCGAGGTCATCGATAACGCCGGCCAGCGCATGCAGAAGCTGATCTCCGAGATCCTCGCGGGCTCCCGCGCGCGGTCGGACGAGTCGAGCGCGCAGAACGCGGCCGACGTGCGTCGTGTCGTCGACGCCTCCGTCGAGTCCTTCCGCCCGGCCTCCGACGGGCGTCGCATCGCCATCCTCGTCGATGTGCCCGGCGACCTCCCCCTCGTCGGCGACGCGTTCCGGCTGCGGCAGGCGTTCGACAACATTCTGAGCAACGCGATCAAGTACACGCCCGGCGGTGGAACCGTGCGCATCAGCGCGACGCGGTCCGACGATCGCCTCGTCGTCGCGTTCGCCGACACCGGGGTGGGCATCTCCCCCGCCGACCTGCCGCGTATCTTCGACCCCTACTTCCGCACGCAGTCCGCGCGCGAGAGCCCCACGCCCGGCACGGGACTGGGGATGGGGATCGTCCGCGACATCGTCGAGCAGCAGGGCGGTACGCTCGACGTAGACAGCGAGCAGGGAACCGGTACCACCGTGACGGTCACGCTGCCGATCGAGACAGAGGCATAAACGGGGTCTTTCATGGGGTCGATCTCCGTCGCCAACCTCGGCATCGCCCAGGCGGTCGTCGCATCGTTGGGAACCGTGATGATCGTCGGCCTCGGCTTCCTCCAGCGCCCGTCGAGGGCGTCGCTGATGTGGTCGCTCGCCTTCATCCTCGCGATGGTCAGCACCTGGGTCACCCTCGCGGGAGAGGCACTGGCGCTGGAGGGTCTGCGGCGCCTGGGCCTCGGACTCATGCTCGGCGCGCCGGCGCTCATCTGGTCGGGCTTCCGCGCCCGGCGGCGTGTGCCCGCGCTCCCGTGGATCGCCGCCGTGCAGGCGGCCGTGTCCGCCGCGGTCCTGATCGTGCTGGCCGACCCGCAGGCGTACAGCCTCGGTTTCCGCACCCTGTTCCTCGTCGCGGGCGTCTTCGCGGCGCTCACCGTCGTCGAGATCCAGCGTTCCCCCGACCGGCATGAACGGCTCGTGCTCCCCTTGATGCTGGTCTCGTCCGCGTTCGTCGTGCTGGGCGTGTTCTCGCTGCTCGCCGGTCTGATCTCCTCGCCCGGCACCAGCGAAGACCTCGCTCTCGTGCGGCTGCTGAATTCGCTCGGGATGCTGGTGTACCTGGTGTGCGTGACCGTCAGCCTCCTGTTCTTCACCTCGGTGTCGAGTGTGGGGGTCCAGACGGCGCGATCGTGGACGCAGTTCGCCGTCGCCGCGACCGACCGCCTGGCGCGGGCCCGCGCGGCCGGCGAGACGAGCTGGGTGCTGCTGTCGGTGCAGATCGACGATCCGGACGAGATCCGTGCGGCCGCCGGGGAGGCATCCTTCTCCCGCATCGCCGAACGGTTCGATCAGGCCGTCGTCTCCTCGTTCCCCGCCGAAGCCGACATCGGGCGCGAGGGACGCGGTCGCCTGGTCGTTCTGACCGCACGACCCGGGCCCGTCGTCCGCGAGCACATGCGCGCGCTCCTGCACGAGGTGTCGATCATCGACGCCGCCCAGCAGATCTCGGTGCAGCTGTCGGCCAGCATCGGCTGGGCCCCGGCGGACGTCGTGGGTTACGACTTCCCCACGCTGCTCACCGCGGCGCAGCAGGCCTCGGCCGAAGCATCCGCCCGGGGCGGCGACCGCTGGCAGCGGATCGGCGCCTGACTACTGCGCGCCGCCCGCGATGGCGACGGTGAGGGTGTCGGTCGCCGTCTGCTTCGCGTACTCGCTCGAGGTCGGCGTGGTCTGCACGAGGTACTCGTAGGTGAACTGCAGGGTGACGAAGGTCGCGCCGTCGGGCACCTCGCCCACGTTGAACGTCTGCGAGTAGCTGTAGGGGTCGAGCACCGGGTAGCCGGGGCTCACCGTCGACTGATCGACCTGCGCGGTCAGCGGAGCGAACGACTCGGTCGCATTGCCCGGCACGGCGATCATCGACGCGCGCTGCAGGTAGACCTGCTGGCCGTCGTTCGGCGTGACGGTGGTCACCATGGAGAGCTGGATCGGCTTCAGCGCCGTCGCCGTCCACCTGTCCATCGACAGGGTCGACCAGTAGTTGACGTCGGCGGCGACGGAGCCGGCCTGGATCTTGCGCTCGGTCGAGCCGCTCGAGAGGTCGTTGGGCACCGGCTGCGGCGCCGCCGACTGCGGCGCAGAGGGCGAGGCCGAGACCTCCGGTGCATCGCTGCTGCCGACCGCCCAGGGCGGCGTTCCGCAGCCCGTCATGAGGAGCGCTGCCGTCAGCACGAGTGCGCCCGCACCCACCGTGCGGCGTCGATTCGAACCAACCATGTGCGGGCCTCTCCCTGGATGACTGCGATTCTATCCGCGCGCGGGTGATCGTCCCGCGACCGCCTAGGGTGATCGGGTGAGCGCATCGACCCCCGACGCCCCCCGACGCCTGCCGGGCCGCATCGTCGCGTGGACGCTGGCGGCGATCCTCGCCCTCGCCGTGCTCGGGTCCCTGTGGATCGGCGTGCGCGGCGCGATGGCCTACGGGCACCTGACCGACGCCCAGGATGCGGCGGCCGACGTCGCCGCGAGCCTGAACGATCCCGCGACCGCGGCCGACGCCATCGCCGGCATCTCCGCCGACACGTCGGCGGCACGGTCCCTCACGAGCGACCCGATCTGGCGGGCCGCCGAATCCCTGCCGTGGATCGGCGCGCAGCTGTCGGCCGTGTCGACCGTGACAGCGGCGATCGACGACGTGGCGAGCTCGGCGCTCACCCCGCTGGCCGAGGTCGCGTCGTCGTTCTCGGTCGATGCCATCCGCCCCCGGGACGGCGCCATCGACGTGTCGCTCTTCACGTCCCTCGCCCCCGCGGCGCGCACCGGTGCCGACGCGATCGGCTCGGCCGGAGCATCCGTCGATGCGATCGACACATCGCTGTTGATCGGCCCGCTGCAGGCCCCGATCACCCAGGCGCAGGAGCTGCTCCAGACGACCGCGGCCGGTGCCGAGACCCTCGCTCGCGCGACCGAGCTCATGCCGGCCATGCTCGGCGCCGACGGTCCGCGCAACTACCTCGTCATCTTCCAGAACAACGCCGAGTGGCGCTCCCAGGGCGGCATCGTCGGCGCGATGGCCGTGATCAGCACCGACGGCGGCCGGATGTCGCTCACCGCTCAGGGATCGTCGGGCGACTTCCGCCGGTACGACTCTTCGGTGGTGCCGCTGTCGCCCGAGCTGCTCGGCGTGTACGGCGAGCGCCCCGGGCTGTACATCCAGAACGCCACCCAGGTCGCGGACTTCGCGCTCACCGGGCAGATCGCGAAGGAGATGTGGGCGCGCGAGTTCGGCACGCAGGTCGACGGCGTCATCTCCCTCGATCCGGTCGCCCTGTCGTACCTCCTGACGGCCACGGGCCCGATCACCCTGCCGACCGGCGACGTGCTGACCAGCGACAACGCCGTCGATCTGCTCCTCAACGGCGTCTACCAGCGCTACGAGCGTCCGTCCGACCAGGACGCCTTCTTCCAGGCCGCGGCGGCGGAGGTCTTCTCGGCACTGTCATCGGGTGCCGCCGAGCCTCGCCCGCTCCTCGAGGCGCTCGCGCGCGCGGGTGACGAGAACCGCCTCCTGCTGTGGAGCGCGCGCGACGACGACCAGGCGATCCTCGACGGGACCACGCTGCAGGGCGGTCTGCCCGTGACGGATGCGGCGCAGACGGCGTTCGGCGTGTACCTCAACGACGGCACCGGCTCGAAGATGGACTACTACCTGGCCGCCGGGGCGGGTGCCGGGTGGTGCACCGGCGTCGACGGCGGATCGACCGCGGAGGCGGTCGTCACGATTCGCAACGACGCGCCCGCCGATGCGGCGACTCTGCCGACCTACATCACCGGCGGGGGCAGCTTCGGCGTACCGGAAGGATCGGCCCGCTCGGTCGCCTACCTGTACCTGCCGGCGGGGGCCGAACTCGTCTCCAGCGAGGCCTCGAACGCCGGCGCTACGCCGGTGTTCGGCGGGGGTTTCGACACGGGCCGTCAGGTGATCTCGTGGACGAGCGAGCTCGCCCCGGGCGAGGAGGCGACGCTGCGCGTGCGCGTGAAGACGCCCCAGACTCCGCAGCTGGTCATGCACATATCACCGACTGTTAACACGAATGAAACGCCGCGAGTTGCAACTACCTGTGAGTAACCTCGATAATCGTTTAAAGGGGACCCTCAGGATCCACCTCCACCGTCGTTCCCCTGCCTTGCACAACGCTGCGATTCCGCGGCGAATGCTGACCAAGAGACAGGTGCCCCCCATGAAGAACAACTTTGCAAAGGTAGCCGCGGTGATCACCATCGCCGCCGCCGCCACATTCGTCCCCCTCGCTGCGCACGCCTACCCCACGGGCGAGGAAGCCAGCGTCTCCAGCACGAACGTCACGCCTGGCGGGACCATCGACTTCGCCGTCGCTGACGGCACGTTCGTTCCGGGCGAGCCCGTCACGATCTCCCTCACGGGTGAGAGCGCCTCGGGCGCGAGCCTGGCCGTCCTCAAGGCCGCCGTCGAGACCGCGACGCTCGGAACCATCCCGGCCGCGGCCGACGGTTCGATCGACGCGCGAATCGTCTTCCCGGCCAACGCCTCGGGCGTCTACACCATCACCGCCACGTCCCCCTCGGTTCCCGAGGGTGTCAGCGTGACCGTCACGGCTGCAACGGCCGGCGGCGGCACCGGTGGCGGCTCCAACGCCGGTGGCAGCCTGCCCGCTACCGGTATGGACTCCGGCTCGCTCCTCGGCCTCTGGGTCGGCGGCGGCGCGCTCGTCCTCGCCGGTGGTGCCGTCGCGGTCGGTGCTGCAGTGCACCGTCAGCGCAAGCACGCCGCGTAAGACACAGCGGTTCGCAGAGAGGGTCGTCCGGAAACGGGCGGCCCTTTCTCGTTGCCGCTCTCAGGCCGCGTCGTCGTCGACAGGGGCGTGCGCGTCCGACACCTTCGCCGTGATCAGGATCGGGAGATGGTCCGACAGTCCCTGCGGCAGCGTGCGGATGCGCTCGATGTCGAAGCCCGACGACGTCGCGAAGTCGTAGTGCCCGCGGAAGAACCGGTACCGGGTGTAGGTGCGGGAGTCGCTCAGGGTGAGCTCGTACCCCTGCGCGCGGATCTTCTGCCCGAGGTACTCCTTGAACACGGGGTAGTTGTAGTCGCCGACCATGAGCGTCGGCAGCCCCTCCCCCAGGTTCTGCAGGGCCGCCAGGGCCGTGCGGATCTGGTGGCGGCGAAGCGAGTTCAGAGCCGTCAGCGGCGCCGCGTGGAACGACGCCACGATGATCTCGCGTCCGTGGTCGATGTCGAACAGCCGCACCCCCAGCATCCGCTCCTCGGCGGGCTTGAGCACGTAGTCGTGCAGGGACTTCTTCAGGGCGAGCGAGCGCACCTCGACGGCGCGGAAGGTGTTCGCCCGGTAGTACACCGCCAGACCCAGTCTGTTGCGCTGCGTGGCCTCGGCGAGGCGGAGGCCGGCGATCTCGGCGGGGAGGCCCGTCGTGTCGCACTCCTGCAGGCAGAGGATGTCGGCGCCGTGGGCCTCGACGAGCTCGGCGAGCTCGGTCGCCGCACGATGCTTGCGCAAGTTGTAGGAGATGACCTTCATAGCGGGTCCAGCCTAGGCACACGATCCATGGGGGCGGGCCAGCTTGACACCGGCTCGCCGTCGATCGGCGTCGCGCTCACTCCTGGTCTCGGCGGCGGCGCGTCTGTTCGGCTCGATCGGCCAGCAGGTCGACCGCCGGATAGCCCACCTCGGTGAGCGTCAGCCCCCGCGCGGCGAGCACCTTCGTCTCGCTCGTGCGCACCGCGCCGTCGCGGATCGACACCACGTCGTCGACGCCGAGCCGCCCTTCTCCGACCGCGACGCACGCGCCGACGAGAGCCCGCACCATGCTGTGGCAGAAAGCATCCGCCCGCACGTGCGCCAGAAGCACCCCCTCGGCGGTGCGGCGCCAGTCGAACTCGAGCAGGGTGCGGATCGTCGTCGCTTCGTCCCGCGGCTTGCAGTACGCCGCGAAATCGTGGAGTCCGATGAGCGAGCGTGCCGCCGCATCCATGCCCTCGACGTCGAGCGCACCTCGGACGGTCGTCGTGCGCAGGCGTTCGAGCGGCTCGTACCGGGCGTCCCCGTCGGCGATCCGGTACTCGTAGCGGCGCCAGACCGCCGAGAAGCGCGCGTCGAACCCGTCGGGAGCGAGCCCGGTCGACCTGACGGTGACGTCGGGGTAGGCGCCGAGCACGCCGCGCACACGGGTCGACAGCGCCGTGGCGGCCTCCGCGGGCTCCGATGCTGCCGGCCCTCGCCCTCGCGGGAGGCGTCGCACCTGATCGGGGTCGAGATCGAGGTGCGCAACCTGCCCGGTCGCGTGCACGCCGGCATCGGTCCGCCCCGCGACGACGAGCCGCGGTGCTCCGCCGACGATGCGGGCCAGTGCGTCCTCGAGCGTGCCCTGCACGGTGCGAAGGCCGGGCTGTCGCGCCCACCCGCGGAATGCGGTGCCGTCGTAGGCGATGTCGAGACGGATCCGCACGGCCCCAGCCTATGCGTCCCACCCGCCTGATTAGACTGGCATGTCCGCGAGTCTCGGAGCCTCCCCCCGCCCATGACAGAACGTCCGCCACGCCCTGCCCGCTACGCGGGTCTCGACGGCATGCGTGCCATCGCCGTCGCCCTCGTCGTCATCTACCACCTCTTCCCGGGGTGGATCTTCGCGAGCGGCTTCGTCGGCGTCGACGCGTTCTTCGTCATCAGCGGGTTCCTGATCACCTCGCTCCTCCTCGTCGAGCACGGCGCGACGGGGCGCATCAGCCTGCGTGCCTTCTGGACGCGCCGAGCGCGGCGACTGGCACCCGCGCTCCTGCTCGTGGTCACCGTCTGCGCGAGCGCGGCCTGGCTCGTCGGAGGCGACGTCCTGGCGCGCATGGGGGCGCAGATCCTCGGTGCGGCGACCTTCAGCTACAACTGGGTGTCGATCGCCGGCGGCTCCGACTACTTCGCCGCGACGTCGCCCGAGCTCTTCCGCAACCTCTGGTCGCTCGCCGTCGAGGAGCAGTTCTACGTCCTGTGGCCGGTCGCGCTCCCGCTCCTCCTGCTCGTGCGATCACGGGTCGTACGGGTCGCGGTCGTGCTCCTGCTCGCCGGCGCGTCGGCCGCGTGGATGGCGCAGGTCATCGGCGGCGGGGATCTGACGCGCGCCTACTTCGGCACCGACACCTACGCGTTCGGCATCCTCATCGGGGTCGCTCTGGCGCTGATCCTGCGGACGGCCCTCGCCGAACCGCCGTCGTGGATGCTGCGACGCCGCGTGAAGACGTTGATCGGCTCCGTCGGCGTGGTCGCCCTCGCGGCACTCCTCGTCGTGGCCATGCTCCCCGCCACCGACTCCGGGGCGACGTTCCCGGGCACGATGCTCGTCGCGAGCGTGCTCACCTCCCTCGTCATCACCGCCACGACCTGGCCGGGATCGATCCTCGGACGGAGCCTCGATGTGGCGCCGCTGCGGTGGATCGGAGACCGCTCCTACGGTCTCTACCTGTGGCATTGGCCGGTGCTCGTGCTCCTTACCGCCGCGGCAGGCGCGACGACGGCCGAGGTGCCGCTGAGTATCGCCCTGGTGACGCTCGCGGTGACCGCCGTCGCGGCCGAGCTGTCGTACCGGCTGTGGGAGACCCCGGTGCGCCGGCGAGGCTTCCGAGGCGCCGCGACGGCCGCGTGGGGTGCGCTGAGGGGCTCACCGCAGCGCCGCCTGCGCGCAGTGGCCGCCGCGGTCGCTCTGCTGCTCGTCCTCGGGGGCACCACGGCCGCCATCGCCGCGGCGCCCGCCGAGACCTCGGCCGAATCGGCGGTGCAGGCGGGCATCGACGCGCTCGACAACGACGCGCAGAGCAGTGAGCCCGGCGCGACGCCGACGACCGATCCCATCCCCGTTCCGACGCCGGCGCCCACCCCCGTCGGAGGCAACGAGATCACGGCCGTCGGCGACTCGGTCATGCTCGCCTCCGCACCCGCGCTGGTCGACCGCTTCCCCGGTATCCAGGTGGATGCGGCGGTCTCGCGCTCGATGTATGCCGGCCCGGACATTCTCGAACAGCTCTCCTCCGCCGGCCAGCTGCGCCGCTACGTCGTCGTCGCGCTCGGAACCAACGGGGCCATCGACCGCGCGACGCTCGACGAGATCGAACGGATCGTCGGACCCGACCGCGAGCTCGTCGTCGTGAACGCCCACGCCCCGCGCGACTGGATCGCGGGGGTCAACTCCGAGCTGCAGACCTTCGCCGCCGACTACCCCACTGTCGAGCTGGCCGACTGGTCGGGGGCGATCGGCCCTCACGAGGATCTCCTCGCCGGCGACCGGATCCACCCCGGGTCCGCGGGGGGACGCATCTTCGCCGACACGGTCGCCGCGGCCGTCGACACCGCCCAGAGGGATCGCCTCGACCGCCAGTACGCGCTCGACCTGCGGAGCTACCAGCTCAACCGGCGCCTGCTCGGCAGCAACTGAGCCGAGAACGCCGAACGGCCCGCGCATCTCGCGATGCACGGGCCGTTCGAGCCGGAGGTCCGGCGGGTTCTTACTTCTTGTCGTCTTCGACGACCGCGTCGTCGGCTGCAGCCTCGGCGGCGGCGCCCTCTTCGGGCGACTCCGAGCCTGCATCGGCGGCGGCGTCGTCCGCAGCATCCGCTTCGGCGACGGCGTCGGTGGCCTCGTCTTCGACGGGCTCCTCGACCGGGGCGGCGGCAGCGGCCGGAGCCGTGCGCTTCGCCGACGACGCCTTCGGCGTGACGGGCTCGAGGACGAGCTCGATCACGGCCATGGGGGCGTTGTCGCCCTTGCGGTTGCCGATCTTGGTGATGCGGGTGTAGCCGCCCTGGCGCTCGGCGACCAGGGGCGCGATCTCGGTGAAGAGCGTGTGAACGACGTCCTTGTCACCGATGACGCTCAGCACGCGACGACGCGCGTGCAGATCGCCGCGCTTGCCGAACGTGATGAGACGCTCAGCGAGCGGACGGAGGCGCTTGGCCTTCGTCTCGGTCGTCTGAATCGACTTGTGCGTGAACAGTGCCGCGGCGAGGTTCGCCAGCAGGAGACGCTCGTGGGCCGGACCGCCGCCGAGGCGGGGACCCTTCGTGGGCTTGGGCATAGTGATTTACTCCAGTGGAATCGAGGCGGAAGCCGGGATCAGACGGTCTCGTCGTCGTAGCCGCCGTAGAACTGGGCGCCGTCGAAACCGGGCACCGAATCCTTGAGCGACAGTCCGAGCGACGTGAGCTTGTCACGAACCTCGTCGACCGACTTCTGACCGAAGTTGCGGATGTTCATCAGCTGCGTCTCCGAGAGGGCGACGAGCTCGGACACCGTGTTGATGCCCTCGCGCTTCAGGCAGTTGTACGAACGGACCGAGAGGTCGAGGTCTTCGATCGGCATCGACAGCTCGTTCGAGAGGACGGTCTCGACGGGCGCGGGGCCGATCTCGATGCCCTCGGCCTCGACGTTCAGCTCGCGAGCGAGGCCGAACAGCTCGGTCAGCGTGCGACCGGCCGAAGCGACCGCGTCACGCGGGGCAATCGACGACTTCGACTCGACATCGAGGATGAGCTTGTCGAAGTCGGTGCGCTCACCGGCACGAGTCGCCTCGACGCGGTAGCTGACCTTCAGCACGGGCGAGTAGATCGAGTCGATCGGCACCTGGCCGGCCTCGGCGTACTCGTTGCGGTTCTGGGTGGCCGAGACGTAGCCGCGGCCACGCTCGATCGTCAGCTCGAGCTCGAACTTCGCGGTGTCGTTCAGGGTCGCGATGACGAGCTCGGGGTTGTGCACCTCGACGCCGGCGGGGGCGGAGATGTCGGCCGCCGTGACCTCACCGGAGCCGGTCTTGCGCAGGTACGCCGTGATGGGCTCATCGCGCTCGCTCGAGACGACGAGCTGCTTGATGTTGAGGATGATCTCGGTGACGTCCTCTTTCACACCCGGGATGGTGCTGAACTCGTGCAGCACTCCGTCGATACGGATGCTGGTGACGGCCGCACCGGGGATCGACGAGAGGAGGCTGCGACGCAGGGCGTTGCCGATCGTGTAACCGAAGCCGGGCTCGAGCGGCTCGATGATGAAACGGCTGCGGAACTCCCCGACCTTCTCCTCGGTCAGAGTGGGACGCTGTGCGATAAGCACGATGTGTTCCTTTCGATCACGTATCCGCTATATGACACGTGCAATGGGTGAGGTATTGAGTTGTGGTCGAGCGGATGCTGCGGCCACCGAAACGGGTGGCCGCAGCATCCACGGTCGACGGGTGTCAGACGCGACGGCGCTTCGGCGGGCGGCAGCCGTTGTGCGCCTGCGGGGTGACGTCCTGGATCGATCCGACCTCGAGGCCGGCGGCCGTGAGCGAACGGATCGCGGTCTCGCGGCCGGAGCCGGGACCCTTGACGAAGACGTCGACCTTCTTCACGCCGTGCTCCTGCGCCTGGCGGGCGGCCGACTCGGCGGCCAGACCTGCGGCGAAGGGCGTCGACTTGCGCGAGCCCTTGAAGCCCACGCCGCCGGACGATGCCCAGCTGATGACCGCACCCGAGGGGTCGGTGATCGAAACGATCGTGTTGTTGAACGTCGACTTGATGTGGGCGTGGCCCAGCGCGATGTTCTTCTTCTCCTTGCGGCGCGGCTTGCGCGCTGCGGACTTGGGGGTAGCCATGATTCTCCTGAAACCTCAGCGCCGGCGCAGGCCTAGCGCGCCTTCTTCTTGCCGGCGACGGTGCGCTTCGGGCCCTTGCGGGTGCGAGCGTTCGTCTTGGTGCGCTGTCCGCGCACGGGAAGACCGCGACGGTGGCGGATGCCCTCGTACGAACCGATCTCGACCTTGCGGCGGATGTCGGCGGCGACCTCACGGCGGAGATCACCCTCGACCTTGTAGGCGGCCTCGATGTGGTCGCGCAGTGCGATCAGCTGGTCGTCGGTGAGGTCCTTCACACGGATGTCGGGGCTGATGCCCGTCGCCGTGAGGATCTCGTCGGAACGGGTACGGCCAACGCCGTAGATGTAGGTCAGGGCGATGACCACGCGCTTGTCACGCGGGATGTCTACGCCGGCGAGACGTGCCATGCGACTCTCCTAGGAGTGTTGTGGAGGTGTGGAGCAGGATCGGTGCCCGGGCCTCCGCCCGAGGTGTCCCCTCTTTCGAGGATCTGATCCTGCCGGTGTGTGTTCAGTTGCGAGTTTCGAGGTGCGGCGCAGGCCGTGAAGACACGGCCTGGCGCAGCATCCGTCAGCCCTGGCGCTGCTTGTGACGCGGGTTGCTCTTGCAGATCACCATCACCCGGCCGTGACGGCGGATGACCTTGCAGTGGTCGCAGATGGGCTTGACGCTGGGGTTTACCTTCATGATTTCCTGCTTCGCTGTCTTCGTTCCCCGCACCGCGGCGCGGGGACGTTACTTCTCGACCGGTCTAGCGGTAGCGGTAGACGATACGACCGCGCGTGAGGTCGTAGGGGCTCAGCTCTACGACGACGCGGTCTTCGGGGATGATGCGGATGTAGTTCTGTCGCATCTTGCCCGAGATCGTGGCGAGCACCTTGTGTCCGTTGGTGAGCTCGACGCGGAACATCGCGTTGGGCAGCGCCTCGGAGATTGTGCCCTCGATCTCGATGACACCGTCTTTCTTCGCCATATACTCGCTATCACTTGGAGACCGGTCGGTCTGCGTTGGATGGGTTTCGGTGCAGAAGCACGCCAAAGTAGGCGCAACGCACCAAAGAACGAGCATACGCCACGCGCCGGCTTCCGGCAACTTCGCGCCGCCCCGCGGACGGTGACACACGCCGATCGGCCGATACTCACCGCCTGGCGTGGTGTCTCAGCCGATCGGTGGGTTTCACCGGCGGTCCTCCCCAGGGACGGAGCCGGCGGAACCATCCACACCTCGTCGGTCGCGCCGCACGCGCCGTATCCGACCCCACCACGCTGTCGGAATGGTCGATCGCACTGCACCTCCCTGCGCGCCCTCGCCGCTCGCATTCATCACACGCGCGGACGAGGAGCTCACGCACGTTCGCGCGCGACGCGGGCCGATGCTCGAGCGAGTGCGCCCCGGCGTCTATGTCGATCGCAGCGCATGGGCGGCTCTCGCCCCGTGGGACCGGTACCTCGTGAGGGTCCACGCCTTCGCCCTGTCGCATCCGGGCGCAGTGTTCTGCCTGGAGTCGGCCGCCGCCTTGCAGCGATTGCCCCTCTTCGGTGAACCCCGTGACATCCATGTATTCGACCACAGAAGGACCCGCTCGCGGCGGTTCGGCGACGTCCTTGTACACACCGGTGCGGATGGCCTCCGCATCGTCGGCGACGGACCATACACGACGTCGAGCGATGCCACGGCCGTGGATCTCGCGCGCGTCCTTCCACCGGCATTCGCCCTGGCCGTCGTCGACGCGGTGCTTCGACAGGCGGGCTCGACTCTGTCAGCGACCGACCTCCGAGACCTCGGTCGCTCACAGGCCACTCGCCGCGGGCGGGCGCGTCTCGAGTGGGCGGCCTCTCGCGCCGATGCCGCTGCCGAGTCAGCCGGGGAGTCCGTCAGCCGGGCGGTGATCGAGTGGCTCGGCTTCCCGGAGGCGGAGCTGCAGCAACCGTTCGTTTCGGGCAGCGTCGAAGACCGCGTCGACTTCCTCTGGCGACGGTGGTGGATCATCGGTGAATCCGATGGATATGCGAAGTACTCGGCCTCGGGCGACGATCCGATGTCGGCCCTTCGCCGTGAGAAGACGCGGGAGGATCGCCTCCGACGCCACGTCGGCGGATTCGCGCGCTGGGACTGGAGCGACGTCATGCGCGTCGATCCGCTTCAGAATGCTCTCCTGGCCGCCGGCCTCCCCCAGGTCTTCTCACCACAGCCGGGACTGCTCGCGACGCTCCGATCGAACCCGCGCTCTCGGTGACCGAGACACACCTTCTGGCTGAGGCGCGCCGCCAGGCGGGGCGTCTCAGCCAGAAATGGTGTTTCGAGTCAGCTGAAGCGCGCGACGATGTCGGCCTGCGGGTCACCCGTGAGGTCGGTCTGGTTCGTCAGGGTCTGGCCGTTCACGACGATGGTCGGGGTCGAGACGCCGGAGGCACCCGTCTGGATCGGGGTCTCACGGGTCATCGCCGTGACGTAGCGGCTATAGGTGCCGTCGGTGATGCAGGATGCGACGCCCTCCCCCGCTCCGACGCCCTCGGCGATGCTCGTGAGCGTCGCGTCGTCGAGGCCGGTGGACTGCTCCTCCGGCTGGTTCTCGTAGAGCGCCTGGAGGAACGGCAGCGCGTTGGCCGGGTCGTCGGCCGCGACGCAGTACATCGCGTTGGCCGAACGGGTCGAGTACTCCGTGCCCTGCGAGGCGCGGTCGAGGATCGAGATCGGGTGGATGTTGAGCGTGATCGTGCCGTCGTCGACGAGCTGCGAGAGCGTCGAGCCGTAGGTCTGCTCGAAGTTGTTGCAGATCGGGCACATGAAGTCGACGTACGTGTCCACCGTGTTGGGGCCGCTGCCCACCGCGATGGCTCCGGTGTCCTGGTTGATCGCCGAGCTCTCCGGGGCGGGACCGGCGGAGGTCGCCTGCGAGTTCGAGAACCACACGATGCCGCCGACGGCGACGATCACCACGACGACCGCGGCGCTGACCCAGATCGCGAACCAGTTCGTCTTACCCGCAGCCATGCTCTATCCGATCGCTCGTGGAACGACGCCGAACGGCGCCAACTTCTCGGCTCCTCCGTCGGGCGACGTCAGGACCCAGATGCCTCCATCGTGCACCGCGACGCTGTGCTCCCAATGTGAGCCGGGCGACCCGTCGACGCTCGATACCGTCCAGTCGTCGTCCTCGACGAAGGTCTCCTGATCGCCCGCCACCACCATGGGCTCGATCGCCACCGCGAGCCCCGGCCGGACCTCCGGACCGGGGTCGCTGATGCGGTAGTTGAAGACGCTGGGCGCCTCGTGCATCTTGCGCCCGATGCCGTGCCCGACGTAGTCGCGGAGGATCCCGTACCCGCCCTCGGGGGCGTTGGCCTCGACGTAGGACTCGATCGCCGTCCCCACCTCGCCGAGCCGCGACGCGGACGCCAGCGCGGCGATCCCCGCCCACAGCGACCCCTCGGTCACCTCGGACAGGCGGCGGCGCTGCTCGACGACCTCGACGGGAGCCTCGCCCGGCACGATCATCGTGAACGCGGAGTCGCCGTTCCACCCGTCGAACTGGGCACCGGCGTCGACGGACACGATGTCGCCCGGCTCGAGCACGCGCTCGCCCGGGATACCGTGCACGACCTGCTCGTTCACCGACACGCAGATGGTGTGGCGATACCCGCGCACCATCTGGAAGTTCGACTGCGCACCGCGCGCCCGCAGGACGGCGGATGCTGCGGCGTCGAGCTCGATCGTCCGCACACCCGGTGCGATGATCGCGCGCACCGCGTCGAGTGCGGCGGCGGTGATGAGTCCGGGTGCCACCATGGCCCGCAGCTGGGCGGGCGACTTGTAGATCGAGGTGCGGAAGCGCACGTCAGACGGAGCGGGAGAGCCCGCGGGCGTCGAGCGCCGCGAAGATGCGCGCCGTCACGTCGTCGAACGAACCGACGCCGTCGATCTCGTCGACCACACCGCGGGTTCCGTAGACACCGAGGATCGGCGCCGTCTCGGACTCGTAGATCGAGAGCCGGTGCGCGATGACGTCTTCGGTGTCGTCGGCGCGGCCCTGCTCCTCCGCGCGCTTGCGCAGGCGGTCGATCGACTCGTCCCGGGGAACCACGAGGGCGATCACCGCGTCGAGCGACTCCTCGCGCCCCTCGAGGAACTCGTCGAGGTGCAGCACCTGCCCGAGGTTGCGCGGGTACCCGTCGAGGAGGAATCCCTCCGCGGCATCCGCCTGCGCCAGACGATCGCGCACGACGGCACTGGTGAGCTCGTCGGGGACGAGGCGCCCTGCGTCGATGATCTCCTTGACCTGGAGCCCCAGGTCGGTTCCCTCAGCGACATTGGCGCGGAAGACGTCGCCCGTGGACACCACGGGGATGCCGAACGACTCAGCGATGCGCACGCCCTGCGTGCCCTTGCCGGAACCCTGGGGGCCGACGATGAGAAGGCGCGCCATCAGCGGAGGAGGCCTTCGTAGTGACGCTGCTGCAGCTGGGCATCGATCTGCTTCACGGTCTCGAGTCCGACACCGACGATGATGAGGATCGAGGCGCCGCCGAACGGGAAGTTCTGGTTGGCACCGACCGTCGCCAGGGCGATGAGCGGGAGGAGCGCGATCAGACCGAGGTAGATCGAGCCCGGCAGAGTGATGCGCGTCAGCACGTAGTCGAGGTACTCGGCCGTCGGGCGTCCGGCACGGATGCCGGGGATGAACCCGCCGTACTTCTTCATGTTGTCGGCGACGTCGACCGGGTTGAACGTGATCGCCACGTAGAAGTAGGTGAAGCCGATGATGAGAAGGAAGTACGTGGCCATGTAGACCGGCTGGTCACCCGAGGTGAAGTACTGCTGGATCCACGCGACCCAGCCCGGAACCTCCTGGCCCGGCTGCGGCTGGTTGAACTGTGCGATCAGCGCGGGGATGTACAGCAGCGACGAGGCGAAGATGACGGGCACGACGCCGGCCATGT
The DNA here is from genome assembly GCF_008017415.1 of Microbacterium hatanonis. Classification (NCBI taxonomy): domain Bacteria; kingdom Bacillati; phylum Actinomycetota; class Actinomycetes; order Micrococcales; family Microbacteriaceae; genus Microbacterium; species Microbacterium hatanonis. The sequence goes on along the minus strand of NZ_VRSV01000002.1, from coordinate 1,124,989 downwards.
TGACCTTGATCGGGATGTACGTGTTCGACCCGCCGTAGGTGCGTCGACCGACCATGCGCTTCGCGTACTGCACCGGGATGCGGCGCTGCGACTGCTCGACGAACACCACCAGCGCGACGACGACGACGCCGACGGCCAGCACCATGAGGAAGACCTCGAAACCGCGGGCGGCCCAGATCGAGCCCATCGCCGACGGGAACGTCGCCGCGATCGAGGTGAAGATGAGGATCGACATTCCGTTGCCGACGCCACGCTCGGTGACGAGCTCGGCGAACCACATGATGAGGCCGGTGCCGGCGGTCAGCGTGATGATCATGAGCAGCTGCGCCCACCACACATCGTTGGTGAGGAGCTGCTGGCACTCGGGGATGCTGGTGGCTCCGAAGAGCTGGCCCGACCGCGCGACCGTGACGAGGGTCGTCGACTGGAGCAGCGCGAGGGCGATCGTGAGGTAACGCGTGTACTGCGTCAGCTTGCTCTGGCCCGCCTGGCCCTCCTTGTAGAGGGTCTCGAAGTGCGGGATGACCACGCGGAGGAGCTGCACGATGATCGTCGCGGTGATGTACGGCATGACGCCGAGCGCGAAGATCGACAGCTGCAGCAGGGCGCCGCCCGAGAACAGGTTGACGAGCGAGAGGAGACCCTCGGTGCTGCCCGACTGGTCGAGGCACGACTGCACGTTCGGGAAGTTCACGAACGGCGTCGGCACATGCGCGCCCAGACGGTAGATGGCGATGATCGCGAGAGTGAAGCCGATCTTCCTCCGCAGGTCGGGTGTGCGGAACACCCGCGCGATGGCGCTGAACAAGGGGACTCCTCCGGAATGGTTCCGCGCGCACAGAGAGCGCACAAGAAGCCAGCGTAGCCCAGCCGGGCGTGCGGGGTGGTCCGCGCCCTCCGGCTGGAACGGCAACAGGGGCCGGAGGAAGCCTCCGACCCCTGTCATGGGTGTTACTGAACGGTGCCGCCCGCAGCGACGATCTTCTGCTCGGCGGAACCCGAGACCTTGTCGACCGACACGGTGAGCTTCACCGAGATGTCGCCGGTGCCGAGCACCTTGACCTTCTCGTTCTTGCGAACCGCGCCCTTGGCGACGAGGCCCGCGATGGTGACCTCTCCGCCCTCGGGGTAGAGCTCGGCGAGCTTGTCGAGGTTGACCACCTGATACTCGACGCGGAACGGGTTCTTGAACCCGCGCAGCTTCGGCGTACGCATGTGGAGGGGCATCTGCCCGCCCTCGAAGCCGACGCGAACCTGGTAACGAGCCTTCGTTCCCTTGGTACCGCGACCGGCGGTCTTACCCTTCGAGCCCTCACCGCGACCCACACGGGTCTTGGCCTTGTGGGCACCGGGGACCGGACGGAGGTGGTGCACCTTCAGCACACCCGGGCGGGTGGCAGGAGCTTCCTTCGTCTTCGCCGCAGCGGCCGGCTTCTTGGCGGCGGGCTTGCGCGCCGGAGCCTTCTTGGGCTCGGCGGCTTCGGTTTCGTTCTCAGCCATTAGTCGATCTCCTCAACCTTGACGAGGTGGGCGACGGTCTTGACGTAGCCGCGCGTCTGCGCGTCGTCGGGACGAACGACCGAGTCGTTGATCCGCTTCAGACCGAGGCTGCGCAGCGTGTCGCGCTGGTTCTGCTTCTCGCTCACCTTGGACTTGATCTGCGTGACCTTCAGACGGGCGGCCATCAGGCACCTACCTTCTGGGCGGCGATGGCGTCGGCCTCGGCGCGGACGAGCCGGGCAGGTGCCACCTGGTCGAACTCCAGGCCACGGCGGGCGGCCACGGCGCGGGGCTCTTCGAGCTGCTTCAGGGCGGCGACCGTCGCGTGCACGATGTTGATCGTGTTCGACGAGCCGAGCGACTTCGACAGGACATCGTGGATGCCCGCGCACTCGAGGACGGCGCGGACCGGACCACCGGCGATAACACCGGTACCGGCAGCGGCCGGACGGAGCAGCACGACGCCGGCAGCGGCCTCGCCCTGCACCGGGTGCGGGATCGTCGACGCGACGCGGGGAACACGGAAGAAGTTGCGCTTGGCCTCTTCGACACCCTTCGAGATCGCCAGGGGGACCTCGCGGGCCTTGCCGTATCCGACGCCCACCACACCGTTGCCGTCACCGACGACCACCAGAGCGGTGAAGCTGAAGCGCTTTCCACCCTTGGTGACCTTGGCGACACGGTTGATCGTCACGACGCGCTCCAGGAACTGGCTCTTGTCGTCACGCGAACCGCGGTCACGCTGGTTGGCGTTGCGCTCGCGGCCACCGCGGCGCGGCTCGCGCTCGCGCTCGGCGGGCGCCTGAGCTGCAGCAGCCGGCGCCTCGGCGGGCGCGGTCTGCTCGGCATCCACTGCCACTTCGGTCTCCTTGTTGTCGCTCACAGGTTCAGCCCCTTCTCGCGGGCGCCATCGGCGATCGCAGCAACGCGTCCGGCGTAGCGGTTTCCGCCACGGTCGAACACGGCGTCGGTCACTCCGGCGGCGATCGCACGCTCGGCGACGAGCTCGCCGACCTTGCGTGCCTTTGCGGTCTTGTCGCCGTCGAGGCCGCGCAGGTCGGTCTCGAGGGTCGACGCGGAGGCCAGCGTGCGGCCCTTGCTGTCATCGACGAGCTGCACGAAGACGTGACGCGCCGAGCGGGTGACGACGAGACGAGGACGGGCCTCGCTGCCGACGATCTTCTTGCGAAGGCGGGCGTGACGACGCGCGCGTGCTTCGCTCTTTGTCTTGAGAGCCATGGCTACTTACCACTCTTTCCGGCCTTGCGGCGCACGACCTCGCCCGCGTACCGCACACCCTTGCCCTTGTACGGCTCGGGCTTGCGGATCTTGCGGATGTTGGCGGCGGCCTCACCGACGGCCTGCTTGTCGATGCCGCTCACGGTGACCTTGTTGTTGCCTTCGACCGTGAGGGTGATTCCCGCGGGGGGCTCGACGAGAACCGGGTGCGAGAAGCCGAGGGCGAACTCGACCGAGCTGCCCTTCTGCGCGACGCGGTAACCCGTGCCGACGACCTCGAGACCCTTGGTGTACCCCGTGGTGACACCGATGATGTTGTTGCTGATGAGCGTGCGGGTCAGGCCGTGGAGCGACCGCGACTCGCGCTCGTCGTCGGGCCGGCTGACGAGAACCTGGTTCTCCTCGACCTTGACCTCGAGGGGGCGCGCCACGGTGAGCGAGAGCTCACCCTTGGGGCCCTTGACTGCGACATCCTGACCGGCCACCGTCACGGTGACGCCGGCGGGGATGTCGATGGGAAGACGTCCGATTCGCGACATGTCAGATCACCACACGTAGGCGAGGACTTCTCCGCCCACGCCCTTCTGGTCGGCCTGGCGGTCGGTGAGAAGACCGGAGGAAGTGGACAGGATGGCAACGCCGAGGCCGCCGAGGACCGTGGGGATCTCGGAGGACTTCGCGTAGACGCGCAGACCGGGCTTCGACACGCGCTTGATGCCGGCGATCGACCGCTCGCGGTTCGGGCCGTACTTCAGCGTGAGGGTCAGTGTCTGACCGACGCGGGCGTCTTCGACGATCCAGTCGGAGATGTAACCCTCCTGCTTGAGGATCGCGGCGATGTGGGTCTTGAGCTTCGAGCTCGGCAGCGACACGGAGTCGTGGTGCGCCGAGTTCGCGTTGCGCAGACGGGTCAGCATATCTGCGACCGGGTCTGTCATCGTCATGTGATGCTTCTTTCGTTCATGAGGTTTCGGCTGCCGTTACGCGGCAGACGACCTTCGATGATGGATGGCTTATGCCTGAGTTTCGGCGGCCTGGAAGGGGAAACCGAGCTGCCGGAGCAGCGAGCGGCCCTCGTCGTCCGTCTTCGCGGTGGTCACGACGGTGATGTCGAAACCGCGAACGCGGTCGATGCGGTCCTGGTCGATCTCGTGGAACACGGACTGCTCCTGGAGACCGAACGTGTAGTTGCCGTTGCCGTCGAACTGCTTCGACGACAGACCACGGAAGTCGCGGATACGGGGAAGCGCGAGGTTCACGAGGCGGTCGAGGAACTCCCATGCGCGGTCGCCGCGGAGGGTGACGTGAGCGCCGATGGCCTGGCCCTCGCGCAGCTTGAACTGCGCGATGGACTTGCGGGCCTTGGTGACGACCGGCTTCTGGCCGGTGATCTTGACGAGGTCGTCGACCGCGCCATCGATCACCTTGCTGTCGCGAGCTGCCTCGCCGACACCGGTGTTCACGACGACCTTCACGAGACCGGGGATCTGCATGACGTTCGAGTAACCGAACTCCTCCTGCAGAGCCTTCTGGATTTCGTTCTTGTACTTCTGCTTCAGGCGCGGCTGGATTTTGCCAGCGGGCGCGGCAGTATCGGTGCTCATATTCAGAGGTCCTTGCCTGACTTCTTCGCGAAGCGCACACGAACGGTGCGCTTCACGCCGTCCTTGACCTGCTCCTCGACGCGGTGGCCGACGCGGGTCGGCTTCTTGCTCGAGGGGTCGACCAGGGCGACGTTGGAGATGTGGATGGGGGCTTCGAACGTCTCGATGCCACCCGTCTTGGTTCCGCGCTGGGTCTGACCCACGCGGGTGTGCTTGGTGACGTAGTTCACGCCCTCGACGATGACGCGGTTCTGCTCGACAAGGATCTCGAGGACCTTGCCCTGCTTGCCGCGGTCGCCGCCGCGCTCGGGCTTGGCGCCCGAGATGACCTGAACCAGGTCGCCCTTCTTGATCTTCGCCATGATCAGATGACCTCCGGTGCCAGCGAGACGATCTTCATGAACTTCTTGTCGCGAAGTTCACGACCGACCGGACCGAAGATGCGGGTGCCACGGGGCTCCCCGTCGGTCTTCAGGATCACGGCGGCATTCTCGTCGAACTTGATGTACGAGCCGTCGGGGCGACGGGTGTGCTTGATGACGCGCACGACGACAGCCTTGACGACGTCGCCCTTCTTGACGTTTCCGCCAGGGATCGCGTCCTTGACCGTCGCCACGATGACATCGCCGATGCCCGCGTACCGACGGTTGGAGCCGCCGAGCACGCGAATGGTGAGCAGCTCCTTGGCGCCGGTGTTGTCGGCGACCTTGAGGCGGGATTCGTTCTGAATCATGGGTTACTTCGCCTTCTCGAGGACCTCGACCAGACGCCACCGCTTGGTGGCGCTGAGCGGACGGGTCTCGTTGATCAGCACGAGGTCGCCGATGCCGGCGGAGTTGGTCTCGTCGTGCGCCTTCACCTTGGAGGTGCGACGGATGACCTTGCCGTAGAGCGGGTGCTTCACGCGGTCCTCGACCTCGACGACGATGGTCTTGTCCATCTTGTCGCTGGTCACGTAGCCGCGGCGCGACTTGCGGTAACCGCGGGCGTCCGCGTCGCGCACGTCGCGCTCGGAGCTCTCGTGGCCCTTCGCCTGCACGGCCTCGTCCACGACGGGCGCCTCGGCTGCCGCAGCTGCCTTGGTCGACGCCTTGCGGGCGGGTGCCTTCTTCTTCTCGGTGGTCTCAGCCATCACTCGGCCTCTTCCTTCGCGGCCGAGTCAGCGGCATCCGCCTTCTTGGCCTTGGTCTTCTTCGCCTTCGTCGCCTCCACCGGAGCGGGAGTGGCACGGATGCCGAGCTCGCGCTCACGGATGACGGTGTAGAGCCGCGCGATGTCGCGCTTGACGGCGCGGATGCGGCCGTGGCTCTCGAGCTGGCCGGTGGCCGACTGGAAGCGCAGGTTGAACAGCTCTTCCTTGGCCTTGCGCAGCTCTTCGACCAGACGCTGGTCTTCGAACGTGTCGAGCTCGCTCGGGGCGAGCTGCTTGGTGCCGATCGCCATTACGCGTCGCCCTCCTCGCGCTTGATGATGCGTGCCTTGAGGGGCAGCTTGTGAATTGCCCGGGTGAGAGCCTCGCGTGCGAGGGACTCGTCGACACCGGAGACCTCGAAGAGGACCCGGCCCGGCTTGACGTTCGCGACCCACCACTCGGGCGAACCCTTGCCGGAACCCATGCGGGTTTCGGCGGGCTTCTTGGTCAGCGGACGGTCGGGGTAGATGTTGATCCACACCTTTCCGCCACGCTTGATGTGACGCGTCATGGCGATACGAGCGGACTCGATCTGACGGTTGGTCACGTAAGCGGGAGTCAGGGCCTGGATGCCGTACTCGCCGAAGCTCACCTCGGTGCCGCCGGTCGCCTGACCGGACCGCCCGGGGTGGTGCTGCTTGCGGTACTTGACCTTACGGGGGATGAGCATTACGCCGACGCTCCTTCTGCCACGGGGGCCTCGTTGCGGGGGCTACGCGGCGGACGGCGGTCGCCACGGTCGCCACGGTCGTCACGACCGCGGGACTTCGGCGCGTTGGCCTGCTCGCGGGCGAGCTCCTTGTTGGTCATGTCGCCGTTGTAGATCCAGACCTTCACGCCGATGCGGCCGAAGGTGGTCTTCGCCTCGTAGAAGCCGTAGTCGATGTTCGCGCGGAGCGTGTGCAGGGGCACACGGCCTTCGCGGTAGAACTCCGAACGGCTCATCTCGGCGCCGCCGAGGCGGCCGGAGACCTGGATGCGGACGCCCTTGGCGCCGGCGCGCTGTGCACCCTGCATGCCCTTGCGCATCGCGCGGCGGAACGCCACACGACCCACGAGCTGCTCGGCGATGCCCTGCGCGACGAGCTGAGCGTCGGCCTCGGGGTTCTTGACCTCGAGGATGTTCAGCTGGATCTGCTTGCCGGTGAGCTTCTCGAGGTCGGCGCGGATGCGCTCGGCCTCGGCGCCGCGACGACCGATCACGATGCCCGGGCGGGCGGTGTGGATGTCGACGCGGACGCGGTCACGGGTGCGCTCGATCTCGATGCTGCTGACACCGGCGCGGTCGAGCGACGTGGTGAGCAGACGACGGATCTTGATGTCCTCCGCCACATAGTCGGCGTAGCGCTGGCCCGGCTTCGTCGAGTCGGAGAACCACCGGGACACGTGGTCCGTGGTGATACCGAGGCGGAAGCCGTACGGGTTGACTTTCTGGCCCATTACTTGCTCGCCTTCTTGGTCGGGGTTCCGGCCTCGGCCGTCGGCGCCTCGGGCGTCGACAGCACGACCGTGATGTGGCTCGTGCGCTTCTTGATCTGGAAAGCGCGGCCCTGGGCACGGGGACGGAAACGCTTCAGCGTCGCGCCCTCGTCGACGTACGCGTTCGCGACGAACAGATCCTGGTCGTCGAGGTACTCGTTCGTCTTGTCGGCAGTGACCCGAGCGTTCGCCATCGCCGAGGCGACGAGCTTGTAGATCGGCTCGCTCGCGCCCTGCGGCGCGAACTTCAGGATGGCGAGGGCCTCAGCGGCCTGCTTTCCCTTGATGAGCGCAACGACACGACGAGCCTTCTGAGGGGTCACGCGGATGTGTCGCACGCGTGCGATGGACTCCACCATTTCTCTCTCCTCTAGCGCCCCCGCGTCAGCGGCGGCGGCCCTTCTTGTCGTCCTTCTCATGGCCGCGGAAGGTGCGGGTGGGCGCGAACTCGCCCAGTTTGTGGCCCACCATGGTCTCGGTCACGAACACGGGGATGTGCTTGCGACCGTCGTGCACGGCCACGGTGTGGCCGAGCATGGCGGGGATGATCATCGATCGACGCGACCAGGTCTTGATCACGTTCTTGGTACCGGCTTCGTTCTGCGACACGACCTTGCGAAGCAGGTGCTCGTCGACGAAGGGGCCCTTCTTGAGACTGCGTGGCATCTTCTGTTCCTACCTACTTGCGCTTCTTGCCGGCGGTACGACGACGGACGATGAGCTTGTCGCTCTCCTTGTTGGGGTGGCGGGTGCGCCCCTCCTTCTGACCCCACGGGGTCACGGGGTGACGTCCACCGGACGTCTTGCCCTCACCACCACCGTGCGGGTGGTCGACCGGGTTCATCGCGACACCGCGGACGGTCGGGCGGATGCCCTTCCAGCGGTTGCGACCGGCCTTGCCCCAGTTGATGTTCGACTGCTCGGCGTTGCCGACCTCGCCGATCGTCGCGCGGCAGCGCACGTCGACGTTGCGGATCTCGCCGGAGGGCAGACGCAGCTGGGCGTACGGGCCGTCCTTGGCGACCAGACGCACGGATGCGCCGGCCGAACGCGCCATCTTCGCGCCGCCGCCGGGGCGGAGCTCGATGGCGTGGATGACCGTACCGGTCGGGATGTTGCGCAACGGCAGGTTGTTGCCGGGCTTGATGTCAGCGCCGGCACCCGACTCGACGACATCGCCCTGCGACAGCTTGTTCGGCGCGATGATGTAGCGCTTCTCGCCGTCTGCGTAGTGCAGGAGCGCGATGCGCGCGGTGCGGTTGGGGTCGTACTCGATGTGAGCGACCTTGGCGTCGATGCCGTCCTTGTCGTTACGACGGAAGTCGATCAGACGGTACTGGCGCTTGTGACCGCCACCGATGTGACGCGTGGTGATGCGGCCCTGGTTGTTGCGGCCACCGGTCTTCGACAGCGGTCGGAGCAGCGACTTCTCGGGCGTCGATCGCGTGATCTCGGCGAAGTCGGCCACCGACGAACCGCGGCGACCCGGGGTCGTGGGCTTGTACTTGCGAATAGCCATGTTCTGTAGTCCTCAGTCCCGACCGTCAGCCGACTGCCGTGAAGATGTCGATGGTGCCCGACTTCAGCGTGACGATGGCGCGCTTGGTGTCCTTGCGCTTGCCGAGGCCGAAGCGGGTGCGACGCGCCTTGCCGACGCGGTTGATGGTGTTCACCGCGGCGACCTTGACGTCGAAGATCTTCTCGATGGCGAGCTTGATCTCGGTCTTGGTGGCGCGGGTGTCCACGTAGAACGTGTACTTGCCCTCGTCGATGAGCCCGTAGCTCTTCTCGGAGACGACCGGCTTCAGGATGATGTCGCGCGGGTCCTTGTTGACGGTCATGCCGACACCTCCTGGGTGGTCGCCGACTTCGACGCCACGAAGGCGTCGTACGCGGCCTTGGTGAAGACGATGTCGTCCGAGACGAGCACGTCGTACGCGTTGAGCTGGTCGAACGTGAGGACGTGGACGTACGCGAGGTTGCGGACGCTCTTCACGGCGACGTCGTCGCCGCGCTCGATGACGACCAGCACGTTCTTCGTCGCCAAGAGGGCACCGAGCACGGATGCTGCGGCCTTCGTCGACGGCGTGCCGTCGAACCCGAACGAGTCGATGATGTGGAGACGGTCGCCGCGTGCGCGGTCGCTCAGTGCGCCGAGGAGGGCGGCCGAGATCATCTTCTTGGGGGTCCGCTGCCCGTAGTCACGGGGCTTGGGACCGTGGACGATGCCACCACCGGTCATGTGGGGAGCACGGATCGAACCCTGACGGGCGTTACCGGTTCCCTTCTGCTTGAACGGCTTGCGGCCGGCACCGGAGACCTCACCGCGACGCTTGGTCGAGTGGGTTCCCTGGCGAGCCGCCGCGCGCTGCGCGACGACGACCTGGTGGATCAGCGGGATGTTCGTCTTGACGTCGAAGATCGCGGCGGGCAGCTCCACGGAGCCAGCCTTCTTGCCGTCTGCCTTCAGCACGTCGAGCGCGAGAGTCGAGTCAGCCATGAGTTCAGGCACCCTTCACTGCGTTGCGGACGTAGACGATGCGGCCACGAGCACCGGGGACGGCGCCCTTGACGAGCAGCAGACCCTTCTCGGCGTCGACGGCGTGCACCGTGAGGTTGAGGACGGTCACGCGCTCGCCACCCATACGGCCGGCCATGCGCATGCCCTTGAAAACGCGGCTCGGGGTCGACGATGCGCCGATCGAACCGGGCTTGCGGTGGTTGCGGTGCGAACCGTGCGATGCCGAGACGCCCTTGAAGTTGTGGCGCTTCATGACACCGGCGGTTCCCTTGCCCTTGCTGGTGCCGACGACGTCGACCAGCTGGCCGGCCTCGAAGAGGCCTTCCGCGGTGAGTTCCTGCCCGAGCGAGTAGTCGCCGGCGTCCGCGGTGCGGATCTCGGTGACGTGGCGACGCGGGGTGACGCCCGCGGCCTCGAAGTGGGCCGTCAGGGGCTTGTTCACCTTGCGGGGGTCGATCTGCCCGTAGGCGATCTGCACGGCGTTGTAGCCGTCCTTCTCGGGGGTGCGAACCTGGGTGACCACGTTCGGAGCCACCTCGATGACGGTGACGGGAACGAGCTTGCCGTTGGCGTCCCAGACCTGGGTCATGCCCAGCTTGGTGCCCAGCAGGCCCTTGGAAATCTTGGAGTTGATGTCAGCCATGTCGAACCTCAGAGCTTGATCTCGATGTTGACATCGGCCGGGAGGTCGAGACGCATCAGCGAGTCGACGGCCTTGGGCGTCGGGTCGATGATGTCGATCAGGCGCTTGTGGGTGCGCATCTCGAAGTGCTCGCGGCTGTCCTTGTACTTGTGCGGCGACCGGATGACCGCGATGACGTTCTTCTCGGTCGGAAGCGGCACGGGGCCGACGACGGTTGCACCGGCACGGGTCACGGTGTCGACGATCTTGCGCGCGGACGAATCGAGTCCGGCGTGATCGTACGACTTCAGGCGAATGCGGATCTTCTGTCCCGCCATTGTCTGCTCTCTCTCTTTACGCGTCTTACCCCCGGGCCATTCGGACCCGGTGGCATTGGACGCACGACGGCGCTTGCGCGCCCTGGCACTTCTGCTCACTCTTGCGAGCGATGCTGCACCGCTGTTCTGCTGTCAAACCGGCTGCCGAAGCATCCGGCCCGCCCCTCCCCGCGCACGAAGACGCACTCCCGAAAGAGTGGAGGGTTTCGGTGGGATGTTCTCCTGCCCGCGGCCTAGCTCACTCTCGTGTCGCTATGCACTGCCCTGGCAGTGACCGGCGGCACGCAGAGCGGCCACCGGAGTGTGGAACTGGATTAGTCTACGTGCCGCCCGGGCGTGTCGCAAACCCGGGCGTGTCGCGATTCGCGATATGCAGCGCTCCCCCAGCCTCGCACACCCCGACGGTGCCCGTTTCGGCCGCGGGTGCCCGAAGTTTCGGCCTCGAACGGCGGATGCGGGCTCTCTCGGTGCCAGTCGAGCACGCCGCGAGATCGCAGGATGCCGCGGACCGACCCCGCCGCATCCGCCATCGCCTGCACGCTCTCGCGAAGGGCTGCGGCGCTCTCCTCGTCGTACCGGCCGTGGCCACGCCACGCGACAGCGCGGAGCCCGCCGTCGAAGGCCGCGGCCGCGGTCGTGCCCATGAAGACGGGTGGATGCACCGCCCGGCCAGACGTCGAAAGTGCCCGTTCCCGCCGCGAGTGCCCGAATATTCGGGCACCTCTGACGGAAACGGGCACTCTCGGCGGCGCGCTACTGGTTGCCGAGGTTCTTGTCGACGTTGGCGCGGACCTCGTCGATCTTGCCGTGATGCTGCTCGGGAGCGACCTTCTTGATCGCGTCGGCGGCGCCGTCGAGGAACTTGTCGCTGACGTCTTCGGCCTTCTCGCTCTTGAGGGCCTCCTCGATCTTGTCGCGGTTCTGCTCGAACAGCTGCTTTCCCTTGTTGATGATGTCGTCGACACCCATGGTGGACCTCCTCCTAGAGAGCCTCATTCTCGGATGGCCGCTGCGTGGGTGGCAAGGGGTGGCGCAGAGCGCGCGGGGGTCTCCCCGACAGCCAGACGTAGGTGGAGGCGACCATCACGGCGCCCGCCGCGATGAAGGCCCACCAGGGGAAGGTGGGGATCTCCGGCCGCTCTCCTGCGCCGTCGAGATCGGCCCCAGGTGTCGGGATGACGCGCTCCCCCGTCACCAGGATGCGATGGCTGTTGACGCCCAACGGCGTGCACGTGACGAGCGTGAGAAGATCCTCGCCCACCACGGGCAGCAGGCTCTCGGTATCGGCGGGGTCGACCACGCGGGTCTCGACCACGCGGTACGTGAGCACCTCGCCGAAGACCTCGACCGTGAAGGTGTCGTCGACCTGCACGCGGTCGAGGTGGGTGAAGAGCTCGGACGTCGCCAGACCACGATGGGCGGTGAGAACGGAATGGGTGGATGCTCCCCCCACCGGCACGGCGGTTCCTTCGAGGTGTCCGACCCCGTGCTCGAGGACGTCGTCGCTCGTGCCGTGATAGATCGGCAGGTCGACGTCGATCGCGGGGATCTTCAGACGCGCCATGAGACCGTCGGCGTCGCCCCGGAGGACGGCGTCGTAGTCGCCGCCCTGCTCGGGGTCGGCGGCCAACGGCAGGCGCTCGTTCGCCGCGATGTTCACGCCGCCCCCGGTCAGCGCGTCGTTGTAGGCGCGGGCGTCGCGCAGACGCTCGCGGAGGGTGTCGGCACCGAGATCGGCGACGTCGTCGGTCAGCGCATCGATGCGCTGCGACTGCTCGTATTGGCTGAACCACGACACGACGGTCGGGAACAGCAGGAGTCCCGCACCGGCGAGTGAGACGAGAGCGATCACGAGGGGGAAGACCGGCAGACGCCACCGCCGGGCCCGGCGCAGCATCCTGCGCGACGGGAATGACGAAGGCGGGACGCCCGGCTGACGCCCCGCCTTCGCTGTCTTCACGTCGGGTTACGCTGCGGCGCGCTCGGCGAGCGCACGACGACGGGACACGACGACCGCGGCGCCGAGGGCGATGACCACGAGGGCACCCCCGCCGAGACCGAACCACAGACCGCCGTCACCACCGGTCAGCGGCAGCAGGAAGTTCGCCGCCGAGACCTGGGTGTGACCGAACTCGATGTAGTTCTGCACCGGCGGGACCGTCGAGGTCGGGCCGGCGACGACCGCCGTCTGCACCGGGTTGCTCTGGGGCAGGTTGAAGCCGGCCGGCGGCGTGATCTCGCGCACGTAGTAGTTACCGGGCGTGATGATCGGGATCTCCACGAGGCCGTTCGCCCCGGTGGTCCAGTTCGTCGCCCCGTTGATGGAGATGGGGTTCTGCTGGAGGTTGGCGTCGTTCTGGTTCAGGTAGACCTGGTAGATCGCGCCGGCGAGGGGAACGCGCGGGCTGCCGTTGGTGCTCTCGTAGGCGAGCACCGTGAGCTGTCCGATGGGCGTGACGCCGGTGACCGTGGTCGTCAGACCGTTGATGTTTCCCGTCGCGCTGTTCACGATGCGGCCGTCGGCGGGGATCGACACGGCACGGGTCAGCACGTTGAACGAGACCACGCCGCCCTGCAGACCCGTCAGGCGGGTGAGGCCGGAGGGGGTGAAGGTCAGCGTGGACGTACCGGCGGCGGCGTCGGTGACGACGTTGTAGTCGGTGCCCGCGACGAAGTTCTGCGCGAGGCCCGCCGAGTTGGTCACGGTGACGGTCGTCGGCGACACACCGGCCGGCGGGGTGCCGACGAAGGTGAGGTCGGCCGGGATGGTGTCGACCAGCGAGAAGTTCGAGATCGAGTCGCCCGCCGCCAGGGTCGGGATCGTCGACGAGATCGCCCAGCGGATGAGGTCGGGGTTGCGCGCCTCGGCGGAGTTCGCCGGAGCGGGAACACGCGTCTTCGTCAGCTCGGTCACGGCGTTCTTGGGGTACACGTGCACGTCGTAGATCCACTGGTTCGCGGGCGCGCCCTGCGAACCGGTCGGCAGCGGCAGCGAGACGAGGAACGGCGCGGTCGGGTTGGTCGCCTCAGCGGGGAGCACGGTCTCCTGGACGTAGAACAGACCGATGGGCATGTCGGACGGGAACGTCGCGGTGCCGTTGGATGCCGATGCCGTCGACGTGAACGTCGTCGTGCTGAGTCGGTTGGCCGCGGTCTGCGGGGTGAGGTTGCCGGCGATCGTCCAGCCCTCGGGGGTGGTCAGGTCGACACCCGCGACCTGGGTGGCGGTGAAGACCGCACCGGCCAGCGGCGTGCCGAGGTTCGTGCCGGCCGGCAGCTGCTGACCGGTACCGGCCTGCTGCGGGCTGTTGGGGCCGAGCGCGTACTTGTGCACGGTCAGGCTCCGAGCCTGCGTGCTGTCGATGTTTCCGGGCAGCGTGACCGCCTGCGCGGGGGCGGTCGCCACGATCGCCGCGCCGGCGGCCAGGACGATGGCGCCGATCGCGGCGGTGACCCGCCGAAGTGTGGACGAGGACATGGGTTTTCTCCATTCGGTGAGGAAAGCAGGTGGTGCGGTCATAGGGGGAAGCGGGTTGCTGAGCGAGGCGGGAGCGGGTTTCAGAAAGCCCTCCCTCTCGTTCGGCGGCGCCCGTGCCAGACGGCGAGGGCGAGTGCGAGGACCAGGACGACGGAGCCGCCGATGAGGAAGGCATCGGTGCTCGTGCCGCCGGTGAGCGGGAGGGTGGCCGGCTGGACGGGCGCGTTGACGAAGCGGTAGACGGCCGTCTGACCGGCCGCCGGAGCGGTGATCGACGCCGCACCCGACGACGCCGTCGTCACCGGCGCCCAGGTTCCGTTCGGCTGCCTGACCTCCACGCGGAGCTGCCGGTAGGCCAGACGGGTGCCCGTCTGGGCGAGCGCCTCCGTCAGGGTGTAGGCGTGTCCGGGCCTCACGTCGAACGTGCTGGAGGGGTTGCCGGCGGTCGCGTAGTCGGCGCCGGCGACCGTGGTCGGTGCGAGCCCGGCGAGGGCGGCCGGCGTCGCCGTGAGGTTCCACGTCGAGGGCTGGAACCCGGCCTGCGGGCTCTGCACGTTCTTCAGCAGGACGACGGATGCTGTGGCATTCGTCACGGTGCATGTGACCGCCGTCGCGCGGGTGAGGGTCACGTCACCGGCAGCGGTGACCGGCACCGTCGTCCCGGTCGCCGTGGTGCATACCCACGCGCCGATCTGCAGGTAGGTCGCCGGTCCGCCGGCCTCCGCGAGGCGGTAGGGCGTATCGGCTGAGACGGTGACGGTGTTCAGCGTGCCGCTGCCGCCCGCCCCGCTCGGTCCCGGCAGCGCCGCCGCCAGACTGCGGGTCGCCGAGAGCTGCCATGCGGAGGGCGAGGCGCTGCCGTAGGAGACGTTCTTTACGAGGGTCAGGGTGGCCACCGGCCGGTTGGTGTAGACGCACTCGACCGCGCTCCCCGGTGCGACGTCCACGGTGAGCGCGCCACGCACCTGATCCCCGACCGTGGTGACCGTCGTGGCTCCCGCCACGCCGTTCACCGTGCACACGAGGCTCTGGTAGCGGAAGCCCGTCTGGGTCGTCTCGGCGACCGTGACCCGAGCCCGGTGGGACGCAGCTCCGAAGAGCACCTGCCATGTCGCGGCGCCGTCGGCCCCCGTCTGCTGGGCGGGGTTGCGGGAGGGCAGGATCGACACGGTGCTGCCGGTGGTGGCCGCCGCCGTCGTGGTCATCGTCCACCCGGGGGTGGGGGTGCGATTGGTTCCGCTCCAGTCCTCGACGATCTTCGTCACGCGCACCGTCGCGAAGGGTGCCGGTGAGTTGGTGAAGGTGCAGGCAACGCCGACACTCAGCCGGTTCGGGATCGTGATCGTCGCCGACTTTTCCGTTCCCGTGAAGATGCGCACCCCGTCGGCCCAGCACTCGTAGACCGACGTGTACGCCGTCAGCGGTGACGAGGAACCGGTCGCCATCGTCTCGGAGATCGTGACCGCGGTACTGATCTGCACCGGCGTCGGCCCGATCCGCGCCGACTGCACGCCGGTCGCCGTGCCCGTCGTCGTCGCGACCGAGGACTCGGTCGCCGGAGAGCCCGCCGCTATGGCGAGGCGGAACTGGTCGGCGCCGGCGACGCGGCCGACGACGTTCTTCTCGAGGGAGATCGTCGACGGGGTCGAGCAGGCGGCGAGGTCGGTCGCTCCGGCACCCGTGGCGGTCGTACCGATCGTTGCGCGGGGGCTTCCCGGAACGCGCACCCACGTCGTCGGATCGAACTGGTAGGCGACGGTCGCGCCTCCGAGGTAGACGGTCCCCGATGACGAGAACGCCATGCCGTTGACCGCCGTGAGAGCAAATCCGCTGTCCGTGCCGCTCAGCGCGCGGCGTACGGTCGCGCTCGAGGGGATGGTGCCGCCCGACGCGGCCGCGAGCGCTTCGCGCGTGACGCTGAACATGCCGACGTTGCTCGAGTCGGCGGCGGTCTGCACGATGTGGAGGTTGCCCTGTGCGTCGAACGACAGGTCGCCGTTCTCCCCCGCGGTCGTGCCGGTCGCCACCTGCCCGAGGTACAGGAAGCGACTGCCGTTTGCGAGCGAGTTCGGCGTGTACTCCCAGAGGCGCACCGAGCCCGTCGCCGACTTGCCGACGATGAACCTGCCGTTGAGCGGGTCGACCGCGCCGGCGATGATCGTGCCGTCGAGGGCCGCGCCCGACCGGTCGAGCATGGCTCCTTGCGCGGTGGTGAACGCCGTGCGCGCGGCCTGGAGTCCGCCGCTGACGATCGTGTAGTTCACCACGGCGGCGGCGGTCGACGCATTCGATCCGCGGTCGATGGCGATCGCGGTCGCTCCGTCGCCGCTGACACCGAGCGCGTTGACGTCGACCGCCCCGGTCACGGCGCCGGTGATCTGCGTCGGCGCAGCGGTGCTCGTCGAGTTCGCCTGCGCGATCGACCCGTTCGCGCGGACGGCGTAGAAATAGGTTCCGTCGCAATAGAGGCTCGCCGGCTGCGGCGTGTTCGTGAAGGTGCAGACCACCTCGGCGCCGGGCTCGTCGGGGATCGTGATGGGGCCGGAGACGGAGGTGCCGGTCGCGATCGTGGTCGTGCCGCGCACGCACTGGTAGGTCGTGGAATAGGTGTTCAGCGACGCGGTCGACGTGATGGTCTCGGAGATCGTGTACGTCGCTCCGCGGGTGACGTTCACCGGGCCCACCCGCTGGGTCTGGACGCCGGTCGTGGAGCCGAGTGTGCTGACTGCGGCGATCTCGGTGGCGCCCGAGCTGAGTGCGAGGCGGAACTGGTCCCCGACGACTGCGCGTCCGACCACGTTCTTCTGGACAGTGATGCGCGCGGGCGCCTCGACGATGAGCGTGGCATTGTCGGGCGGGCTGAGCACCGTGGTGACGTTGGCGGCGCCGTTCACGTACGTGCCCGGCGTGTTGGCGACGACGTTCAGCGTGATCGTGCAGCTCACCGCCCCCGCTGCCAGGTCTCCCCCGGTGGCCGTGATCGTCGACGACCCTGCCGCCGCCTGAACGGTGAAGGCCGCTCCGCCGACGTTCGTGCACGTGCCGCCGACGGTGGGGGTCGGGGCGACGACGAGGCCGGCAGGGAGAGCGTCGGTGAAGCTCCAGTCGGTCTTGGCGGCCAGCTCGGAGGTGTTCGTGACGGTGAACGTGAGCGTCGTGGGCGTACCCGCGACGATCGTGTCGGCGGCGAACGCCTTGTCGAGGGCGGGCGTGGCGTCGAGGATGCGCAGGTTGTCGACCGCGAGGTCGTTTCCGCCCGAGGTGACATTGGTGTTCCGCACGACGGGTCGCAGCTGCGCCGCCTGCGCGGGCGTGAGCAGCAATGACGTGTCCGACGTGAAGGTGCCGGCCGCCACGCCGTTGCCGCCCAGGTTCCATCCCCCGGTGAGGGCGGGCGAGGTGTACCAGCGCGAGGCGGCATCGGTGCACGGCGAGAAGGCCCGCGACGTCATCGACGGGGTTCCCCCCGTGCCGACGGCGAGACCCAGCGTCACCTGCGCGCGGGTGCCGAAGGTGCACGAGGCCTCACCCATGTCGAGGCGCACGACGTAGTACCGCGACGCCGACGCGGAGATGCCCAGCGCGGGCGCGGTGCTCGAGCGGCCGAGCATGAGGGTCTGACCGGCCGTGCCGTTCTGCGACTCGGTCCACTCGGTCAGCGCACGGTTGCCCTGCGACCCTCCGTTGGGCGAGGCGGTCGAACCGGCGGCGGTCGCGGCATCGACGGATGCGGCGCCCGCGACGCCGAGCCGCATCTGGCCGAGAGCGTCGGCGAGGCGACGAATGTTGTTGCGGGAGGACTGCGGGGACGCGCTGCAGACCGAAGCCAGCGACGCGTCGGTGGTGGCGTATTCGGCGAGGACGCCGTTGCACTGCGCAGTGGTGAGCCAGAACGCATCCGCCGTGTAGACGTTCGAGAGCGACGTCGCCAGGGGAACCGCAGCAGTGCCGGAGACCGCCTCGAAGTCCTCGAGCCAGACGGAGACCGGCGCCTCGGCAACTCCGGCGGCAAGGATCGAGACGGAGGCGTCGTTCGTGGCTCGCGCCTCGGGCGGACCCCGGGCGGCCCTCACCGGCTCGCTCGCAGGCGACGATGATGCGTCCGGAGCCGATGCCGGGCCGGATAGTCCGGGCTCGGCAGCCGGAGCGGCGTCCGCCTCCGCGACGTCATCCTGCTCCGAAGAGGGGGCATCGACCTCAATGGGAGGGTCTTCCGACATAGTCGGTGTGCCGTCGCTCCCGATAGCCGTGTCCGACCCGGCCGGCGCGACCGACGTCGCCGCCGCGGCCACGCCACCCGTCGCGAGGAGGGTCACGATGAGAGCCACCACGGTCGCCGCCGCCACACCGGTGCGCACTCCGCGCCACGCGGCCAGGGCGCGCGCGGGGAGACGAAACTCCAGGTGAGGCGACATATCGGTGCGTATCTGTGAGGGGACGGTAGGCGACGTCAGCCGCCCACAGTACGCACGCAACGCGAACGTCACGGGATGTGCGGAGGAGGGGCACCAGACTCCGGATCGTCGCACCCCGCTCTCGTGAGGGGGACGACGTTTCATAGAATATTGCTAGAGACCCGAGATATGCAAGTGAACGATCGGTTCACAGCCGGTGACTTTCTCTAGACTCCCCATAATCCCGGGTCAGGCACGAAGAAGCCCCCCGGATCCGGATGGACCCGAGGGGCTTCTCTTTCGCTCGCGACGCGAGCGGGGTGTTACTTGAGGATCTTCGTGACCGTGCCGGCGCCGACGGTGCGGCCACCCTCACGGATCGCGTAGCCGAGGCCCTCTTCCATGGCGATGGGCTGGATCAGCTCGACCGTCATGTCGGTGGTGTCGCCGGGCATGACCATCTCGGTGCCCTCGGGCAGCGTGATGACGCCGGTGACGTCGGTGGTGCGGAAGTAGAACTGCGGGCGGTAGTTCGTGAAGAACGGGTTGTGACGGCCGCCCTCTTCCTTCGACAGGATGTAGGCGGTGCCCTCGAACCCGGTGTGCGGCGTAACCGAACCCGGCTTCACGACGACCTGGCCACGCTCGACGTCGTCACGCTTGGTGCCGCGGAGGAGCAGACCACAGTTCTCGCCGGCCCAGGCCTCGTCGAGCTGCTTGTGGAACATCTCGATACCGGTGACGATCGTCTTCTGCGTCGGACGGATGCCGACGATCTCGACCTCGGAGTTGATCGCCAGGGTGCCGCGCTCGGCGCGGCCCGTGACGACGGTTCCACGACCGGTGATGGTGAAGACGTCCTCGACGGGCATGAGGAACGGCTTGTCCTTGTCACGCACCGGGTCGGGGATCGACTCGTCGACGGCTTCCATGAGCTCGACGATCTTCTCGACCCACTCGGGGTCGCCCTCGAGAGCCTTGAGGCCCGAGACGCGGACGACGGGGGCGTTGTCGCCGTCGAAGTCCTGGCTCGAGAGCAGCTCGCGGACCTCGAGCTCGACGAGCTCCAGGATCTCCTCGTCGTCGACCATGTCGGACTTGTTCAGCGCGACGAGCAGGTAGGGGACGCCGACCTGCTTGGCGAGCAGAACGTGCTCACGGGTCTGAGCCATCGGGCCGTCGGTGGCGGCGACCACGAGGATCGCGCCGTCCATCTGGGCGGCACCGGTGATCATGTTCTTGATGTAGTCAGCGTGGCCCGGCGCATCGACGTGGGCGTAGTGACGCTTGGGGGTCTCGTACTCGACGTGCGAGATGTTGATCGTGATACCACGCTGACGCTCTTCCGGCGCCGAGTCGATCGACGCGAAGTCACGCTGAACGTTGGTGGCCGACGGGTACTTGTCGGCGAGCACCTTCGAGATGGCAGCGGTGAGCGTGGTCTTGCCGTGGTCGACGTGACCGATCGTTCCGATGTTCACGTGCGGCTTGGTCCGCTCGAACTTGGCCTTAGCCACTGGGTCCTCCTCAGGACGGTGATGTGTAGAGGGTCCGGGCACTGGTTTGCGACCGGTTCTCTACGGGGATGGATTCAGCTTAGTAGAGGTGTGATGTGAAGTTGTGGGGTGGATGCTGCCGGCCCCTCACCGGGGCGCTGAGCCGGCAGCATCCGGAGGGCGGAGTTACTCGCCCTTGGTCTTCTGGACGATCTCGTCGGCCACCGCGCGCGGCACCTCGGCGTAGCTGTCGAACTCCATGGAGTAGACGGCGCGGCCGGAGGTCTTCGAACGCAGGTCGCCGATGTAGCCGAACATCTCCGAGAGGGGGACGTTCGCCTTGACGACCTTGACGCCCTGGGCATCTTCCATCGACTGGATCTGGCCACGACGCGAGTTGAGGTCGCCGATGACGTCGCCCATGTACTCCTCGGGAGTACGCACCTCGACGCCCATGATGGGCTCGAGGATGATGGGGTTCGCCTTGCGGACGGCTTCCTTGAATCCCATGGAGCCGGCGATCTTGAACGCCATCTCCGAGGAGTCGACGTCGTGCGAGGCACCGTCGAGCAGGATCGCCTTGACGCCGACCATGGGGTAGCCGGCGAGGACGCCGACGTTCATGGCGTCCTGGAAACCCTGGTCGGTGGGGCCGATGTACTCGCGCGGGATGCGGCCACCGCTGACCTTGTTCTCGAACTCGTAGGTCTTCTCGGCCGTGACCTCGAGGGGCTCGATCGCGAACTGGATCTTCGCGAACTGACCCGAACCACCGGTCTGCTTCTTGTGGGTGTAGTCGTGACGCTCGACGGCCTTCTTGATCGTCTCGCGGTACGCCACCTGCGGCTTGCCGACGTTCGCCTCGACGCGGAATTCGCGCTTCATGCGGTCGACGAGGATGTCGAGGTGGAGCTCGCCCATGCCCTTGATGACGGTCTGACCGGTGTCGGAGTTCTGCTCGACGCGGAACGTCGGGTCCTCCTCCGCGAGCTTCTGGATCGCGAGACCCAGCTTCTCCTGGTCGGCCTTCGTCTTCGGCTCGATGGCGACCTCGATGACCGGCTCGGGGAACGTCATCGACTCGAGCACGACCTGGTGCTGCGAATCGGAGAGCGTGTCGCCCGTGGTGGTGTCCTTGAGGCCGATGACCGCGTAGATGTGACCGGCGGTGACCGAGTCGACCGGGTTCTCCTTGTTCGCGTACATCTGGAAGATCTTCCCGATGCGCTCCTTCTTGGACTTGGTCGAGTTGACGACCTGTCCGCCGGAGTCGAGGTGACCGGAGTAGACGCGGATGTAGGTGAGACGACCGAAGAACGGGTGCGTCACGATCTTGAACGCGAGGGCCGTGAACGGCTCTTCGCGGTCGGCGTGGCGCTCGATGACGATCTCTTCGTCCTTCGGGTCGTGGGCCTCGATGGCCGGCACGTCGAGGGGCGACGGGAGGTAGTCGACGACCGCGTCGAGCATCGGCTGCACGCCGCGGTTCTTGAACGCCGAGCCGCAGAGCACCGGGTAGACCTCGGACGCGATGGTCAGCTTGCGGATCGCGGCCTTGACCTCGGCAACGGTCAGCTCTTCGCCGCCGAAGTGCTTCTCCAGAAGCTCCTCGTCGGACTCGGCGACGGTCTCGAGCAGCAGCTCGCGGTACTCGGCGGCCTTGTCGGCGAGCTCGGCCGGGATCTCCTGGATCTCGTACTTCGCTCCCATGGTGACGTCACCCTTGGAGTCGCCGGGCCAGACCAGCGCGCGCATCTCGACGAGGTCGATGACGCCCACGAAGTCGTTCTCCGCGCCGATGGGCAGCTGGATGACGAGCGGCTTGGCCTTCAGCTTGTTGACGATCGTGTCGACCGTGAAGTAGAAGTCGGCGCCCAGCTTGTCCATCTTGTTGACGAAGCAGATGCGGGGGACGTCGTACTTGTCGGCCTGACGCCACACGGTCTCGGACTGGGGCTCGACGCCCTCCTTGCCGTCGAAGACGGCGACCGCGCCGTCGAGGACGCGGAGCGAGCGCTCCACCTCGACGGTGAAGTCGACGTGACCGGGGGTGTCGATGATGTTGATCTGGTTCTTGTCCCAGAAGCACGTGACGGCGGCCGACGTGATCGTGATGCCGCGCTCCTGCTCCTGCTCCATCCAGTCGGTGGTCGAGGCGCCATCGTGCGTCTCGCCGATCTTGTGGTTGACGCCCGTGTAGAAGAGGATGCGCTCGGTCGTCGTCGTCTTGCCGGCATCGATGTGCGCCATGATGCCGATGTTGCGGACCTTGGTGAGGTCGGTGAGCACGTCTTGTGCCACGGGCGGGGTTCCTAACTTGTGGAGAGGGACATTCCGTCGACCTCCGGGCCCTTCGACAGGCTCGGGACCCGGAGGTCGACGTTCAGGCGTATTACCAGCGGTAGTGCGCGAAGGCGCGGTTCGACTCGGCCATCTTGTGGGTGTCTTCGCGGCGCTTGACCGCGGCACCGAGGCCGTTCGAGGCGTCGAGGATCTCGTTCTGGAGACGCTCGATCATGGTCTTCTCGCGGCGGGCCTTCGCGTAGCTCACGAGCCAGCGCAGGGCCAGCGTGTTCGCACGGTGGGGCTTCACTTCGATCGGCACCTGGTAGGTGGAGCCACCGACGCGGCGGCTCTTGACCTCGAGGGTGGGGCGCACGTTGTCGAGCGCCTTCTTGAGGGTGGCGACGGCATCCTGGCTGTTCTTCGCCTCGACGCCCTTGAGGGCGGTGTAGACGATCGACTCCGCGATCGACTTCTTGCCGTCGACGAGGATCTTGTTGACCAGCTGGCTGACGATCGGAGCACCGTAGACCGGGTCGTTGACGACCGGGCGCTTGGTGACGGGACCTTTACGAGGCATCTGACTCAGCCCTTCTTCGCACCGTAGCGGCTGCGGGCCTGCTTACGGTTCTTGACGGCCTGGGTGTCGAGTGCACCGCGGACGATCTTGTAACGGACACCGGGGAGGTCTTTCACACGACCGCCGCGGACGAGCACGAGCGAGTGCTCCTGCAGGTTGTGGCCCTCGCCGGGGATGTAGGCGGTGACCTCGGTGCCGTTGCGGAGCTTCACACGGGCGACCTTGCGCATGGCCGAGTTCGGCTTCTTCGGGGTCGTCGTGTAGACGCGGGTGCAGACACCGGCCTGCTGGGGGTTCGACTTCAGGGCGGGGGCCTTGGTCTTGGTGACCTTCGGCGAGCGTCCCTTGCGAACCAACTGCTGAATAGTTGGCACGTTCTCTCCTTGTTGTGCTGCACGGTGACAGCGGGTGTGTCTCCCCCGCAGCATCCGGATCTTTCGATTCATGACGGTGCGGGCTCACATAGACCCACCGAGCGGCAGAATGATCTGACGCTTCTCGTGGTGGATATGCCGTGGGGGTGACCTGTTCGCAGGCCCATCCCTGAGATGGTGAGCTCCACGCTCCTGCAGCACACCGGGGGCACGACGCAGGGCGCGCATGAGCGCACACCCGCCCAATCATACGCCCCCGGGAGGGGTGCGGGCAAACGAGGGCGGATGCGGCGGATCCTCGAGGCGGGGAAGCCGCGTCAGTCCTCGACGTCGACCCACCGGAAGGTACTCAGGATGACGTCGCCCGTCTCGAGGAGCAGTTCCGTGAGCCTGGTCGGGGTGAGGGCGTCGTCCGACAGCGCGGGCTGCGTGTCGTCGGCCGCCAGGACGGTGTGGACGAAATGGAGCCCGCGGCGTTCGGGCGCATCGACGCCCACCGGAACGACGTAGTGCTGCGCGCGCGTGCGGATCGCGGGCTCGTCCGTGCCGCGCCGCTCGCTGTGGTCGTTCGTCCATCGCCACATCGAGGTCGCCGTGAAGTCCGGCTGGACGACCTCCGCGCCTTGGGCGGCGCGACCGACGGCGTCGGCCCACGACACATCGCTCGGGCGGACGAACGGGGCCACCGTCAGCACGGCCGGCTGAGGATCGCCGTCGAGGGTCGGGGGGAGGTAGGCCTCGAACACGTGGGTCGACCGCAGCGATCGTCGCAGCTGCGACAGCATCCCCCGCATCTGCAGCACGAGATCCGGCCGATCGGCGTCCTTCAGCCGCTCGACGGCGGTCTCGCCGAAGACGTCGGTCAAGACGTCGGCGGGGACCCTCCGCCATCCCGCCGGGGCCAGGAGGCGGTAGGGCGCGGGCCGGGGCGGAGCGGCTGGGCGGCCGATGAGTTCTTCGCGCAATGTCATCGATCCGTCTCTCGTTCGCGGGGCTCCGCCATACTCCGGAACAGCGCCTCGACGTCGGCTTCCCGGTCGGCGATCGCCGCGGGGTCGTGATCGTTCGTGACCAGGTAGCAGACCCACTCGGGCGTGACGCCCAGCCACTCCAGCCGCGGCAGCACCGCGGGCTCGGCGTCGTCCTCCGAACGCAGCACGAGCGGGAGGCTGTGACGGCGTGCCGCGGAGGTGAACCCGTCGATCGAGAAGACCTCCACGACCGGGTCGAGCGCCGTGAACCCCGGATCGGGGAGCAGGTCCTCCGCGTGCGTGCCGTCGGGGTCGCGACTCTGCACGTAGACGTCGACGAATCCGGTCGGGATCGACGCGATCGGATAGTGCCAGAACCGCGCCCACACGTGAGCGGCGGGGAACAGCGCGACCGCGCGCGCGCTGGAGCGTACGAGGGGCGCGACGGTCTCGGCGTCCGGCCGACCGCTCGTGGCCGATTCCGCGAGCCAGTCGGCCCATTCCTCGGCGTCGCGCCAGCGGGTGTCCGCGTAGTCCAGGGGCACCCGGATCCAGCGGTCGGTGTCGAAAATCACCTCTGCGGCGCTCATCCGGCGTCTCCTCTCCAGACCA
Source organism: Microbacterium hatanonis (assembly GCF_008017415.1). Classification (NCBI taxonomy): domain Bacteria; kingdom Bacillati; phylum Actinomycetota; class Actinomycetes; order Micrococcales; family Microbacteriaceae; genus Microbacterium; species Microbacterium hatanonis. The sequence goes on along the minus strand of NZ_VRSV01000002.1, from coordinate 1,100,306 downwards.
CCGACGGGTTCTTCCGCCGGAGGCGTCGTGCGTCGCCGGGGCGGATGATGCCTTCGCGCTCCAGCACGTCGATCGTGGTGCCGTAGGAGCGGTCGCCGGCCGACCGCTCGGCGGGGGCGAGTTTCGTGGGCAGGGAGGCCCACCACTCATCGACCGGGTCGCCGTCGCCGACGCTGACCCCCCACTCGTCCTTCGCCGCGACGGCGGGGTCGAGCAGCGCGGTGCGGTCGCGACGACGCGCCACGACCGCGAGCCCCGCCAAACCCACGACCGACAGACCGAGGAGGACGAGACCGGCGATCGGCGCCTGCGGCTCGAAACGGTCGACGTCGTCCCAGTTGAGCGACATGTAGACGAACACCGCGGCCCACACCACGGCGAGCACGATGTACAGCCGCCAGGCGCCCCTCGTGTGGGCGCCGAGGAGAAGGGTGTCGCGTCGACCCCGTTCCAACGCGACGAAGATCGCGAACGCGGCGACCGCGCAGAGACCGACCCAGAGTGCGGCGGTGTCGACGCCGAGGGCGGGGCGGCCGTTGCGCGGAGACGGCAGGACGAGGCCGGCCGCGAGGAGACCCAGGAGGAGGGCGATGACGGTGACGGTGTCGCGGACGCCCCATGTCGGACGAGAGGGTCTCACGGGACCCGCACCCGAACGACGAACGACGTTGTCGTGTTCGCCGCGCAGGCGCGGCACCGCCACGAGGAGGGCTGCCCGCGACGCATCGACGACGGCGTCCAGTCGCTTGCGGCTGCGCAGTTCCGTAACGCGGCCCTTCAGATCAGCGGTGACGTCGGTGGTCAGGTCGGACACGTCACCTCGCCAAGGGGTTGAAGTCGAGACCGGGGATGTCGGCGACGGTCGGGATGTCGGGGCCGCCGAACACGCCCACACCGGTGCTCACCGACTGCTCGATGCCGTTGAAGAAGTTCACCACGTTGGTCCCCTGCATGAACCCACCGGGGGCCCCGACGCCGGCGAGCCAGTTGTTCGCCGCGACACGTGGCACGCCGCCCGGGCGCGGCCAGGCGTTCAGGATGTTCTCCGACATGCTCAGCGCCTGGCCGTCGAGACGACCACCACCGGATCGGATGGCGTTCCAGGCGCCCTGACCCCAGTTGCCGACGGAGGTGCGCAGGAAGTCGTCCGCGATCCCCCCGGCAGCGGCCCGGCGAGCGGCCTGTCCCCCGCCCGAGCCGCCCCAGCCGAGGATCGTGCGCACGCCGTCTTCGACGGCGTTGCGGCCCGCCGTGATCGTGGTGCGAGACGCGGTGCCGAGACCGGCTGCGGGCCCGAGTGCGCGGAAGAACCCCGATCCGCCGCGCATGGCCTTGACGACGCCTCCGGCGAAGGGGATCACCGCGATGGTGTCGAAGATCAGGTCGCCCATCGTCACGCGTTTGGAGCCGGCGAGCATCATGCCGACGTGGATGGCGAGGGTGGCGATGGCCGCCACGGTGGCGATGACGAGCAGCACCGCAGCGATGGGAGCGGCGACGAAGATCGCCACGACGACGGCGATCGTGCCGATCACGGTCAGCGCCTGGGCGATGAAGTCGAAGGCGTCCTCCCACGGGTTGTCGTCGATGCCCGATGCGCTGTACGCGGACTCCAGATCGTTGACGGCCTTCTCGTAGGCCTCTTCCCATACCGAGTAGCCCGACTCGAAGGACTCCCAGAGACCCTCGAGTTCGGTCTCGGCACTGCTCGCCGCGCTTCCGGCGCTCGAGGCGGCCTGGTCGGCGGTGGCGAGCTGTGCGTCGGTGGCTTCGTCCTGCCACGGCCAGGGGTTGCGGAGGTCGTCCGCGGTGCTCTCGGCCTCCTCGCGGGCGGCGACGGCTTCGTTGCGCGCCGTGATCGCGGCGAAGATGTCGTCCACGAGTGGATTGACGGTGCGCGTGCGCGCGTCGCGGAGCGCGGCGGCGTACGTGACGAGGACGGGCCCCGAGCTCGTGTAGCGATCGGCGACCTTGGTCAGCTGATCGGCCAGCTCGCCGGCCTGCTCGCGGATCGCGTCGAGCCCCTCGGCCTTGTAGCGCGTCTCCGACGAGAGCTTCTCGAGCTCATCGGAGGTCCACTGCATGCGCTCGCCCATGCGCGTGTACTCGTTCCCGGCGGTCTCGATGTCGTAGGGGTCACCCTCGAGCTCCTCGAGCCGATAGCCGCGATTCGGTGAGTAGGTCATTCGGGATCACTCGCCAATTCCACATCGAGTTCGCCGATGGTGTCGACGAAGTCCTTCAAGTGCTGATAAACCGTGTCGAGGTCCTCCGACAGCTGCTCGCGGTTGCCGTCCCACCCGCCCTGGAACTCCTCGACCTTGCCGCGCAGTTCCGACCGCCCGGAGGGTCGACCCACAGCATCCGCCACCGTGTCGGTGTTCTTCCCGAGATCGGCGAACTCGGTCTTGAACGAATCCAGGCGGCTCACCATCAGCTCGAGATCACCGAGATCGACATCCATCCCGTCGTTGGCCATGCGGTCTCCTCTTCGTCGTCGCCGGAACCGTCGCGCACACGGCTTTCACCCCGGGTCGTTCCTCGATGAGGACGGCCCGGGGTGAAAGTACGTCAGTTGCCCGCGAGCGCCTGGTCGGTGTCCTTGATCGCCTGCATCATCTTGCGCAGCGATTCGCCCATGTCGGAGATGCCCTCGATGGCCTTCTCCAGACCGGTCGTCAGCTCGGTGTAACCCTCGCCGAACTTGCCGGAAGCGTGCTGCGTCTTGAAGTCGTCGCCCAGGAGCCGGTCGACGTCGTCCTTCAGGCGACGAAGCACGTCGCCGATCTCTTCACGGCCCGACTCGAGCTTTCCCGACATCGACTCCATCTCGCCGTAGGACGCTTTGAAATCCGCCATCATGCACCTTTTCGTTGAGGAAGAAGGGGCCGGAACCCCCGAACGACCACAACCCTAACCGAACCTCCGCGCGGCCCAGGACAGACCTTCCCGACGGCCGAGGGGTTGTGGTAACGCGCTTCAGTCGGCGACCAGCGGGAGCTGCACGGTGACCATCCGGCCGTTCTCGACGAACAGGCCGCGGCCCGGCGGGAACTCGTGACGCTGCACCTTCGGGAAGGGAACCTTGAACAGCGAGTCGCCGTCGTAGGTCTCCGGCCGCAGCGCGATGCCGTGCCGCCCCGCCTTGAGTTCGCCGATCAGACCGAAGCCGCTGGTGAGCTGGGCGACGTCGCCGTCGGCGACCAGGAAGTGATCGCTGCGGTTGATCGCCTGGAACAGCTCCTTGAGCGGACGCTCGGCATCGGTGTCGCTGAACTCGGTGATGTTCTCCACGACGATCATGAGCCTCTTGGTGAGGGTCTCGTCGACGACGACGTCCTTGAGCTCCTTGGCGAGAGCTCGCACGTCCTCCGGACTGCTGGCCGTCCTGGTCCAGGGACGGAACGAACGCAGCGCCGCGCGGCGTCCGCCGACGTGGAACAGCGCCACCTCGGGGTCGAGACGCTCCACGGCCCTGACGAGGCCCCGCAGCGCCGTGGTCTTTCCGCTCTGCGGCGGCCCCGCGACGACGAACGTGCCGATGGGCTCGAACGCCCGGGGTCCCAGGGTGTCGTCGCCGATGCCGAGCACGGGGAGTCCGTCGAGCCGATCGGGCAGGCTCGCCGCGTCGAGTTCGGTGGGGAGCGATCCGATGTTCTCGGCCTCGACGGCGCCGGCGGCGCGGAGGCTCTCGGCGAAGGCCTCGGCGGCGGTGTTCTGCTCGGCGACGTTCGTCGTGCCGCCGATGACCGCGATCTGGGTCTCGACGCCGTCGACGATGGCGCGCCCGGGGGCACTGCGCTCGTTGAGCACGTCCTTCGGCACTCCGAGGATCGAGTACGCGCCGTCGTCGGCCATGCGCAGGACGATGCGCTTGGTCACGTTCGCGCTGACGGCCGTCGGGACGCTCCCGTAGCGATCGGCGGTGGCCACGACGTGCACGCCGAGCGGTCGCCCCTCGCCGAGCACGCGCATGAAGATCGCGTAGTACGGCGCGCGCGCCGACACCGTCTCCCAGTCCTGCTTGAACGTGCCGAACCCGTCGAGCAGGATGACGATCCGCGGTTCGTCGGGCTTGCCGGCGAGAACGCGGTACTCGGTCAGCGTCGAGGCGTTGACGGCGGAGAACCGTCGCGCGCGGTCGTCGAGGATCGAGCGGACGGTACGCAGCAGGCGTTGGACGCGCTCGGCATCGTCGCCCGAGACGATCGCGCCGACGTGGGGCATGGTCTCGATCGAGCGGAGCGAACCGGTGCCGAAGTCGATGCCATACACCGCCACGCGACCGAGGTCGGGACGCGCGCCCGCGGCGATCCCGATCGAGCGCAGCGCGACGCTCTTCCCCGACCCGCTCGTGCCGTAGACGAGCATGTGGCCGTCGGTGTCGGGCTCGAAGAAGACGGCCGTCTGCCGCTGCTGCTGGGGGATGTCGGCGAGTCCGAGAGGGATGCGCGCGTCGCCGTCCAGGGGCAGGTCGCGCAGATCGATCGTGCCCGCCAGGTCTTCGAGCCACGGGCGCCTCGGCTTCGGCAGGCCGGCTTCCTCGGACGCCGCCACCAGGTTGGCCACGAGGCGCTTCTGGTCGTTCGGGCCGAGGTCTTCGTCGTGGGCGTCCGATCCGTCGTCGTCGCGCTCGGACTCCCAGAGCGTCACCGATCCGAAGCGGAGCTCCGCGACACGCACCTGGGCGCGGTTCGGCTCCTCCGTCGTCCACCCTCCGGCGTAGGCCGCCTGGAACGGCACGAGCCGGCCGGGGCCGGTCTTGGCGATGCCGCGACCGGGGATGGAGGGATCGAAGGTGGATGCGACGGCATCGCCGACGACGTCGTTCGAGTCCGAGGCATCCGCCATCCTGAGGGCGACGCGCAGGTTGGTGTTCGCGCGCAGGTTGTCCTTGATGACGCCAGCGGGGCGCTGCGTCGCCATGATCAGGTGGATGCCGAGGGAACGACCTCGCTGGGCGATGTCGACGACCCCGTCGACGAACTCCGGCACCTCGGTCGCGAGGGCGGCGAACTCGTCGATGACGATGACGAGAGCCGGCGGCGTCTCGGGATCCTGACGCTTCTCGAGCTCGAGCAGGTCCTTCGCCTTCTTGCGGTTGAACAGGTGCTCGCGGTGGTGCAGCTCTGCCCGGAGGCTCGTCAGGGCGCGCCGCACGAGGTGCGGGCTCAGGTCGGTCACGAGTCCCACCGTGTGGGGCAGGTCGACGCAGTCGGCGAAGGCCGAGCCGCCCTTGTAGTCGACGTAGAGGAACGTCACACGGTCGGGACTGTACTCGGCCGCCATCCCCAGCACCCAGGTCTGCAGGAACTCGCTCTTGCCCGATCCGGTCGTTCCGCCGACCAGCGCGTGAGGCCCCTGGGTGCGCAGGTCGAGAGACATCGCATCGGGGCTGCCCTGACCCATGAAGGCCTTGAGGGTGCCCGCGCGCTTCAGCCGCGGGCGCGGCGTCCGCGATCGGTCGATGATCGAATTGTTCTGTCGCCACCGTTCGATCACCGCGGAGGTCTCCGCGGCCCGGTCGGCGCCGATGATGCGCAGGAGCGACACGCTGTTCGGGAGGTCCGACGAGTCGGGCGCGACGGAGCTGGAGTCGACCACGGGCGCGAGGCGCTTGGCGAAGTGCTCTGCGTACTCGCGGGAGACGCCCTCGACGCTGACCCCCTCGGCCCGCTCACCGGCGCGCACCCAGCCGACCACGGCGTCGTCGAGCCCGTTCGTGACGTCGACGAACGTGCGGCAGGCGGCCGGGAGCGACTCGACGGTCGGCGCGACGAAGATCGTGAAGACCCCCGCATCCGGTCCCCGCTCGATGAGCTGGGTGAGACGGGCACGGTCGACGGGGGCGTCATTGGTGGCGATGAGGATGAGTGAGACGTCGCCGCCCTTCGCGGGGCTGTGCGCCCGTTCGCCGACGCTCTTGCCGAGCTCCATCGAGGTGTCCTGCGGCGCCAGGGGGCCGCGCTGCTCGGGTGAGCCGGTGAGGCGCTCGAGAACGGCGCCCTCGAGGGCGTTGAGCAGCACGGTCGCCGCCGAGGGGCTGTCGGCGAGCGCGATCTCGGCGAACGGTGACTGGGGGCTCGTGGTGTGCGGCAACCACTTCATCCACTCGACGTCGGGCGTCCAGGCGGGGTCGACGATCGCCGCGGTGATGACCTCGTTGGGAGCGTGGAGGCCGAACAGCTGCACGCCGATCCCTCGGAGCACGTCGGCGACCTCGCCGCGTCCGCCGGCGATGCCGATCGCTCCGGCGGACGGGAGCAGTTCCACGAGAGGCACGTCGGAGATGTGCTCGAACCGCGACCGGAGGGTGTTCACCCGGTCGGAGTACTCGGCGATGCCGCGCTGGTCGCTCGCCTCCTGCACGGTGTTGCGGCTGCGACCGGTGCCCGATCCGAGTCGCACCGAGAGGAAGTTCCAGTGCTCGGGGCGACGGGTCCACATCAGCGGGCCGAGCTTCATGGACTGCTCGAAGACGGTGGCCGTCGGCGGCGCCTCCTCGCGGCGGCGTTCGCGCTCGACCACCTCCTCGGCGAGCAGGGCGTCTTCGAGCTCGTCGATCTGCGTCTCGAAGGTGTCGATCTCCAGACGGAGCTTCTTGCCCTGCTGGGTGCGCTGCCCGATGAAGTTGCCGAGCATCATCAGCGGGGCCATGAAGACGATCAGCAGTGACGTCGGGCGCTGGGTCACCGCGAACAGGGCGAGGCCCAGGAGCACGGGGGCTGCGACCATCGGCCACGGGAAGATGCGGGGGTCGGCCTCGGCCGGGATGATCGGATGCCGGTGCTCGCGTCCGGCGTAACGCTTCTCGACGCGGGGCGAGCGGTTGAACAGCAGGGACCCGCCCTGCTCGAAGATGCGCGTCTCGTCGGCGTCGCCCTCGTTCGGCGTGCGGACGAACCGCACGTCGGTGCCGCCGATCGTGATGATCTGGCCGGGTCGCACGCGCACGCGGGAGACGAGACCGCCGTCGATGACGAGCCCGTTGGCGGAGTTGAGGTCGATGACCTCGATCTCCTTGTCGATCTCGACGCGCGCGTGGCGCTTGGAGACCATCGGGTCGCGGAGCACGACGTGAGCGGGCTCGACCCGCCCGATGATGGAGGTGCCGTGGGCCAGCGGGACGACCCGCCCCGCTTCGGCGCCGCTGAGGATCTGCATCACGGCAGCGGTGGCCCCGCTCGACGCGTAGGCGTCGGCCGTCGCTGCGACCACCGCCGCGTCGAAGCCCGAGCCGAGGGGCGCGTCGGCGACGAGGGCCGTCGGATCCATCTGCGTGGATTCCTCGCCCGGAGGGGCGACGAGCAGCGTGGGCGTGACCGACGCCGGGATGCGACTGCTGTCGGCGAGCGATCGCGCCACGTCTTCGACGGTCGCGGTGGCGTCGGCGGTGACGATGACGTCGACGGGCGCGGCGGCCTCCCGGCGGAGGGCGAGTTTGATCTTCATGCCTGGGGGCCTCCTCGACGAACCTGGAACATGCGCCCGCCGAGGCGCACGACGGCGCCCGCCTCGAGGCCGACGCGCGACCCGGGAGTGAGCGGGGTCTCGGCGCCGTCCGCCCCGACGATCGACGTCCCGTTGCTCGAGTTGCGGTCCATGACCCACACCCCGCCCGCATCGAGGCCGAACGCCAGGTGCGTCTTGGAGAGCAGCTTGTCGGGGTCTTCGAGGGTCAGAAGCACCTCGGCGGTCTGACCGGGTGCGGCCTCGGGCTGTCGACCGATCAGACCGTACTCCGGCACGCGCACGCTCGAGCCGTCCTCGAAGACCAGCACGTGCTCGATCCTCGGCGCGGCCGTGATCAGTCCGGCCGCCTCGTCCTCGACGGGCTGCTGGGCCCACGGTCCGCCCGAGACGCCGACGATGCCGGCCCGCGAGCGGCGCTCGGCGAGCATCGGCAGCTCGCCCGATCCGTTCGACGCCAGCGACGGCAGGCCCTCCGACACCTCCCGGAGCGGCATGTCGAGCTCGCGGACGGTGCGGCGCAGGGCGCGTGCGTCGGCCGGGTCGAGCCCCGCGCGCGCGTCGATCAGCCAGCATCCCGCGACACGATCGAGGATGCTGCGGCCGCGACCCTCGCGATCCCACAGCCCCGACGCGAACATCACCGCCGGTCCGACGGTCGGAACGATCCCGCTGACACCCAGGACGAGGGCGCGGAGCACGATGCGCCAGAAGCCCGGGCGCCCGAGATCGGCCACGGAGACCGAGCGCAGCCGCATCGCGGCCTTGCCGGCGGTCACGCCGCGGCGCCCGTGGAGAACGAGCTGGACGAGTCCGAACAGCGCCGGCAGCACCGACCCCGCGATCACCAGGACGAACGGACCCCACGATGCGTCGCCCGCGAAGAGGAGGGCGCCGCCGATGCCGGCGGGGATGGCGAGCAGCGACCAGATCAGAAGATCGATCGCGAAGGCCCACGCCCGCACGCCGGGCCGGGCGGCGACGATGCCCAGCCGTGCGGCGGACTCCGGGTCGCCGCCGATCGCATCCGACGGGGTTCGAACCCGCGTCTCACCGGCTCCGCTCATCGGTCCCCCTCGCAGAAAAGCTCGACTGGTAAACCTATCGCAGCGACGCGGCCCACCCCGTCGCTTGACGGGTGTGCGGCCGCACACCTCGCCGGTGCCGCGGTCACGCCGGTACGACGATCGCCCACACGACCGCGACGATCGCCAGGCCGGCAGCCAGCGCGCCGACGACGATCGCCGCGAGGGCCCGACGCCGATCGCGTCGAGCGCGCGAGGCCGATGCGGCGGCCACGTCGACGGACGCCTGCGGTTCCCGTCGGGTCGGAGCGGCGCGCGTCACGACCTCCGACTCGACCGGCCGCGGCCGGTAGATCTCCCGGTCGTCGCTCGACGGGACCCGGGCCTTGCGCTCCTCCGGCAACCCCTGCGCCGCACGCACCTCGGACTGGCGGACGCGAGCCGCGGGAACGACCGCAGGGCGGGCGCGTTCGCGGGAGCCCGGCGCGGTGTCGTCGTCCGGTTCGTCGTCGGATGCTGCGAGCCGCCGACGCCCGGGCACCGTGACGTCGTCGACCGCCTCGGCCGGAGGGCCCGGCTCCACCGGGGCCGCGGGTGACGCGCGACGAGCGAGGACCGTCGGCTCCTCCGCTGCACGGCGTCGCGCCAGGACGGTCTCGTCGTCGACCGGCGGAGGTGCGTCCTGCTGCCCCTCGTGGGGAGCATTCGGCCACGCGCGCAGTCGTCCCGCCCAGATGGTGACGTCGTCGGCGTCGGCGTCGGCGTCGGCGTCGCGCTCGCTCACGCCTCGCTCCGCTTGAGCCGCACCTCCGCGTCGCCGAGGAAGAACCGCTCCCCCGCTTCGAGTTCCTGACCGGGCTGCGCTTCGATCTCGGTGCCCATCAGGGTCGCGAACAGCACGCCGTTGGTCGAATCGAGGTCGGTGACGAACCACGTCTCGCCGCGCAGCTCGAGGCGGGCGTGGGTCTTTGACACCGTGCGCGTCTCGTCGGAGATGGCGATCAGCTGCGCGCCGGGCCGCGTGGGATCGGGCGCGGGTCGCCGACCGAGGATGACGACCTCCGACGAGATGTCGACGGGGGCCCCGCCCGGCGGGATGAGCTTCCACGGCACGCGACGCCGACGCGCCACGATGGTGCGATCCATGGCCTCGAGGTCGTCGTCCTCGTCGTCGGGCGAGTCGCTCTGGGCGTAGAGCGCCGAGACCGACGAGAGCGCCGATCGAGGAGCACCCGCGTCGGGCGCGCCCGGCACGGCCGAGATCGCCTCGCTGAGCTCGGGGAACTGCTCGGGATCGCTCGGCGCCGAGGCGGGCGCGCGCAGCGGTCCGGGAGCCCACGGTTCCCGCACCGGTGCGGGCGCGGGGGGCTCGGGGACCTCGGCGACCGGTGCGGGGGCGACCTCGGGCGTCTCGCGCGGCGGCGCCGCCGGCACCGACTCGATCGGTGCGGCAGCCCCGGTGCGCCGGGGCTGCTCCGGCTCGGCGGCAGGAGGCGACGGCAGGAACGTGGGGCTCGGCGGGGCCGGCGGCGTCACGCGGTCCTCGGGGTCGACCGCGCTGTCGTCGGGCTCGTCCGCGGGGCGCGGCGCGGACCGCGCGGCGAGGAACGACGCGGGCGGCGGCAGCACCGGCGACTCCGCGGGCGGATCGGCCTTCGGCACGACGACCGGTGCGGGAGGAGGGGTGGATGCGGCGGGGCGCTGCGTCTCGGGGGTCGGAGCCCAGAAGCCCGTCGAGAGGGGCGCGGGGTCCTGCGGAGCGCTATCGGCTCGGGGGACGTCGACGCGCGTCGTGTCGACCGGATCGGCGAACATCGGCGCGAAGGCGGCGAAGGCTCCGGCACGCGGGGCCAGGGCAGCATCCGCGGGGTCGTCGAGATCCCCTGTGCGACGGGGGCCGGACTGCTCCTCGCCGATCCAGCGCGCGGAGCCGAATCCGACGATGCTCGCCCAGATGAGCGGGAAGAGCGCGGCGACGACCGTCATCCCGCCGCCGAAGCCGAAGGCGACGTTGACGCGGTAGTACGCGATGACGAGGATCACCACGAAGGCGATCTGACCGAACAGCGGCACGAAGACGATGAAGACGAGCCACGGCGAGAATCCGCCCAGGCGCAGGAGAACCGCCGTGTTGAGGATGGGCACCCACGCCTGCCAGGCGTCCTCGCCCGCTTTGCGGAACACCGCAGCGAGCGAGAGCGACGCCCAGAGATAGACGAGGACGATCACGGCGAACGTGATGAGCCCGGCGACCAGGCCGATGGAAGAGTCGTTCATGTCGTGGTGCGTCCGCCAGCAGCTGGTCGGCGCTTCCCCCTCTCGACGGACCGCGGTGAGCGCGAGCGCGCGGGGCGCGGCGCGATCAACCGGACGAATGACCTCAACGATAGGGCCGCGACGAAGCGACGCCGGAATCCACGCTCACCGACGAGGCGTCTGCGCTCGTCGTCGACGATCCGCCAGAACTCCGCAGCGTCGTCGGCGGTGGTCTGCTCGCGGGCGAACACGGCCCGGTCTGCCGTGGCCGCGAGCTGCTCGCCGGACGGCGTGCCGAAGGTCGCCGCGAGCTCGGAGCGCGTCAATTCCCGCGGTGCCGGGTGGCCGGCGTCCACGCCCGCGTCGACGTATTCCTCCCAGCCGCCGGCGATCTTCTCGACGGGGTCGGACGCCGTCCGGCGCCCGCGTCGGCGCGAGGCCTTCGCGGCCAGGACGGCCACGAACGGACCGAGCACCACCGCGAGGACGAGCAGCACGATGCCCCCGACGCGCAGGATCGGCCAGAGCCACGCCAGGTCGATCCCGGCCGCATCGTCGTCGGGGGCGTCCCGCGCGGAGTCCTCCTGCACGGGCTCGGGCGGCACGACTTCCTCGACGGTGTCGGGGCGCACCTCGGTGACGTTCTCGGGGTCGCGCTGCTCCGTCACCTCCAGGCTCGGCGACTGCTCCCACTGGGGGGTCGCGTCGACCGCGATCCAGCGGCCGTCGTCGGAGAGCACCTCCGCCCACGCCGCGAGATCCTTCGCGCGACAGGTGCCCGCCTCGCACGTGGTGAGCCCCGGGTCGGAGGAGGTCAGTCGCGCGCCGACCACCACCCGCGAGGCGAAGCCGAGCTCGCGAGCGACGAGGGCGACGGCTACCGAGAACTGCTCGTCGTCGCCGACGGCCGCGACGAAGTTGTCGGACGCGACGGCCCGCGGGTCGCTCTCGCGCTCGAGCAGGCGGGAGAAGAGCGTGTCGATGCGCGCGAGGGAGTGCCCCGACGCGCTGGGCTGGAACACGTAGCCCGCGAGACCCGCCCTCCACACCGGGGTCTGCTCGCCTTCGTCGAGCGCGTGGCTGAGGTAGCCGCGCTCCCGCAGCAGCCTCACGAGCCCGTCGAGCGCCGTACCGCCCGTGCCCACGGCGTGCTCGTCGACCCAGGCCGCCAGGTTGTCGGGCGGCAGGACCCCGCCCGGATCACCGCCCGGCTCGCCGATGGACGCGAGATCGGCAACGGCGGGCTCGACACCCCGCAGCCGGTAGCGATCGCCCGCCGCGAGCCCGCCGTCGGCGGTCTGCACACCGGCGCCGGCCGTGACGTCGTAGTAGAAGCTGTCGGCGAGCGCCGACGCGCGGTCGCCCTCGAAATCCACGCGGGCGAGGCTGCCCGCGGTGGGCATCCAGATGCCGCCCAGATCGGCGATCTCGACCTCGACGTCGATCGCGGCGCCCTCCCCCGCGTCGCGGACGGAGGGCACCCGCACGAACCGGCTCCCGTCGCCGCCCGGGCGGAAGATCTCGCCGTCGTAGCCGTCGAGCGTGGCCACGCGCACCCGCTCGGGAAGCGCGTCGCCGCTGACCGTGAACAGCACGTCGTCGGCACGCGCGTCGGAGAACAGCATCCGATAGTCCGACAGAGGACTCACCGCGGCGGCGATCTCGAGCTCGGGGCCGGCCGCCGTCCGCAGCACTTGACGATCGGCTCCCCGCGCCGCCCATGGCACGACGGCCACGGCCGCCACGAGCGCGACAGTCAGCATCCCCGCGCCCAGAGCCGCCCGGCGGCGGTCGGCGCCCGACGGGCGGCGCGACATGCGCACACCGCTCGCCGAGGTGGCGCGCTGCAGCGCCGCGACGCGTTCGTCGCGCGCACGCCATGCGAGCCACATCAGCGCGGATCCGAGAGCGCAGACCCCGACGAGGGTCTCGACCGGGGCGGCGAGGGTCACCGGCCCGAGCACGAGTGCCGAGCTGACGGCCGTGCGGCCGAAGAAGAGACCGAACGACACCATGCCCAGTCCGACGACGACGGAGGCGTTCGCCCATCTGTCCTCCCGCCAGGCGAGGAGGAGAGTCACGGTCGTGCCGACGAGAAAGATCACGAGCGCCGGCACGAGAAGGTTGCGGTAGGCGCCGACGGGGAGGTCTACCGTGACCAGGTCCTTCCAGCCGACGACCACCCCGGCGAACGCCTCGGCGAGTCCCTGCAGCATCTCGACCGGGCCGGTCAGCCGTGACGGCACGGCGAGCGGCACGGAGAGGAGGGCGAAGGCGACGACGAGCAGCGCGGCCACGATCCACCCGCCCCAGCGGCGCACGAGGGCGAGGACGGCGATTCCGGCGCCCACCAGCGCTCCGACACCGGCCGCGAGCAGGAACGCCGTCGACGCGTAGATCGGCCACGCGGCGAGCGCGGCCACCAGCACCGTCGCGGCGACGTAGACGGCGCCCGCGATGATCCGAGGCCCCTTCACGACGCCGCTCCGCGTGCGAGGAGGCCCGACAGGTCGTCCAAGGTGCCGATCGTCAGCACCGAGAGCCCCGACAGCACGCGCATGCGCGGGTGCGCGCTCTCGTCGCAGACGACGGCGACCAGGGCGGTGTCGGCGGGGAAGGCGAGCGCCGCCTGACGCAGGCGCTGCAGCGGCACCGTCGAGCCGACCACCATGAACGCGATGGAGAGACGCTCGTTCGCCTCGGCGGCCAGGCGGCACACCTCGTCGACCGGCATCGTGTTCTCCAGGCGCGTGATGGCGCTGAACCCGTCGAGCATCGCGCGAGGCGACACGGTCGCGATGTGCTGGATCGCGCGGAGCCGGCCCCGCACCACCCGCGGGATCTCCGACCCCGAGACGATGTCGAGGTCGCGCGCGTCGCGCACGGCACGCAGGCCGAGGGATGCGGCGGCCGATACCGCGAGCTCGAACTCGTCGGCGTCGGCGAACTCGGGCTCGGCGACACCGAGCACCACCGCCATGCGCGAGCGGCGCGACTCCTCGAACTGGCGCACCATCAGGCGGCCGGTCTTCGCCGTCGACTTCCAGTGCACCTGCCGCTGCGAGTCGCCCGGGGCGTACTCGCGGATCGCGTGGAACGACATGTCGGAGTCGACCAGGCGGCGGGTCGGGTTGCCCTCGAGATCGCGGATGAGCCCCGCGCTGGTGGACGGGATCGCGGTGGTGCGCGGGTGGACGAACAGGTCGCGCACGTCGTCGAACGCGTGCTCGCGCCGGAGGAGCCCGACCGGGTCGCTGCGGACGGTGGTGACGGGCCCCACCCGCACGATGCCGCGGGGCAGAGCGGGGATCTCGAGCGGCTGCGCCACCGTGTGACCCGGGCGCAGAAGCGGAACCCCGAACTCCACGAGACCGCGACCCACGGGGATGTCGAGGCGCCCCGGGAGGGCGACGCGTCGCCCGTCGTTGCGGACCACGATCTCGCCCGTCACACCCTGGCCGGCCACGACCCGCTCGTGCGTGAGAGTGAGGTCGACCTCGTAGGCGCGGGCGCCGAACAGGAACGGGACGCCCATGATCACCAGGAGGACCGAGACGACGCCCGCGACCATCCATTCGACCCACCCGAAGGCGACGCCGAGCACGAGACCGGCGGTGGCGGCGACGACCACGAGCGCGCCTGCCGGTCGGACGGTGCGCCCCGCCCACCGGACCGCGGCGACGAGCGCGTCGCGGGTGGCGCGGAGAGCGACCGTCGTACGCACCGCGGCGCGCACGATCGCCCGCTCGCGTCGCCGGGAGGTCGTCGAGGTGATCGACGTGCGAGACGACGTGGTCGTCGACGACGCGGCGGAGGTGCGGGTGAGACGCGAATCGACGGTGTTCATGCCGCTCCGCCGGGGCTCGGGTCAGCGCTCATACGGCCTCGCGCTGCGTGGGAGGCGCGACGTCGAGAAGCACCTGGCCGACGACGGCCTCCTGCGTGACGCCGTCGAACTCCGATTCGGGATGCAGGATCAGGCGGTGCGAGAGCACCGGCACGGCGAGCGCCTTCACGTCGTCGGGCGTGGCGTAGGTGCGCCCCTGCGACGCGGCGCGTGCGCGGGTGGCGCGGGTGAGGGCGAGGGCGCCACGGATGCTGACACCCAGCCGCACTTCGTCGGCCGAACGGGTGGCGTCGACGAGCCGCGCGATGTAGTCGAGCACGAGGGCGTCCACATAGGTCTCGGCCGCGAGGTCCGCCATGCCCGCCAGCGCCTGCGGGGTGATGATCGGCGAGAGGTCCTCGGTGGCCACCGCTGCGCCGTCGAGGATGCGCACGGTGGCGGCGTGGTCGGGGTACCCGAGCGACGTGCGCATCATGAAGCGGTCGAGCTGCGCCTCCGGCAGGCGATAGGTGCCGGCCTGCTCGACGGGATTCTGCGTCGCCAGCACGAGGAACGGGTCGCCCACCGCGCGGGTGACCCCGTCGATCGTGACGTGCTTCTCCTCCATCACTTCGAGCAGCGCCGACTGGGTCTTGGGGCTCGCACGGTTGATCTCGTCGGCGAGCACGATGTTGGCGAAGACCGGGCCGGAGTGGAACTCGAACGCTCCCGTCTTCTGGTCGTACACCGTGATGCCGGTGATGTCACCGGGCAGGAGGTCGGGGGTGAACTGGATGCGCGTGTTCGTCCCCTGAACCGACTGCGCCACCGCGCGGGCGAGCGAGGTCTTACCCGTTCCCGGTACGTCTTCGAGCAGCACGTGCCCGTCGCTGAGCATCGCGGTGAGCACCAGGTCGACGACCCGCCGCTTGCCGAGCACGGCGCGCTCGACGTTGTCGGCGATCTGCGCGAAGGTGTCGGCGAACCACGTCGCCTGCTCCTGGGTGATCGTCATCGTGCTCTCCTGTGTCGTGGGGAAGGGAGGGTCAGGGGGCCGTGGCCGGTGTGCCGGGATCGCACTGCCCCGAGAAGGTCGACTGTGCCGCGTCGAGGTTCCAGCCCTGCGTGGACCATCCGGCGGTGACGGCGATGTTGTCGACGTACCGCGCGCCTGCCGGCACCAGCCGCGGATCCTCGCCGCGGGCGAGCGCGGCGCGATTCGCATCGAGATAGCGCACCCCGGAGTAGTCGAACGCGATGTCTGCCTGGGCGTTGCTCGAGGTGCCCGTCGCGGTCAGCGTGCTCCCCGCGACGCAGCCGCCCTGGCCCACCGACCACTCCGCCTGCACCTGGAACGGTGCGCTGCCGGAGCGGGGCCCCACGTTCTGGGGCGCTGACGAGGACCATCCGTCGCGCACGTAGCGCACCGTGACGCCCGGGTCGCGACCATAGACCGTCGACGGGAGGCCTTCGAAGGCAGCGCGATAGCGTCGAGGCGGCTGATCGGTCTGCGAGCGCGGCTCGCTCGTGATGCGCCACTCCGCTCGCGCGCCCGACACCGAGGGCCGACGGTCGACCTCGAACTCCCAGCCCGTGGGGACCTTGGTCGTGTCGATTCGCGCCGTACGACTGGCGGTGGCGGTGCCGAAGCCCTCGTCCCGGTAGCGCGACTGTACGCAGACGACGACCGAATACTCCTCGCCTTCGTCGACGTCGGAGAACGTGGCGGCGGCGGCGGATCCGCGCGGGGTGCATCGATCTCGGCCCAGAGCGAATCCGTACACCAGGGCCGATCCATCCCCGTTGACCGTCGCTGTCGCGCTGGCAACGAGCTCGGTCCCGTTCTGGCCCTGTCGGGCTTCGACCGAGAGCGCCACGTTCTGCGGGGCACCGACTCCGTTGGCACGGATCGTCGTGGACTGACCGGACGGCGCCCCGCCGAGACCCGGCGGGAGCGTGAAGCGCGAGAACGGCGTCACGGTGACATCCGTCGCCGTGTTCGAGCCGACGGCGAACGATCTGACCTCGACGGAGGTCTGGCCCGGGCGTATGGAGACATCGCGCGTTTCGCCCGCTGCGCTGGCAATCTGCAACCGCCCGGTCGCCGAGGCGTCGATTCCGGAGATCCCGAGGTCGATGACCTTCCCGTCCGCTCCGACGTCGCGGGGCTGCCAGAGGATCTCGGCAGGGGCGTCGGGGGCGTCGTACGCCCAGGCGGTCGTGCGCACGCTGGAGCGCGACTCGCCGGTGCCGTTCACGGCCCACGCCTCGTACGAGCGCTGCTCGCCGTTGGGAGCGGCGATCGCGGGGCAGACTCCGTCGATGCTGCAGCGCGCGACCTCCTGGCCGGCGTGACGGATCACGAAGCCGGTGAGGCCCGGGTAGGCCTGACGCGACTCTCCCGCGTCGACGCGGAGGGTCACCGAGCCGTCGGCGTACGCCGTCTGGCGGACGCTCCCGGGAGCCTTGGGGAAGCCCTGCAGATCGAGCAGCAGGCGCCCGTCCCGGGGACCGGCCGTCACGCGGCCCTGGGCGTCGCGCACCGAGAACGAGGCGCTGCAGGTCGCACCCGGGGCGTCGGGGCTCCACGACGCGGTCACCGTGTTCGCGGAGGCGACGCGGAAGCTCACCCCGACGCACGCAGCGGTCGGACGGACGTCGACGACCTCCAGGGGCGTGCGCGGGAGCGGGTTGACCTCGCCCGACGCCCCGATGACCGTCACGGTGCACGACGATCCGGCGGCCTGCGAGCACTGCTGCGCGGTCGATCCGCCCTGCGGCAGCGTCGACGGCGCGGCGCCGACGCGCAGGATGAGACGGGCGGGCGCGGTGGTGTGGCTGGTGATCCCCACGAGCACCGCGTTCTCCGACCCGGGAAGCGCGCGATCGTTGCCGGTCACCGTGACCGTCGACCCGGCCAGCGACACGTCGAACGCCGATCCGCTGTACTCGATGCCGTACTGCAGGGCGTTCCAGTCGTCGCGGAGCTGCCACGTCGTCATGGTGCGCAGGTCGAACGTCGCCGTCTCGCCGGGTCCGACGGTGAGGGAGGCGGGACGCAGCTCGGGCTGCGGGTCGAGTGCGTTGACCAGGATCGGCACCGACAGGTAGGTCCAGTCCTCCGTCCCGACGATCCGGACCGGAACCTGGCACGCGTCGGTCCACGGCGCCCCCTGACCCGCGCTGTAGCGCACCGTCGTGCCGCCCTCCGCGGTGCAGATCGCCGCCGGTCGTGCCCCCGCCGACCTGACGTCGCCGCCGATCTCGAGCGACGCGCCGCGAGGGAGGGCGACCAGCTGAGCCATGTCGAACGAGACCGACGCGAGTTCGTCGACCTGCTGTGCCGCCGTGCCGGCGCGAAGCGCCAGTGCCAGATCGTCGTCGCCCGGTACGCGCAGGAACGCGTAGGTGCGCACCTCGGTGCCGGCGACCTCGCCCGTCACCGCGAACGGGATGACGCGGGTGGTCTCGGGGAGCTCGCCGCTCAGACGCCATCCGTCGACCCGGATGTCGCCGGGGTCGGCCCACAGGCCCAAGACGAGGCTGCCGACATCGCCGCCCGACCATGCGGCCTTCGCCGTCAGCACGTCGACGCCGTCGGCGAACTCGTCGCGGTTCTCGGTCGTGAGCACCGTGTCGGACACGATCGGGTAGTCGGGCACGCTCTCTCGGACGACCTTGACGACGATGAGCCCGCGCCCGGTGTTGCCCGAGCTCGACTCGACGTCGTACAGGAACGACATCGTTCCGGGGTTCTCCCCCGCAGCCAGAAGCACGTCGCTGTCGCTGACGTCGCGGATCTGAGCGGCGAGGCGGGTGTACTCCTCGTTCACCTCGCCGTCGGCGAGGGTCTCGGGCAGGTCCGGCCGGACGTCGGTGATGGCCAGCGTGCCCTGCGTGGGGTCGATGTCGTTGGCGAGCGCGCTGACGCGGATCGTGTTGTCGGGCCCCGCCTGCACCTGCACGTAATCGGTGAAGGTCACCGGGCTCGGGTTGGAGTCGGCATCGAGCACGCCGACCCGCACCGTGCCCTCGCCGCCCGCTCCCGCAGCATCCACCGCCCGGTACCGGAACGAGACCTGCCCGCGGTACCCGGGCACGCTGGTGTACACGATCGACGAACCGTCGGCCGAGATCGTCGCCGAGCCGCTCTCGGGCTGCGTCGCGATGCGGTCGAGGGTGACCACGTCGCCATCGGGATCCATGCCGAAGCCGTCGAAATCGATCGTCGTGGTCTGGCCGCTCAGCACCCGCCCCTCGATCCGGTCGGGCAGCGGGGCACGATTGGCGTCGCCCGGGAGCACCCGCACGCGCACGGTCGCGGTGTCGGAGAGCGACGGGAGCCCGGTCGTGTACACGGAGTAGTCGATGCCGTACTCACCGGCTTCGGTGGGCGCGAGATAGCGCAGCACGCCGCCGGATGCGAACGCCAGGGCGTCGGGAGTGCTGGAGACCACCGAGGCCGGATTCAGCGTCGGACGCCCGCCCGCCGGCGAGATGTCGTTGTCGAGCACGGGGATGTCGATCTGCGAGCCGGCCCGCACGACCACGCTGTCGTCGACCGCGATCGGCGCGATCTCGGGCGTCGGCGGCAGCAGGTAGACCGTGGCCTCGCCCGCGACGCGTGCTCCTTCGTCCTCGGTGCCGTCGCTGACCGTGTACGAGACGGTGCCGAGTCGACCGGCCGAGCCGTTCGCGGTCGAACCGGAGACGCGCAGATCGTTCTGGCCCACAGCGTCGACCGACAGCGTGGCGCCCTCATCGGCGTTCGCGACGACGTCGCTGAGCAGGAGAACGCGTCGAGTGGGGTTCGACACCGCGGCGAAGACGTCGAGGGTCGCGTCCTCCTGCGGGCGTACGAACGCCACGACCGGCGAGGTGGCGAGCTCAGCGGGCGCATCGGCGGCGACGAGCGTTACGCGCGCGGTGCCCGTGGCCTCGCTGACGCCGTCGGTCACGGTGAAGCCGACCCGGAACGTACCGGCGTCCCGGGCCGAGAAGTCGAAGGTCGTCGATCCTCCGACGACGGTCGCCGAGGCCGCCGCGTCATCGAGCACGCGCACCGACGACACCGAGAGGGACCCCGAGGTGCCGGTCACGTGCGGGGCGACGTCGACCGTGATCCCCGACTCGATGGAATCGACGACGGCGAACGACTGCACGGCGAGCGCCGGGCTCGGTGAGACCCGCACGAGAAGCGAGCGCTGCGAGACCAGGCCCGTCGTGTCGGCCACCGTGACGGGCAGCTCGATGAGCTGCTCACCGCCCGAGCCGTCGTCGCTGTGCTGGTAGACCACTTCGCCCGACGGCGTCGCGGCGACGGTGCCGATGCCCGAGGGGTTCTCGACCGACAGCAGCAGCAGCGGGTCGCCGTCGGGGTCGACCCATCCGGGGAGGACGGGCACGGTGACGGTGCCGCCCCGCGCGACCTCGGGCTCGGGCCAACGCACGAGGCAGCGTTCCACCCCGCACCATTCCGGCGCAGCATCCCCGGTCGACACCGTCAGGGTGACCGTCGTCGCGGCCGAGGTCAGGCCTTCCTGCGCGGTGCCGTCGGTCACGGCGTACTGGAAGGTCGTCGAGCCCGTCGCCCCCGGCTCGACCCGCACCGCGAGGCGCTGGCCGTCGTCGGTGATCGACACGGTGCCGAAGCCGGGGTCGAGGCCGGTGACCGAGGCGGGGTCGATGCTCAGCACGTCCTCGTTCGGGTCGTGGTCGTTCATCAGCACCGGCAACGTCGCCAGGCTGCCGGCCCGGACGCCGAACGCGTCGGGTTCGGCGATCGGCGGCTTGGGGTCGATCACGACGCTCAGCTGCTCCTCGCTGGGTACGGCGTCGGGGTCGGTGCGGTCGTCGAGCGACCAGTCCTGGCTCGACGGTACGAGCTCGCCGTCGGGCACGGTCCACACCCACCCGGTGCGCGTCTCGTTGAGGATGACGGCGTCGTCTGTGGCCACGAACACCGGTCGCCGCTGGTCGGGGGCGGTCTCGGCGCCGTAGTCGAGCGCCGTCTCGCCGCCGTCGCTGCGCCAGAGCAGGCCGCCGCCGTCGCTCGGGCCGAGCCAGGCGGCGTAGACGACGCCGTCGTGCACGATCGGCGGGGCGGGGGTGCCGAGCACCGATGCGCCCGTGTCGCGCTCCGATACGACGCCGGACCCGTCGACGGGCACGCTCACCAGGCTCGACTCGTCGGCGAGGTAGATCGACGAACCGTCGGGATCGGGCTCGCCCACCGCGATCGTGCCGGTGAGGTCGGCACTCACGGACAGGTCGACGTCGCGCAGCCGCACCTCGCCCGACTCGCCGTCGACGAGCGCCCACGCGTCGCCGGCGGCCGTCAACGACGGCGCGGCGACATCCGCGTCGAGCGGATCGCGACCGCGCACCTCCGAGGTCGCGATGTCGTATCGCAGCACGGATGCGTCGGCCGAGGAGTATGCGAAGAGGCGGCCGGTGCGATCGACCGCGACGGCCTCCGCCGCGTACTGCGGGGCGTCCTCGTCGGACGCGAACGGATCGAGCTGGACGGCGTCGCCCGACGACAGCCGCCCGGCGAAGACCGCCCCGGTGTCGGTGAGGTAGGCCGCGAAGTCGCCGGCGGTGGCCACGCGGGTCGTGCCCGCGGGCGTGGACGGCGAGGTGCGGAGCACCTCCTCGTCGAGGTCGACCGGGAGCGACTCGTCGATGCGGGTGAGCTTGCTGTAGCTGTCGGAGTAGAGGTACGCGCCGTCGGATCCCTGCACGACGGCACTCGGGTTGGTGACGCTGCGCACCGTATCGAGCTCGCGGATCGTCGTGTTCACCCGTGCGTAGCGGAAGTTCTCACCGGTCTGGAGGGCCCAGACCGATGTATCGACCTCGGGCGTCTCCTGCGCGTCGAGACCGGGCCAGACCACGCTCACACCGAGGATCAGTGCGGCCGCGACAGCGGATGCGGCGATCCCGGCCGCGGTGCGGCGGCGCACCTAGAGCACCCCCGTGACGAAGAGGGTGGTCACGACGACGATCCCGGCCGCGAGCACACCGCCACCGGCCAGCATCCACGGCACGACCCTGCTGCGACGACCGGGCGAGGCGGAGATGTCGGTGTCCTCGTCACGTGCGAGCCCCGCCATCCCCGACGCGGTGCGCACCTTGCGTGCGCTCGTGTGCTCGACACGCGTACGCACCGGCCCCCGCAGAGAACCGTCGGCGAAGTCGATGGGACGCGACGTCGGTGCCCACTCGTCGGCCGCGACCTCGAGCGGCGTGACGGGGAGGCCGAGCTCGGACTGGGCCTCGCGCAGGGCGTCGCCGATCTCCCGGGCGCTGGCGAACCGCTGCTTCGGGTCGCGGTGCATCGCACGGGCGAGCACCGTCTGCACCGACGCGGGCACGTCTGCGCGGGGGATCTCGACGTAGGACGCGCGCGCGATCCGTCGGCGCAGCTGATCGCGCGTGTTCTGCCCCCGCTCGCGCCTCTCGAACGGGCTGTGCCCGGCGAGGAGCGAGTAGACCGTGGCGCCCAGGCTCCACACCTCGCTCGCGATCGACCCCGCCGTCTGCTCGGCGACGACCTCGGGGGCGCTCCACGGGATCGACATCGCGAGCATCTCGTCGGCCGACTCGCGCGCGAGCGACGACGAGATGCCGAAGTCGGCGAGCACCGGCGCCCCGAAGGTGGTGATGAGGATGTTGCTCGGCTTCACATCGCGGTGCACGAGTCCCGCGCGGTGAGCGGACTCCAGTGCGCTCGCCATCTTCACGCCGATGGTGAGCACCTCGGGAACGGGCATGCGCTCGACGCGATAGCGCTGCGACAACGACCCGGGGCAGAACTCCATGACGATGTACGGACGACCGTCGGCGGAGATCCCCGCCTGGTAGACGGTGACGATGGACGGATGCGCCGACAGGTGTGCGAGCACGTCGGCCTCGGCGTTGAACATCCGCAGCAGATCGGGATCCCGCACGTCGCTCGGCAGGACTTTCACGGCGACGTTGCGGCGCGGCATGTCCTGCTCGTACAGGAAGACGTCGGCGAAGCCGCCCGAACCGAGCGGTCTGATGTAGCCGAGCCCGGGGAGGATCGGGGGCGCAGCGGGCAGGCGTGTCGGCACCCGTCCTCCCGATTCTTGCGATCCCCAGCGCGCCGACATCGGCGCGGGCAGCTCCTGGTGCGAGCCCGGCAATGCTAACAAGATCGGCGCCTCGAACGCCCATCGCCCGCCCGGGGACCGGCCGATCCGGTCAGAGGTTCGGCAGGCCCGGCTCCCCGGGATCGGCCGGCGCCTCGAACGGGGCGTCGAGCGTGCGGGTGAGCTCCTCGAGCATCGCGGCGATCTGGGGCTCGACGTACTGCGCGACGGCCGCCTGGATGCGCAACCGGTGATGCAGCAGGATCGCGCACACCTCGCGGCCGATCATGTTGGCGTAGTCGTCGGCGAGGCCGACCTCCTGCCGGAGCGCCGCCTTGGCCTCGTCGCTGAGCGGAGGGAGCGCCGGGATGGCCGCCTCCTCCTCCGCTGCGAGCCCGGAGAGGGTGAAGAGGAAGGGCGACCCGGGATCGGGGTCGGGGTCGAGCGGGAGCCCTTCGAACTCCGGCTCGAGTCCTTCCGCCGGACGATAGCTGCGGATGCGATTGCGCTCGGCCTGCTGGTCGAGCTCGGCCTGGAGCATCGGGAGGTTTCGCGCCGTGTACTCGGCGACGGCGTGATCGACGATCGTCTTCACCCGGGTCGACAGCCCGTGCTGCACGCCGTGCGGAACGTCGGACCCGAGCCCCGCGGCCGACAGCACCGGCGAGCCGAAGCAGCGCCGGCAGGGGGCGACGCGTCCGCGGTGCGTGGCGGGTTCCCAGCGCGGCAGCCACCGCAGCCAGGTATCGACGGCCTGGCTGACCTGGGTTTCGAGCGACCGCTCCACGGTCCCACGGTAGTGCGACACGCCCGGACTTCCCAGGCACCGGCCATCCGCGGCGCGGCGCGTCACTCGTCTTCGTCGCCCTCCCAGCCCCACCGGGGGCGCCGGGCGCGGGTGCGGACGAGGGCGATGCCGGCCCACGCCGCGACGACGGCGGCGGCCGCGACGATGACGCCGAACCAGCTGACGAGCGTGCGGCCCGCGGCCGCCACCGCCGCCGCCGGGTCGACACCCGCGATCCCCGCCCCGACCGCGACTCCCCCTCCGTAGAGGAGGAAGACCGCCAGCGCGACGATCGGCGCACTCCAGAACGACGGATGCGGCGGCCGCAGCGCGACCGCGAGAGCCGCGGCGAACACCGAGACGGCGACGATCATGCCTACGATGCCGGGGATCTGCCCGCCGCCGGGCGTCGTGATCACGTCGGCATCGAGGACGAGGCTCGTCACTCCGAGCCCGCAGATCGCGAGGGCGGCGAACCCGACGGCGGCGAAGGCGACCGCGATCGAACGGCGGACCGGGCCGCCCTCCGTTGTGGACGCGCCCGTCATCGCCGCATCCGGTCAGCCCTGGCGCAGCTGCGGGCCCGCTTCGAGGGTGCGCTCGTACTCGCGCTGCGCCTCGTCGTTGAGCTCGGTGGCACGACGCCCGCGAGCGGCGACCCACGCGCCGAACCAGATGGTGAGCTCGCGGCCGAGCACGAAGGCGACGATGGACAGAGGCGCCAGCAGCTGCTCTTCGACCAGAGCGGCGCCTTCACGCGCCGTCAGCATCCAGAACGGAGCCTGGAAGAGCTCGCCGAGCAGGTTGCCGGCGTAGGCGACCAGGCCGACGAGGATGCCCCAGACGACCCAGTGACCCCAGCGCCCGCGGTTGATGAAAGCGCCGAGCAGCCAGAAGCCGATGTAGAACGCCACGACCGGCACCCACAGCGTCCAGGTGGTGAGCGCGGCGAGGGCGGCCTGCGGCACCTCGGCGAGCGTGATCCCGCCGTCGTACAGCAGCTCGAGACCGAGCCACGCGGCGAGGAAGAGCACGGCGAAGACGAGAGCAGCCAGCAGACCGATGGCGCCGGCGGCACCCCGGTTGCCCCGTGCGCGGGGCGCCTCGGGGGCCTGCACGAAGATCGGTTGGGCCGCGGGCGCCGTCGCTGCGGCAGCGCCGGCAGCGCCGGCCGCGTAGGACGGCTCGGGCGCGTAGGCGGGCTCGGGTGCGGTGTAGGTCGGCTCGGGCGCGGTGTACGCCGGCTCGGTTGCCTGCGGCGCGCCGGTGGTCCAGGCGGCCGGGGCGTACGACGACTCGCGCTCGGCGGCGGGTTCGCTCGCGGTCACCGCGGGCTCGTCGTCGAGGGGCACGTCGTCGCGCTCGTACCAGGGGACGCCGTCGGGCTCCACGCGCTCCTGCGACACGGGCTCCGCGCGCTCCTGCGACACCGGCTCGACGCGCTGCTCGGCAGCGGTCCGGTCGCCCGCGGCGCTCTCGGGCTCGTGTGCGGGGGTGTCGGCCGCCTCCGCCTCGCGGCGCGCGGCCTCGGCTTCTGCAAGCCCCTCGTGGGCGCGGCTGACGACGTCGTGGTCGACGACATCCTTCGGCTCGTCGACCGGTTCGCCGTAGGACGACCTGGAATCACTCATCGCCGCATTCCTCCCGCGGGGGCACGGTCCCGCGTTGCGAGGTTAACCCCGCGGCGGTCGCACGGCGGTCAGGCGTGCCGTCGTGTGTCGATGTCGGGGTCGCGAGAGGCCCCGGTAGGGTGTGCCCATGACCCGTCTCCGCGTCCGCGCCATCGCCCTCGCCGTCGCGGTGGCGGGGATCGTCGTGCTCGCGGGATGCGCCCCCGAGGGCGACGGGCAGGCGACGCCGTCGAACGCCCCCACCGCCGGCGAGACGCCGGGCGCATCCGCCAGCCCCGCGGGCTCGCCGTCCCCGTCGGGCTCCCCCGGCTCCTCCGCGCTGCCCACCGACTGCCGCAGCATCCTCTCCGCCTCGGTGCTGGCGGAGCTCGCCGGTGTTCCGCTCAACGACCCGTCGTTCGGTCCCTCCGGCGCGCGGGGCGACACGCTCACCTGCATCTGGCGCGACCCGGCGGCCGACACCACGAGCCTGGTCACCACGATCACGCGGATGTCGTCGGGACCGGCACTCGACCTGCTGAACGGCCTCGTCGCCTCCGACGGATTCACCTGCTTCACGCCCGACAAGGGCACGCGGTGCGAGAAGACGTTCCAGAACCCGACGTACGGCACGACCGACGGCCGCACGCTCTTCTATCGCGAGGGGCTGCTGATTGACACGTCGTACTCGAACCTGGCACCCAGCGGCTACACCAGCAGCATCATCGAGCGCGTCTTCGGCTGACCCCTCGAGGCCGAGACACCGCGATCGGCTGAGACGCGCCGCCAGGCGCGATGTCTCAGCCGCAACGGGGGTTTCACGCGATCAGCGCGGGAAGGCGCGAGCCGCGGTCTGCGCGCCGTAGTCCTCGGGCTGCCAGTTCGTCAGCACCGTCGAGAGCCACGCGGTGCCCTGGAGGTCGTGCATCTCGACCACGTCGCCGGCGGTGCGCTCGCAATGCAGGCGCTCGCCGTCCTCCGCGCACGAGAACCCTTCGCTCGCGAGCGTCGCCGACGCGATCGGGCCCGATCCCGCGGCGACGTCGGCGAGGGTCGTCGACGCGCTGCGGCCGTCTTCGGTGGTCCACGTGCACGTGAACCGCACCGTCGGAGCGAGCGCCTGGGCGAGGGTCGTCGTGGCCGCCGGCGCCGCGCCGTTCTGCGACAGGAGCACCTCGGGCGTCCAGGTCAGCTCGGCCCACAGCCGATCGGGATAGAGCGTGCGGCAATCGGTCGCGGCCTCGTCGGCCTCGTCCGGCGCGCTGGCGGCCGTGGCCGTGGTGGCACTGCGGAGCGTGTCGCCGACGAACGAGATCGCCCCCGGCACCCCCGGGGCGGCGAGCCACAGCAGAACGAGCACGACGGCGGCGCAGAACAGCAACGCCGGCCACGCGATCCACGCGCTGCGTCCACCCACCTTGGCCATCACTCGACCTCCCCTTGCCTCCACGGTACGCACCACGGCGGCGAACACCCGGCTGCGGCACGCCCCGAACGAGGGAGAAGGGCCGGGCGGCGCAGCACGAAGGCCCCCGACCCGGGAGGGGCGGAGGCCTTCGTCACACGGATGCTGTCAGCATCCGCTCTTCACTCAGTTGTCTTCGCGACGATGTCGCTCAGCAACCTCGATCGGCTCGGTCGAGCGAACAAGCTCGCTCGACTCTCGCCTCACTCAGTTGTAGGTACCGGGCGTGAAGTCGTCCGTCGAGAAGCTGTCGAAATCGACGTAGCTCAGGTCGGCGTCGCTGTAGGCGCCGTCCGAGGCGAAGATGCGGTTGGGGTACCGCTCGCTCTTCGCCTCCTCCGTCGCCTCGACCGCGACGTTGCGGTACTTCGCAAGTCCGGTTCCGGCGGGGATGAGCTTTCCGATGATGACGTTCTCCTTGAGGCCGACGAGCGGGTCGCTCTTGCCCTCCATGGCGGCCTGCGTGAGCACGCGGGTCGTCTCCTGGAACGATGCGGCCGACAGCCACGACTCCGTCGCGAGCGACGCCTTCGTGATACCCATCAGCTCCGGTCGACCCGACGCGGGGCGCTTGCCCTCGCCCACGGTCTCGCGGTTGATGTTCTGGTACTTCTTGAAGTCGACCAGCTCGCCCGGGAGCAGCGTGGTGTCTCCGTGGTCGACCACGGTGACCTTCCGCAGCATCTGACGGACGATGACCTCGATGTGCTTGTCGTGGATCGGCACACCCTGCGAGCGGTACACGCCCTGGACGCCGTTCACGAGGTAGCGCTGCACCTCGCGGGCACCCATGACACGCATGACCTCCTTGGGGTCGAGCGTTCCGACGAGGATCGGCTGACCGACCGTGACGTGCTGGCCGTCCTCGACCAGGAGCGTCGCGCGCTTCAGGACGGGGTACACGACCGCCTCGTCGCCGTTGTCGGGCGTGAGGATGACCTTCTTGGCCTTCTCGGTCTCGTCGATCGTGATGCGACCATCGGCCTCGGCGATCGGCGACGCACCCTTGGGGGTGCGGGCCTCGAAGAGCTCCTGCACACGGGGAAGACCCTGGGTGATGTCCTCCGCCGACGCCGAACCACCGGTGTGGAAGGTACGCATCGTCAGCTGGGTTCCGGGCTCACCGATCGACTGGGCCGCGATGATGCCGACGGCCTCGCCGATGTCGACGATCTTGCCGGTGGCCAGCGAACGGCCGTAGCAGTTCGCGCAGACGCCGACGGCGGAGTCGCAGGTCAGCACCGAGCGCACCTTGATGGTCTCGACACCGGCCTCGACCAGCTTGTTGATGAGCACGTCGCCCACGTCGTCGCCGGCGTCGGCCAGGACGGTGCCCTGGGCGTCGACGACCTCGGAGGCGAGGGTGCGGGCGAACACCGAGTTCTCGACGTTCGGGTCGCGGGTCAGCGAACCGTCAGCGCCCACCAGGGCGATGGGCAGTTCGAGGCCCTTCGACGTGCCGCAGTCCTCTTCGCGGATGATGACGTCCTGCGAGACGTCGACCAGACGACGCGTCAGGTAGCCCGAGTCGGCCGTACGGAGGGCCGTGTCGGCCAGACCCTTGCGGGCACCGTGCGTCGCGATGAAGTACTCCGCCACCGACAGACCCTCGCGGTACGAGGAGATGATCGGACGCGGGATGATCTCACCCTTGGGGTTGTTGACGAGGCCTCGCATACCGGCGATGTTCCGGATCTGCAGCCAGTTACCACGAGCACCCGACGACACCATGCGGTTGATGGTGTTGTCCTCGGGGAAGTTGGCGCGCATCGCCTTCTGCACCTCGTCGGTCGCCTCGGTCCAGATCTTGATGAGCTCCTGACGACGCTCGGCGTCGGTGGTGAGACCCTTCTCGTACTGCGACTGGACCTTCGCGGCCTGCTTCTCGTAGCCGCCGACGATCTCGGCCTTGTTCGGCGGGGTGAGGATGTCGCTGAGCGCCACCGTGACACCCGAGCGGGTGGCCCAGTAGAAGCCGGCGTCCTTGATCCGGTCGAGCGAGGCGGCGACCTCGGTCTTCGGGTACTCCTCGGCCAGCTTGTTCACGATCTGCGACAGCTTGCCCTTGTCGGCCTGCTCGCGGACGAACGGGTAGCCCTTGGGGAGCGTGTCGTTGAAGATCGCCTGCCCGAGCGACGCCTCGACGAGACCGTTGCGCTCGTACGCCTCGATCGTCTCGGGGGTCTCGCCCTCCGACTCGAGGAACGACAGACCGGGGATGCGGATGCGGACCTTGGCCTGCAGGTCGAGGGTTCCCTCGTCCTTGGCGAGGATTGCCTCGCCGACCGAACCGAACGCACGGCCCTCGCCGATCGCACCCTTCTTGACCGTGGTCAGGTGGTGCAGACCGATGATCATGTCCTGCGAAGGCAGGGTGACCGGGCGGCCGTCGGACGGCTTCAGGATGTTGTTCGACGCGAGCATCAGGATGCGCGCCTCGGCCTGAGCCTCGACCGACAGCGGCAGGTGGACGGCCATCTGGTCACCGTCGAAGTCGGCGTTGAACGCCGCGCAGACGAGCGGGTGGAGCTGGATGGCCTTGCCCTCGACGAGCTGCGGCTCGAACGCCTGGATGCCGAGACGGTGCAGCGTGGGCGCACGGTTCAGCAGCACGGGGCGCTCGCGGATGATCTCCTCGAGCACGTCCCACACCTCGGGACGCGTGCGCTCGACGGCGCGCTTGGCGGCCTTGATGTTCTGCGAGTGACCGAGGTCGATCAGGCGCTTGATCACGAACGGCTTGAACAGCTCGAGAGCCATCTGCTTGGGCAGACCGCACTGGTGGAGCTTGAGCTGCGGACCGACGATGATGACCGAACGACCCGAGTAGTCGACGCGCTTTCCGAGCAGGTTCTGACGGAAGCGACCCTGCTTTCCCTTGAGCATGTCGCTCAGGGACTTCAGCGCACGGTTGCCGGTACCGGTGACGGGGCGACCACGACGACCGTTGTCGAACAGCGCGTCGACGGCTTCCTGCAGCATCCGCTTCTCGTTGTTCACGATGATCTCGGGAGCACCGAGGTCGAGCAGGCGCCGCAGACGGTTGTTGCGGTTGATCACACGACGGTAGAGGTCGTTGAGGTCGGAGGTCGCGAAGCGGCCACCGTCGAGCTGCACCATGGGGCGCAGCTCCGGCGGGATCACCGGGACGACGTCGAGCACCATCGAGGCCGGGCTCATGCCGGTCTGGAGGAACGAGTTGACGACCTTCAGGCGCTTGATCGCGCGGATCTTGCGCTGACCCTTGCCCTCGGAGATCTGCAGGTGGAGGCTGTCGGCCTCTTCCTGCAGGTTGAACGCGGCCAGGCGACGCTGGATCGACTCGGCACCCATGTGGGCTTCGAAGTACTGTCCGAAGCGGTCCTGCAGCTCGTGGAAGACGTCGTCCTCGGGCTTGAGGGCACCGACCTCGAGCGTGCGGAAGTCCTCCCACACGCGCTCGAGCTTGGCGATCTGCTCGTCAGCGCCCTTGCGGACCTGCGACATCTCCTTCTCGGCGGCGTCCTTGACCTTCTTCTTGGCGTCGGCCTTGGCACCCTCCGCCTCGAGAGCGGCGAGTTCCTCCTCGAGCTTGGCGAGGCGGGCCGCGATCTTGGAGTCGCGGCGGTCGCCGAGCGTCTTCAGCTCGAGACGGATGTTGTTCTCCTGCGTGGCCAGGTCGCGGTGACGCGCGTCGGCGTCGACCGAGATGACCATGTAGGCGGCGAAGTAGATGACCTTCTCGAGGTCCTTGGGCGCCATGTCGAGCAGGTAGCCCAAGCGCGAGGGGACGCCCTTGAAGTACCAGATGTGGGTCACGGGAGCGGCGAGCTCGATGTGGCCCATGCGCTCGCGGCGGACGGAGGACTTGGTGACCTCGACGCCGCAGCGCTCGCAGACGATGCCCTTGAAGCGGACGCGCTTGTACTTGCCGCACGCGCACTCCCAGTCACGGGAAGGGCCGAAGATCTGCTCGCCGAACAGACCGTCCTTCTCGGGCTTCAGGGTGCGGTAGTTGATGGTCTCGGGCTTCTTGACCTCGCCGAAGGACCAACGACGGATGTCGTCGGCGGTCGCGAGGCCGATGCGAAGCTGATCGAAAGTTGTTGACTCGAGCACGAATTCTCCTGGTAGAAATTCAGTCGCTGAAATTTTGGGTCGACGTCCGGGGTCGGATGCTGCGGCCGGTCGCCCTCAGGCGGAGGGCCGCAGCATCCGGTTCCGGATCAGATCTCGTCGATGGATGAGGACTCGAAACGGCTCGAGATGTTGATGCCGAGCTCTTCGGCGGCGCGGAAGGCGTCGTCGTCGGTGTCGCGGAGGTTGACCGCCGTGCCGTCCGCCGAGAGGACCTCGACGTTCAGGCAGAGCGACTGCATCTCCTTCATGAGCACCTTGAAGGACTCGGGGATGCCGGGCTCCTGGATGTTCTCGCCCTTGACGATCGCCTCGTACACCTTGACGCGGCCGAGGATGTCGTCGGACTTGATCGTGAGGAGCTCCTGGAGCGCGTATGCGGCGCCGTAGGCCTCGAGGGCCCACACCTCCATCTCACCGAAGCGCTGTCCACCGAACTGCGCCTTACCACCGAGCGGCTGCTGGGTGATCATCGAGTACGGACCGGTCGAACGGGCGTGGATCTTGTCGTCGACCAGGTGGTGCAGCTTCAGGATGTACATGTAGCCGACCGAGACGGGAGCCGGGAACGGTTCGCCGGAGCGGCCGTCGAACAGCTTCGTCTTGCCCGAGGAGTCGATCAGACGGTCGCCGTCGCGCGTGGGGGTCGTCGAGTCGAGCAGACCCGCGATCTCCTGCTCGAACGCGCCGTCGAACACCGGGGTGGCGACCTTCGTGTTCGGGGCGGCTTCGAACGCTTCCTTCGGGAGGTTGGCCGCCCACTCGGGGGTGCCCTCCACCTTCCAGCCCTGCTTGGCGATCCAGCCGAGGTGAAGCTCCAGCACCTGGCCGAAGTTCATGCGGCCGGGGATGCCGAGCGGGTTCAGGATGACGTCGACCGGCGTTCCGTCGGCGAGGAAGGGCATGTCCTCGACGGGGAGGATCTTCGCGATGACGCCCTTGTTGCCGTGGCGGCCGGCGAGCTTGTCGCCTTCGGTGATCTTGCGCTTCTGGGCGATGTAGACCACGACGCGGCGGTTGACGCCCGAGCCGAGCTCGTCGTCGCCGTCCTCGGCGTTGAACTCCTTGACGGCGATGATCGTACCCTGCTCGCCGTGGGGAACCTTGAGCGACGTGTCGCGCACCTCGCGGCTCTTCTCGTTGAAGATCGCGCGGAGCAGGCGCTCCTCGGCCGACAGCTCGGTCTCGCCCTTGGGCGTGACCTTGCCGACGAGGATGTCGCCCGGGCGGACCTCGGCGCCGATGCGGACGATGCCGCGCTCGTCGAGGTCCTTGAGCAGGTCGGGGCTGACGTTGGGGAGATCACGGGTGATCTCCTCCTTGCCGAGCTTCGTGTCGCGGGCGTCGACCTCGTACTCCTCGATGTGGATCGAGGAGAGCGTGTCGTCCTTCACCAGCTCCTGGCTGAGGATGATCGCGTCTTCGAAGTTGTGGCCTTCCCACGTCATGAACGCCACGAGGAGGTTCTTTCCGAGGGCGAGCTCACCGTTCTCGGTGGCGGGCCCGTCGGCGATGACCTCGCCGACCTCGATGCGGTCGCCCGCCGAGACGATGACGCGCTGGTTGTACGACGTGCCCTGGTTGGAGCGGTCGAACTTCCGGAGGAAGTAGTCCTGCGTGCCGCCCTCGTCGAGCTGGATGGTCACGACGTCGGCCGAGACCTCCTGCACGACGCCGGCCTTCTGCGCGGTGACGACGTCACCGGCGTCGATCGCGGCGTAGCCCTCCATACCGGTTCCGACGAACGGCGAGTCGCTGCGCACCAGCGGCACGGCCTGACGCTGCATGTTCGCACCCATGAGGGCGCGGTTGGCATCGTCGTGCTCGAGGAAGGGGATCAGCGAGGTCGCGACGGAGACCATCTGGCGCGGCGAGACGTCCATGTAGCCGATCTCGTCGATCGGGAAGAGGTCGACCTCGCCACCCTGGCCGCGACGTGCGAGCACGCGGTCCTGGACGAACGATCCGTCGGCCTTCAGCTCGGCACCGGCCTGGGCGACGATGTAGTCGCTCTCTTCGCTCGCCGTGAGGTAGTCGATCTGCTCCGAGACCTTGCCCGCGGTGACCTTGCGGTACGGCGTCTCGATGAACCCGAACGAGTTGATGCGGGCGAACGAGGCGAGCGAACCGATCAGACCGATGTTCGGGCCTTCAGGGGTCTCGATGGGGCACATGCGGCCGTAGTGCGACGGGTGGACGTCACGGACCTCGACGCCGGCGCGCTCACGCGACAGACCGCCGGGGCCGAGCGCGGAGAGGCGACGCTTGTGGGTCAGACCCGCGAGCGGGTTGTTCTGGTCCATGAACTGCGACAGCTGCGACGTTCCGAAGAACTCCTTGATCGCGGCGACGACGGGGCGCACGTTGATCAGGGTCTGCGGCGTGATCGCCTCGATGTCCTGCGTGGTCATGCGCTCGCGGACGACGCGCTCCATGCGCGACAGACCGGTGCGGACCTGGTTCTGGATGAGCTCGCCGACGGCGCGGATGCGACGGTTGCCGAAGTTGTCGATGTCGTCGGTGTCGAGACGGATCTCGGCCGGCTGGCCGCCGCGGAGACCGTTGAACGTCGTGTCGCCGCGGTGCAGGCGGACGAGGTACTTGATCGTCGCGACGATGTCTTCGACGGTCAGCACCGAGTCGCTGAGCGGGCCCGCGAGGCCGAGCTTCTGGTTGATCTTGTAGCGACCCACCTTGGCGAGGTCGTAGCGCTTCGGGTTGAAGTAGAAGTTGTCGAGCAGCGCACGCGCGGCCTCGGCGGCGACCTGCTCGCCCGGACGGAGCTTGCGGTAGATGTCGCGGAGCGCGTCTTCCTTCGTGAGGATGGTGTCCTTCGACAGCGTCTCCTCGATGGAGTCGAAGCCGGCGAACTCGGCGAGGATCTCTTCGCTGGTGAGGCCGAGGGCCTTCAGGAAGACGGTGACGGACTGCTTGCGCTTGCGGTCGATGCGCACGCCGACCTGGTCGCGCTTGTCGATCTCGAACTCGAGCCATGCACCGCGGCTGGGGATGATGCGCGAGGAGACGATGTCCTTGTCGGACGTCTTGTCGGGGGTCTTGTCGAAGTAGACGCCCGGCGAGCGGACGAGCTGCGACACGACGACACGCTCGGTGCCGTTGATGATGAACGTGCCCTTGCCCGTCTGGAGCGGGAAGTCGCCCATGAAGACCGTCTGGGTCTTGATCTCACCGGTCTGGTGGTTCATGAACTCGGCCTCGACGTAGAGCGGGGCCGCGTACGTCTTGCCGCGCTCCTTGCACTCCTCGATGGAGTACTTCTCGGGCTCGAGGTAGGGGTTCGTGAACGAGAGCTGCATCGTCTCGCTGAGGTCTTCGATCGGGGAGATCTCCTCGAAGATCTCCTCCAGACCGCTGATCTCGGAGACATCCGTGCGGCCGACGGACTGGGCCTCGGCGACCCGCGCCTTCCACTGCTCGTTACCGACGAGCCAGTCGAAGGACTCGGTCTGCAACGCCAGGAGGTCGGGGACCTGCAGGGTGTCGGAGATCTTGGCGAACGAGAGGCGGGAAGTCCCGCGACCGTTCTTCTGGTTGGTGGTGGTGTTGGATGCGTTGCGCGCAGCAGCCAAAAGATATCCTCCGCAGAGCCCGGGCAGGGGGCTCATGATTCCTCGTCGTCAGGTGGAGTGCTCCTCGGCCCCGAAACCCTGCGCGTCGCACACCGCGGAATCGCGGGGACGCGCAGAGACAGCCGACCACCATATGAGGGCAGGGAGATACGAGGAGCGCAAAGACCAACTATATGTCGGATCCCGCGCCGTGTCCAGCCGGAATCTTGACGAGTGTGATCCGCTGCGGTATAACCGCGAGCCGCCACGCCGCATTCCCCCTCGCCGTCGCGCCTATTCGATCAGGCGCGCGTGCGAGAAGCGCAGGCCGTCGCCCGGCCGCGCCTGTCCGAGCGCGTCGAGCGATGCATCCGTCACCACCGCGATCACGGGGTACCCGCCGGTCACCGGGCCGTCGGCCAGCAGGATCGTCGGTCGGCCGCTCGGCGGCACCTGGAGGGCTCCCGGCACCATCCCCTCGCTCGGCAGCTCCCCCTCGCGCACGCGCTCGAGAGCGGGTCCGTCCAGGCGCAGCCCGACGCGGTCGGCCGCGCCCCCGACGGCCCAGGTGCCCTCGAAGAGCAGAGCGAGGGCGGATGCGGCGAACCAGTCCGCGCGCGGACCGGGGGCCAGGCGCACCTCGATCGGTCCCGCGGCGTGCGCGCGCCACGGCACGACGTCGATCGAGGGGACGGCGTCGGTCGGCTCGGGACCGACCGTGAGCACGTCGCCCGCACGCAGGGGCGCCCCGCCGAGTCCGGCCAGCGTGTCGGTCGAGCGCGAGCCCGCCACGAGGGGCGCGTCGATCCCGCCGCGCACCGCGATGTAGGCCCTGACCCCGGTGACGAAGGAATCGACCCGCAGCTCCTCGCCCGCGGGCCAGCGCACCGCCGCGTGCGAGTCGACGGCGCGGCCGCCCAGGCGCACCTCGCCGCCCGCACCGGCGACCGCCACCCACAGGTCGCACTCGGCGACGGCGCCGAACCCGCCGACGGCCACCTCGATCGCGGCGGCGCCCTGGGGATTGCCGACGAGACGGTTCGCGAGCCCGAGCGCGCCGCGGTCGAGGGCTCCCGATCGCGCGATGCCGAGCGCCGCCCGCCCCTCTCGGCCCAGGTCCTGAACGGTCGCGAACAGGCCCGGCGCGAGCACGCGCAGGCTCATGCCGTCGCCTCGACGAAGCGCACGCGGCTGCGGGGTGCGAGGAGCACCGGATCGTCGGCACCGGCATCGAACAGCGCCGCCCGTGTCGTGCCGATCAGGCGCCACCCGCCGGGGGTCTCGCGGGGGTAGGCGCCGCAGAACGATCCGGCCAGTCCGACGGCTCCCGCCGGCACGCGGGTGCGGGGCGCGCTCAATCGCGGCACCTCGAACGGCCAGCCCTCGCCGACAAGGTAGGCGAATCCCGGCGCGAATCCGGTGAAGGCGACCGACCACGCGGTCGCCAGATGACGCTCGACGAGCGCGCGCGGCGCGAGCCCGAGCAGTTCGGCGGTGTCGGCGAGGTCGGGCCCGTCGTACCGCACCTCGATCTCGACGAGCGGGCCGGGCTCCGCAGCATCCGGACCCGCGTGCTCGGCCGCGTCGGCGATCCACCCGCGCGCTCGCGACAGCGGCAGCACGGCCGGGTCGAGGGCGATCAGCACCGTGCGCGCGGCGGGCACGAGGTCGACGACCCCCGGGGGCCTGCTCGCGTCGAGCGCCGCGTGGAGGGCGAGCACGGCGTCGAGCGAACCGACCTCCGCCAGGAGCGCGCGGTCCCCCATCGGACGAACGATGACGGATGCGGCGGCATCGCCCCTCATCGCCGGCGCCTCACCACGGCGCCCTCACGCTCACGCCGTCGGCCTCGAGACCCCGGCGCACCGCTCGCGCCATCGCGACGGCGGCCGGGGTGTCGCCGTGCAGGCAGAGGGAGTCGGCGTGCGGCCGCAGTCGGGTGCCGTCGACCGCGACGAGCTCGCCGTCCGCGACGAGGCGCCGCGCGCGAGCGGCGACGGCCTCGGGATCGTCGAGAAGATCGCCCGGCTCGCCGCGCGGGACGAGAGCGCCGGTCGAGAGGTATCCGCGATCGAGGAAGGCCTCCCGACGGAACGGCAGACCCGCAGCGGCCGCGGCCCGCTCGGCCTCGCCGCCGACGCCGAGGAGCGGCACGGGACGGCCGAGGTCGGACGCGAGCTCGGCGACGGCGTCGACGACCGCGTCCGCCTGTCGCGCGTCGTCCACGACCGCGTGGTAGAGCGCCCCGTGGGGCTTCACATACCGGATGTCGGCGCCCGCGGCGCGGAGCGCGGCGAGCTGGGCTGCGATCTGCGCGCGCAGGACGACGGCCCCGGGGTCGCGGCGCACGCGACCGAAGTTCTCGGGGTCGACGTAGGACGGGTGGGCGCCGACGGCGACGCCGAAGCGCTCCGCCCGTTCGACCGAGGCCCGCATCGACGCCTCGTCGCCCGCGTGGCCTCCGCAGGCGACGTTCGCGCTCGAGATGAGCGCGAACATGGCCTCGTCGTCGGCCGTGGCGACCCCGCGGATCGTCTCGCCGAGGTCGGCGTTCAGGTCGATCGTGCCCATCACCCCACGGTAGCGGGGGCCACCCGCTCACGACCGTCGGAGGATGGCGCGTGCGCCGGACGATCGGCGCGGAATCGTCCGACGGCGGTGCGATCCTCCGACGCTCGTGGGATGCTCCGACGCACGGAGGTGCCCGGCGCTGTTACAGGTCGATGAAGGATGGCGCCAGGACGGTGCGGTCGCGCGGGTGGGCAGGCAGGATGGGGTGATGTCCCCCGCCGCAACGCCGCTGCTGTCCGTCCGTGATCTCGCCGTGGAGTTCGGCACCGTCGACGGGCCGGTGCGCGCCGTCGACGGCGTCGACCTCGACATCGCCGCCGGCGAGACGGTGGCGATCGTGGGCGAGTCGGGGTCGGGCAAGTCGACCACGGCGATGGCGATCATCGGCCTGCTCGCATCGGGTGGGAGCGTCGCACGCGGCAGCATCGAGCTCGACGGGAACGACCTCACCCAGTACAGCGAAGCGAAGATGCGCCAGGTGCGCGGGGCGCAGATCGGCCTCGTCCCGCAGGATCCGATGTCGAACCTCAACCCGGTCGCGAAGATCGGGACGCAGGTGGGCGAGACGCTGCTGGCGCACGGACTCGCGACCCGCAAGGACGTGGCCGCGAAGGTCGTCGAGACGCTGGAGCGCGCCGGGCTCCCCGATGCCGCGACGCGCGCCACGCAGTACCCGCACGAGTTCTCCGGGGGCATGCGCCAGCGCGCGCTCATCGCCATCGGCCTCGCCTGCAACCCGCGCCTGCTCATCGCGGACGAGCCCACCAGCGCCCTCGACGTGACCGTGCAGCAGACGATCCTCGACCAGATCGACCGCCTCACCACGGAGCTCGGAACGGCCGTCCTCCTCATCACGCACGATCTCGGCCTCGCGGCCGAACGCGCCTCCCGTGTGATCGTCATGCACCGCGGGCGGGTGGTCGAGCAGGGTCCGGCGAAGCAGATCCTCGAGGCTCCGCAGCATCCGTACACGCGCTCGCTCGTGGCCGCGGCCCCGTCCGTCGCCGCCGTGCGCCTGCGGCCGGAGGAGTTCCGGGGCGCGGATCTGGGCATCGCCGGCGACGCACCCCGCGTCCGCGACAACATCGTCGAGATCTCGAACCTGACGAAGGTCTACAAGACGCGGGGGCGCGGCGAGGACTTCCGCGCGGTCGACGACGTGTCGTTGGCGATTCCGCGCGGGGAGACGGTGGCGATCGTCGGCGAGTCCGGATCGGGGAAGACCACGACGGCGCGGATGCTGCTGAAGGTCATCGACCCGACGAGCGGGACGATGACCTTCGACGGGCAGGACGTCGCGTCACTCAAGGGCCCGGCGCTGCGCGAGT
This sequence comes from Microbacterium hatanonis, assembly GCF_008017415.1. Taxonomy (NCBI): domain Bacteria; kingdom Bacillati; phylum Actinomycetota; class Actinomycetes; order Micrococcales; family Microbacteriaceae; genus Microbacterium; species Microbacterium hatanonis. Next base: position 1,062,166 of record NZ_VRSV01000002.1, on the reverse strand, counting down.
TCCGGCAGAAGGTGCAGCCGATCTTCCAGGATCCGTACTCGAGCCTGAACCCGATGTTCACCGTCGAGCGCCTCGTCGAGGAGCCGCTGACGCACTATCGGCGCGGCTCGGCGAAAGAACGCGCGGCCCGCGTGCGTCAGCTGATGGACGATGTCGCGCTGCCGCAGTCGATGCTCCGCCGCTATCCGTCCGAGCTGTCGGGCGGCCAGCGCCAGCGCGTCGCGATCGCGCGTGCGCTCGCGCTGTCCCCCGACCTGGTCGTGTGCGACGAACCGGTCTCGGCGCTCGACGTCCTCGTGCAGGATCAGATCCTCACGCTGCTGCGCGACCTGCAGCGCGAGTACGGACTGAGCTACCTCTTCATCTCGCACGATCTCGCCGTGGTCCGGCTCATCAGCGACTATGTGTGCGTGATGAAGGACGGCAGGCTCGTGGAGGCGGCCTCCAGCGAGGAGATCTTCACGAACCCGCGCGACGCCTACACCCGGCGCCTGCTGGCCTCGATCCCCGGCAACGAGCTCGGCATCGCCGGCTGAGCCCGCCCGGTCGGCGGGCCCCGCGCGAGAATCGGTCCGACGCACGAGGCTCGGTGCGGTGCACCGGTTGTCGTGCGAACGACCGATTCTCACGGGCGGGAAGACGCGCTACCGAGCGCGGGTGCGCGGGTCCATCGCCTCCCGCAGCGACTCGCCGAGCAGGGTGAAGCCCAGCGCCGTGACCGCGATGCAGATGCCGGGGAGGAACGCGAGCCACGGGGCGATCGCGAGCTCGGACTGCGCGTACGTGAGCATGCGGCCCCATTCCGCCGTCTGCGGCAGCCCTCCGCCGAGGCCCAGGAACGACAGCGCGGCCGCGTCGATCACCGCGGTCGCGAGCGACAGGGTTCCCTGCACGATGACCGGACCGACGCTGTTGGGAAGGACGTGGCTCATCGTGATCTTGCGGCGGCTGAGCCCGAGGGTCTGCGCCGACAGGACGTAGTCGGCCCCCCGTTGCTGCAGCATAGAGGCCCGCAGCAGGCGGGCGAACACCGGTACCTGCGAGGCTCCGATGGCGATCATGATCGCGAACTGGCTCTGGCCCAGCACCGCGGCGATCGACACCGCGAGCAGCAGGTTCGGCACCGACAGCAGGATGTCGACGAAGCGCATGACGACGTTGTCGACCCAGCCGCCGAAGGTTCCCGCCAGCAGCCCCAGCAGCATCCCGCCCGCCAGACCGATCGCCGTCGAGATCACCCCGATCAGCAGGGAGGCCTGGGCGCCCCAGATGAGCTTGGACAGCACGTCACCGCCGAACCGGTCCAGGCCCAGCGGGAACTCGCCGATCTCACCCGGCCCGGGGATGTCGGTCGGGGTGATGTAGCGCTGGCCCGGAAGGGACTCGCCCGGGAACGGGGCCAGGATCGGCGCCAACGCCGCCACGAGGAGGAACAGCAGCACGATGGCCGCACCGACCCAGGCGGTCGGGTTCTTCCGGAGGCGGCGGTACACGTCTCGCCAGAAGCCGCCTCGGGTCTGGGCGGCCATGAGCTGCGTGTCGACGATGGCGTTGTCGTCGACGGGGCCGCCGCTGGGGGCGGGAGGAAGGATGCCGGAGCTCACTGCACTCTCACTCTCGGGTCGATGAAGCTGTAGGAGACGTCGACGAGCAGGTTGATCAGCGCGTAGGCGATGGCGATGAAGAGGATGAACCCCTGCAGCACCGGGAAGTCCCGGGCGAAGATCGACGACGCCAGGAACGCGCCGATGCCCGGGAAGGCGAACACCGTCTCGGTGAGCACCGCCCCCGAGATCAGCAGGCCCGCCTGCAGGCCCACCGTCGTGACCACCGGCAGCATGGCGTTGCGGAGGATGAAGCGATTGCGCAGGGTGTTCTGCGCGATGCCCTTGGCGCGCCCCGTGCGCACGTAGTCGGCGTTCTGCACCTCGAGCACCGACGCCCGGGTGATCCGCACGATGATCGCGAGCGGGATCGTGCCGAGAGCGAGCGCGGGCAGGATCAGGTGCAGCACGGCGTCCCACGCCGCGTCGAACTCGCCGGTGATCAGACCGTCGAGCACGTACAGGTTCGTGTAGTGCGTGGCGTCGATGCGGGGGTTCTGGCGCCCGTCCGACGGGAGCCAGCCAAGTTGCACGGCGAAGACGTACTTGAAGATGAAGGCGAGGAAGAACACCGGCACGGTGATGCCGATGAGGCTGAGGACCACCGCGATGTGGTCCCACGCCTTGCCGTGCTTGCGAGCGGCCCAGTACCCCAGCGGGATGCCGATGCCCACGGCAACGATCAGCGCCGCGATCGAGAGTTCCAGGGTCGCCGGGAAGCGGCGCAGGAACTCCTCGAGCACCGGCCTGCCGGTCTGGATCGAGGCACCGAAGTCACCCGAGAGGAGACGTCCGAGCCACGTGAAGTACTGGATGAAGAGGGGTTCGTTGAAGCCGTAGAGCTCGTTGATGCGCGCGACGGCCTCGGGGGTGGCGCGTTCTCCGAGGAGCGCCACGGCGGGGCCCCCGGGCAGAGCGCGCACCCAGAAGAAGAGAAGGACGGACAGCCCGATCAGGGTCGGGACGAGCAGGAGGAGTCTCCTGCCGATGGTGCGAAGCACGGGGGCACTCCCGGGTCGATGCGATTACGGAACGTGGATGCTGCGCGCCCGGCCGACGCATCGGACCGGGCGCGCAGCATCCGTCACATCACTCGGACAGCTCGATCATGTTGTAGACCTCGTCCTGCACCGGGCTCGCCGGGTACGACGTCACACGCTGGTCGAACGCGAGCGTCGGGACGGGGTTGGCCAGCGGGACGCCCGGGATGAACTGGGCGATCTGCTCGTTGATCGCCTCGTACGCGGGAGCCTGCTCCTCCTCGGTGGCGAGACCGCGCGCCGCGGTCAGCGCCGAGAACAGCTCGGCGTTGTCGAAGCCCCACTCGTTGCCCTGGGCGCCGAAGAACGTGCCCACGAAGTTGTCGGGGTCGTTGTAGTCGCCGGTCCAGCCCAGCAGGTGGATGCCGTGGTCGGAGCCGCCCTGGATGAGGTCGAGGTACTCGCCCCACTCGTTCGAGACCGGGTTGAGCACGATGCCGACCGCCGACAGCTGCGACTGCAGGTTCGTGAAGATCTGCTCCGGGTTCGGCATGTACGGCCGCGAGATGTTGACCGGGTAGTTGAAGGTCAGCGTGAGCGGGTTGGCCTCGGTGAACCCGGCATCGGCGAGGAGCGCGATGGCCGCATCGGGGTCGTAGTCGTAGGTCGTCACGGCGTCGTTGAAGCCGATCACGCTGTCGGGCATGAACTGGCTGGCGACGGTCGTGCCCTCCGGCAGCACCTGGGTGACCAGCTGCTCCTTGTCGATGGCCTGGGTGATCGCCTGACGCACGCGGATGTCTGCGAGCGCGGGGTCGGCCTGGTTCATCGCGAGGTAGAGGATGTTGAACGGGTCGCGGTTGACCAGCGTGTAGCCGGCGTCCTCGAGCGCGCCGAGGTCGGCGGGGGCGACGAGGTCGTAGCCGTCGATCGATCCCGACTCGAGGGCCTGGCGCCGGGCAGTGGTGTCGCCGATCACTCGGAAGATGACTTCCTGCACCTGCCCCTGCTCGCCCCAGTACTCCGGGTAGGCGGTGACGGTGGTCTGCTCACCGGGCGCCGCCGAGTCGAACTGGAACGGTCCGGTGCCGGTCGGGTGGGAGGTGGCGTACTCGCTCTGCGTCGGCGCCTCTTCGGTTCCGCCGACGTTGTCGGCGTCGTACTCGTCGAGGGCCGTCGGACTCTGGATCGCGAACGCGGGGAGCGAGAGCGCGGGGATGAAGCCCGCGTAGGGCTGGGTGAGCGAGATCGTCACCTCGGAGGGGCTGGATGCTTCGCAGCCGCCGTAGATCGAGGTGCCGGTGTCGGCATAGCCGCGCATCAGCTTGCCCCAGTAGTACGAGAGACTCTCGCTCTGGGCGAGGCCGGTGAAGTTGTTCTGCCGGTCGAAGTTGAAGCAGACGGCGTCGGCGTTGAACTCGGTGCCGTCGTGGAAGGTCACGCCCTCCTTCAGCTGGAACGTGTACGACAGGCCGTCGTCCGCGACGTCCCAGCTCTCGGCCAGGAGGGGAGCCGGGTCCGCGGTGCCGGGCTCGACACCGACGAGTCCTTCGAAGATCTGCCGCGAGACCCGGAACGATTCGCCGTCGTTCGCGAAGGCGGGGTCGAGGCTCGAGGGCTCGCCCGACGCCCCGAAGATGAAGGTCGAGTCGACGTCGCCCTCCGTGGTCGTGCCGCCGTCGTCGTCGCGCTGGCTCGTGCAGGCGGAGAGTGCGAGGGTACCGATCGCGATCGCGGCGGCTCCCGTCAGAATCCGTCGTCTCATCGTGTGGGCCATGTGCTGTGCACCTTCCGTTGTGGGGAATGGGGCGGGACGATGACGCGGTCACGTCGTCGTGCCAGCCGGGTTCAACCGATCTGACGACCGTACCCGGGTACGCACGGCAGTCGGATTGCCCTTGTGTATCGATCGTGTTTCGTGCGAGCGGACTAGCGTGGGAGCGTGGCCAGGGCGCGGATCGAGAACGACGAGCTCGGTCGCGTGCGCCTGGGCGACGGCACGATCGCGCGCGTCCTGCCCTCCGCGTACACCTCCGGATACGAGCTCGACGTCGACGGGACGCCGCAGTCGCACGTCGACCTCGACGACCCGACGCACCTGCATTTCGAGTACGTGGCACGCATGGGCGCGGTCATCGATCGGCTCCGCATGCCGGGGCAGCCGCTCACCGCCGTGCACCTCGGCGCGGGCGCCCTGACGATCCCGCGGTACGTCGAGGCCACGCGCCCGGGGTCGCGCCAGCAGGTGGTCGAGCTCGAACAGCCGCTCATCGATCTCGTGCGCACGCACCTCCCCCTGCCGCGGAACGCCTCGCTGAGGGTGCGCATCGGCGATGCCCGCGCGGTCACCGCGAAGCTGCCGGCGGGGCTGACCGGCGCGGTCGATCTGCTGGTCTCCGACGTCTACGCCGGGGCGCAGACCCCCGCGCACCTCACCACCGTGGAGTTCTACCGGGATGCTGCGCGCCTCCTCGCCCCCGACGGGGTGATGCTCGTGAACGTGGCCGACGGGGCGGGGCTCGCCTTCGCCCGTCGACAGGTCGCGACCGTCCGGGAAGTGCTGGAGCACGTCGTCGTGCTCGCCGAGGTGCAGGTGCTCAAGGGCCGCCGATTCGGCAATCTGGTGGTCGTGGCATCCGCCTCCCCCCTCCCGGTCGAGTGGCTGCCGAGGCTGATGGCGGCGGGACCGCACCCCGCGAAGGTGGCCCAGGGCGCCGAGATCGACGAGTTCATCCGCGGTGCTCGACCGGCGACCGACGGTGACGCCACCGCGTCTCCGAAGCCTCTGCCGTCGCTGTTCGACCGGTGAGATCGGCGCGCCTGGACGGGGCACCCGACGACGTGCCGCAGACTTGCGGAGTGGCCGGCACGGGCGGAAGGAGTCGCGAGTGAGCTACATCCACGGGTACGACCCCGACACGCTTCGCGAGATCGTCGATCTCGAGGAATGCCGTGAGCGTCTCGAAGAGATCGGCGCACAGCGCAGCCTCCCCGCGCTCCTCGAGCGCGTGTGGCTGCTGAAGGTGCTCGACCGACTCGACGAGGCACTGGTGGTCTCCGACCAGTCGGTGCGCGTGGCCCGCATGGGCGGCACCCGCAAAGACCTCCTCCGTGCCCGCATCCTTCACGCGACCGTTCTGCAGAACCGCGGAGCGTTCGCCGCCGCGCTGCAGGAGCTCACCGCCTGCGCCGAGGAGGCCGAAGGGCAGCGCTGGTCGGGCATCGCGGCGTTCGCCTACCAGCACCGCGGCAAGACCTCCTACGACGGCGAGGACTACGAGTCGGCGCGTACCGACTTCAAGCGCGCGCTGTTCCTCCGCCAGGACGCCGGGGCCACCGACGAGCAGCTGGAGGCGACCCTGCTCGCGATCGACGCCGCCGACCGACGACGCGCTCGGACCACCGTCGCCAGCTGACCCCGATGGCCGAGTGTCGGACGTACGTTCTATCGTCGCGAGCATGACCGAACCGCAGCGCGTTCGCACCTGGGCTGAGGCGCTTCTCGCCCTCCACCTCGATGCCTCGTGGTCGTTCGGCTTCGACAACGCGAAGCTGCGCGCGGGGGTCTGCGACTTCCGGCGCAAGCGCATCACCGTCTCGCGCTACCTCTCGGCGCGGCACGACGACGAAGAGAACCATCAGACCCTGCTCCACGAGGTCGCCCACGCGATCGCCGGCCCGGGTGCCGGCCACGGCCCTCGCTGGAAGGCGATCGCCCGTGATCTCGGCTACGTCGGCGGCACCACGCACCGCGGCGAGACCGCCGTCGAGCTCGCGCCCTGGGTGGGCGTCTGCCCCGCGGGGCACGTCGCGTACCGCCACCGCCGCGCGCCGCGGGCGACGTCGTGCTCGAAGTGCGCGCCGCGTTTCGATCTGCGGTACCTCTTCACCTGGACCAGGCGCGAGATCAGCTCCGCCGAACGGCTCGCCGCACGAACTCCGCGCTGAGGCGCCCCGGCGGTCGCCGCTGAGAGAGGATGAGGCATGCGCATCCTCCTGAAGCTCGTCATCGACTGCGACGCGGATGCGGCGTGGCGCGCCCTCCACTCCCCGACGGCGGTCGCCGAGCTCTACGGGCCGCTGATGCAGATGGCGCCGCTGGCCGATCCGCCGACCTCCTTCGAGACGGGCACCGACGCCCCGGTGAGCCTGAGCGTCGCCGGGATCGTGCCCGTCGGCAGTCAGCTCATCTCGGTGTCGGACCGCGAGACGACGGATGCGGCGGGCGCCCGCGTGCGCATCTTCCGCGACAGCGGCATGCCGCTCACCGGCCCCCTCGCCGCCCTCGACGTGTGGGACCACCAGATGGCCGTCTCGCCCGCCCCCGGAGATCCGACGCGCACCCTGTGGCGCGATCGCCTGGTGATCGGCGGCCGCGCCGCGCCGCTCCTCTGGCCGACGCTCTGGGCGGCGTGGCAGTGGCGCGCGGCGCGCCTGCGCGCCCTCGCCCCGACCTGGGCCCACGACCCCGAGCCCGGGGCCTGACCCGCTCGTCCCGACCGCGCGGGGTGCGCAGCATCCACTCCACCCCGTACAGCGCGAATCCACACCCCACGGCTGCGCGGAGGTGTGGACTCGAGCACGAATGTGTTCAGCGGATGCTGCTAATCGGCGAGCGCGGCGACGGGGGCGACGCGCGTGGCGAGGCGGGTCGGTACGACCGCGGCCACCAGGGTGAGCACCGCCGTGGCGACGACCACGGCGACCACGGGCCACAGCGGCACCGCCGGAGGAACGAACGTCGGCGAGAGCCACGCCGGCGGGAAGCGCACCGAGCCGAGCACCGACTGCGCGCCCGCCCAGCCGTAGGCGATGCCGAGCACCAGCCCCGTCGTGAGGGCGGCGATCGTGACGTGCGCGGCTTCGAGCAGCACCATGCGACGCACCTGCGCGTTCGACATCCCCAGCGCCCGGAGCAGCCCGAGCTCGCGTCGGCGCTGCACCACTCCGATGGTGAGGAGGTTGACCAGCCCCACGCCGGCGATCACCGCGCTCACCGCGACGAGCGTCATCATGATGGCCGAGAAGGAGTCGATGAGGGTCGCCATCCCGGGGTCGAGCTCTCCTCCGCTGGATGCCGTGAGAACGGCTTTGACCGTCTCGAGGGCGACGGCGAACATCGTCACGAGCGTCACTCCCATGACGACTCCGATCGCCATCCGCGACGAGCGCTCCGGATAGCGCAGGGCGTTCTCCGCCGCGAGTCGCGCCGTCGCCGAGCGACCGAAGAGGCGGCCGACCAGCCGAAGGACCGGCGGCATGACGAGGGTCGCCCCGAGGGCGAGCGCCGTGAACGAGAAGATGCCGCCGAGGAACGAGATCGCGACGCCCAGCGGCGTGACGAGACCCACCGCGATGCCCAGGGCGAGCATCCCCCCGCCGATCACGAACAGCACCAGGGCGGTGATGTTGCGGCCGCTCCGGCGCGCCACCGTCTCACGGGTCGGCTCCACCGAGCCGCCGAGCGCCTGCAGGGGCGTCACGGTCAGCACGCGGCGCGATCCGGCCCACGCGGCTCCCCAGGTCGTCAGGGCGACGACCACGACGGGGAGTGCCAGGAGCGGCTGCAGCAGCGTCGTGACGTCGTCGACCAGCACGAGGTCCATCATCTGCACCGCGAGCAGCGCTCCGCCGAGCGACAGCCCGACGCCGATGACGAACCCGAGCGCGGCGCCGA